>CALWBW010000014.1 GCA_944376195.1 uncultured Clostridia bacterium | reverse complement strand
ATCCAGCCCTCCGGCTGTATCGGTTGAGCAAAAGTCAGCGTGGGATTGATGTGGTATCTTTATCTAAGTGAACCCCCGCGTTCCCAGTTTGAAACGGTTTGGCGGGAAACGTGAAGTCTGTCGGCCAGATCTTGCTGGGATAAATTCGACTTTTTTCGATATTGTTTGATGTTTTTTGCAATTTGCTCCATCATAAAATATGGGCCTCCTGCGTCTGTCACGGACTCTCATCAGAAATCTTGGGTTTTCTATTAAACCCTAAAAAGAGCATAGCACCTGGAAAAATGAAGATTTCAGAGTGGTCAATAAAGAAATGATAAATTGCGTTTGTATGAAATAAATCATTTAAATAGAATCCCCAAAATTGTCCTAACGAAGAGGTAAACATATAAGAAATATATAAAAAAATAAAAATCCAAGAAGACAGCATAATGATTAGGTTCAATTTTATATTAGAAATTCTAAAGTCCATCCATATTGAAAGAATTGAAAGCACAAAGACTGTTCCAATTATGTAAACGGCTGGCAAAAAGACGTTATTGATTGTGAAATACAATGAGACGTTGTATATACTGTGTGAGGAAAACCATGGCATAAAAATAGTATAGATAAGAAGAACAAATACAAATGTGATACCTAAAATACAAGTATGTTTTACACGTTTTGGCCTTGTTAGTTCAAATTCATTTTGTGGACGTTTATCATAAATAATATCTGTAACATCGACCTGAAATGATCCGGCAAGAAGCAATAACGAATCTAAATCCGGCTGAGAGATTCCACGCTCCCAGTTTGAAATGGTCTGACGAGTGACAGACATGTGTTGTGCTAATTCCTTTTGAGATAAGCCAGATGCTTCTCGAAATTTTTTGAGATTCTTACCGACAATGTTCATATGGATACCCCTTCATGATTTTTTGGAATTCCATAAAATAATAAAAATTCAAATAAAAACCTAAAAAACAAGGGTTTTAAGTGGGCAAAAAATCTTTGCAAGGACATTTTTGCGAAAAACAGTTGCAATCTGCAACAATATAACTTATGCTGGCAACACAAAATTCAAGCGGCGGTTCTTCAGGCCAGAAAGCAAAAAATTCTGTGGGGGCGGATTTTTGAAGAAGGGAAGCCGATGACCGCAGGCGTATTTTGAAAAAAGTTGAGAGATAAAGGAGCGGTTATTTGTGAAAAAGTTTTTGGCTGTTTTGTTGGTATTTGCAATTGGCTTGACGATGGGCACTGCGGCTTTAGCCGCCGATTTGGATCAAGGAACGATTGCACAGCGCATGACGGGCTATCTCTATGACGATGCCGGGAACTGTGTAGAGGTGATAGGCCGTCTGGTAGAAACAAATGTCATGGCGCTTTCAAATGCGAATGATAGCATTGCAGCTACATATGAATTCAATTTGAAAAGCACTACGTTTAATTCCAACCCTGTTTCTTCCCCGGACTCCGGTTATTCCTCTACCGTATACCTGACGGTCAATTATTATAGGAATGGATTGTCTTATCTCCTCAGTTCCGTTTCCGGTAGCTGGGTTATCGAGGATTCCAGGGTATCTGTTACTTCTGCATCGTTAAATTATTTCTGTGTGGATAGTCAGCATTCTCTTCAAATTGGTAGCCGCGCAGTTTCAAACAATTTTTATGTCGGTACGGGCTTTTCCACCTATGTTGAAGGAAGTGACGCGACCGTTGGTGCGCAGTTAACACTCACTTACCTTATGGGAACCTCTAGAAGCTGGACCTTTACGCTTCCCAACTATGTTGCCTAACTGTGATTGACTAAGTTTCCCCCGTTTCGGTGAACGCTCCCCCGTGTTTGCCGGAATCTACAAAAAGAAGGCGTCTGGATAAGGCGCCTTCTTTTTTTGTATGTCATATCTGCCAATACATTTGAAAAAAGGCCAAATCCGAAGGCTAGATTCCAAATTTATTTATTGAATCCCAGAAAAAACAGAATTCCGGGGAGGAGGAAAAGGCATGGGTGGTCATAGAGCCACGATGAAAATTGATAACCCAGGCTGGGGATATAGAGGCTCAGGTAATAAAAACAAACAGATATGATTCCTAAGCCAACCAGGAGGATTCGCAAATTTTCACTGTTTATTTTAAAATTGTACCATATTGTCCCAATAGATGCAAGTGCAGCTATCCCGAGGAGATATGCAATAGGGAGGAGTATAGTATGCAAGAACCATGAAGGGATAAGGATTTGTCCCTTGCTTTCAAAAAAAGATGAGCTAAGAACAGCAGCAAGATCCAGAACAAACGGGATAATTAAAATAATCGCCGTTTTTATTCGGACCAGTTTTGTTGTTTTGTACTCCTGTAGTTCAAGTCTATCGTAAATTAAATCTGTGACGTCCACCCCCAGAGCAGTTGCAATCAGGATAAGCGTATCCAAATCAGGTTGTGATTCATCGTGTTCCCAGCTGTCTACTGCTTTTTGTGTCACGGTGATTCGTTCTGCAAGATCTTGCAGGGAAAGATTTGCGCGCTTTCGGAACATGGTGATATTTTCGGCAATGGTTCTCATCGAGACACCTCCCTGCATGACATGCTGGAAAAATTTTGAATACCGATTGCAAGAAGATTATACTATACCTTTTGGACATTTGTCACGACAGAATTCTTTGCATCCCATATTTTACCCTAAAAACCCGGCGCAAAGATTCTTTGCGCCGGGTTTTTAGCCAAAAAGCTTGCAAAATCGACAAAATTCTAGTATGCTAAAGGCACAAAAGCTTGAGGCTCCGCTGGATGTTCCAAATGATCTTCGGGCTTGATAAACACCCCCGTTTACCGAATCTACACAAAAGAGACGCCGGTTTTCCGCCGGCGTCTCTTTTGTCTTTATACTGGGATGCCATGTAACCAAAGGAAGCTTAACAAAGCGTTGATTAAGACAAGTTAGAAAAACGCCGGAGAATGCACTCCCCGGCGTTTGTAACTGGTTATGTTTTGATTAGCCTTTCAATTCCAGTTGACGCGTACGAATGCCACGGTGATAGACGTATACGGCGTAAAGCGTCCCGCCGGAAACCGGGCCTAAGACAAAGGCACCGTCGCTATCTGTAAACATGGAGTCGATTAGTGCATAGGATTCAAATTCCTGTTTCCCCATGGTGTCGTATAACAACACGCAAGCATCACCCGCTGGTTTTCCGTCGCTGTCCAGAACGCGTCCGGTTATGATACTACGGTTGTCGGGCGCAAGATGAACAACCGTTTCCGCGCGTTCGCCATCGGAGGCTTTAAAAAAGAACTTGGATAATACCCCCACGAAAACACCTCCCCGAACACAGTATAGCATTCAGGGAGGCTTTTGTGACGGATCGATTGATTGCGCGAGGGGATGGTTACAGCATTTCTGTGTCCGGATCTCCAATGATGGCGGGCAACGTCATGGTGGCAACAGTTCCCTGTCCCACAACGCTTTGAATATCGAGCCGTCCGCCGTGCAGCTTCATGATTTCGTCGGCAATCGCCAAACCGATTCCGGAACCTCGTGCTTTGGAACTGCCCTTATAGAAGCGCTCCTTGACGTGCGCCAGTTCGTCCGGTGGGATTCCCGCGCCAAAGTCCCGGACGCTGATGACAAGTGTCTGTGCTTCCGCGTAGGCTTCTACGCGGACCCGTTTGCCTTCTCCGCCATGCTTAATAGCGTTATCCAGCAGGTTCAGGAAAACCTGACGCAAACGATTGCGGTCGCCTATGATTTCCGGAAGCTCGTCCGCCTCGTCATATTCCAAAACAATTCCTTCCCGCCGAACCGCATCCATATACATGAATACGACGTCTTCAATATCCGGCGTCAAGTCAATCCGTTCCATTCGCATGGTAAGATGACCGCTCTCCATCCGGGAAAAATCCAAAAGTTCCTCTACCATGCGCGCCAGGCGGCTTGCTTCGTTGGTAATAATCGTTAAACCGCGCCTGGTTTCCTCGCTCTCTCCTGCGCCGCCCGCAAGCAGCGTTTCACCCCAGCCGCCGATGGCGGTAAGCGGCGTGCGGAGTTCATGCGATACCGAGGAAATGAAATCGTTTTTCAGTTTTTCCGAACGGCTGATGGCGTCGGACATATTGTTGAGCGTACGGCAGAGCTCCCCAATTTCATCTGGGTACACAGGATCAATGTGTACGCCGTATAACCCGTCGGCTATCATCTGTGCGGTGTCGTTGATTTGACGGATTGGCACCATAAGACTGCGTGCAAAACGCCGGTTTGCGATGGTAAGCAGCAAAACCACCAGAAGACAGACGGCAAGTGCAATGCCGCAATACGTAATGATTTTCACATGAACAACGCGAAGCGAACTGACACAGCGGAGTGCGCCCGTCACCGTGCCGTCTTGCGTTACAAACGCGGCGGACGCAGCCATGACCGTTTCATCGGTAAATTTATCACGTCCTTGCCATACGGCGGTTCCGCCGTTTTCCAATACGGACGAGAGATCCTCTCCCTGCGGATAAATTCCGGCAGAACGTCCCAGCGAGGACACCAATAATGCGCCGTCGGCATCCAAATACTGCAGCTCCATGGCGTTCCGGCTTTCGGCAGTTTCAACATAGCTGGTTGCCCCGGTACGGATTGCATCTTGATCGGAAAGCGCATATTTTGTCAAATAGGCAACCGCGCTTTCTGCGCATTCAGAAAGCTCATTGCGAAGGGAAAGGTAAAAAAACGCGGTGACCGCGCAGCAGAACAGGAGGAAACAGCCGGCAAGCACCATGACGGAAGAGGCAATAGATTCGGTCAACCAGCTGTGCCGGAGGCTTTGTTCTTCTTCCCGGGCATATAATTCCTCACTGGCGGAAGGCGTTTCGCGCGATGCGGGCATATTTATGCCTCCCATTTATAGCCGAATCCCCACACAGTCCCGATGTATTGAGGGGTGGCGGCGTTTTCTTCAATTTTCAACCGCAGGCGGCGAATATTCACATCGACAATTTTCAAATCCCCGTAATACTCCTGTCCCCATACGGTTTTGAGGATTTCATCTCGGGACATTGCTCGATTGGGATTCTCCATAAACGTTTTGATAATCATGTATTCTACCTGCGTCAATTCGATCCGCGAACCGTTTTTCAAAAGCGTGCGGCTTTTCAAATTCAGGACGAAAGGACCGCTGACGATTTCTTCCGACGGTACGGTGCTTCCGCCAAGACGGCGCATAAGCGCGTCGATTCGCGCCGTCAATTCCGCCGGCGAAAAGGGTTTTGTGATATAATCGTCCGCACCCGTCATGAGTCCTGTGACTTTATCCATTTCCTGTGAACGTGCAGTGAGCATAATGATCCCCATGTCGGACCCTCTGGCACGGATCCGACGGCAAATTTCGTAACCGTCGATGCCTGGCAGCATCAGATCCACGACCATCAGTACGACGTCACGGTTATGCTCCAGCACCTCGAATGCCTCTTCTCCGCTGCCGGCTTCCAGGACGTCATAACCTGCGCGTTTTAAGTTGATGACAACAAAACTTCGAATATTTGCTTCATCTTCAATGACCAGTATCTTTTTCATGCGAATCCTCCGTAAAGGGCGATTTTACTGCGATGTAGCTTCTTCCGTCGTGTCGACGGAAGAAATAACGGAAAACAGCGTGCGCAGCGTCTTTTCCGAGTAAAACGAACTGTGAATAATTTCATAAATGCGAAGTGCGTAAATCTTTCCGTCCGCGACGGCAAGACGTTGCAATCCGCTGCTGCGTTCGGTTTCTGCGGCATTGTCACCGGAAAGCGTATAAATTTCCCATAACGGCTGCCCGATCTCTCCCTCGCCGCTTAAAAAATAAAAAAGTGTGGCGGAAACGCCTTCCACGTTTACAGAACGAACGGGCAACAAATTCGTCCGCAATTGGTCTGGAAAGCGAAGCGCCCAGCCCTCTTCATTGTCCTGATACGTAGTAAACAGAACTTCCAATTCTGTATTTTCTCCACAGCGGCACCAGTCGATCAACGTGGCGCTGGCCACAGTTTGGTGTTCCGAGGAACCGGAAGCTTCCCGCGGAATGGGCAATTCCACAATCCCGTCGCCGTTGGCATCAGCACACCAGATGGGCAAATCGCGTGCTGTTGCATCGCTCACACCCGTCAGCTCTGATCGGTAAACATTATATAATGCGCCGGAGGAATACAGGATTACATCGGTCATGTATCCATAATTGGCGACATATCCTTCACACAACAGGGCAATGCGATCAAATCCCACATTTGCGGCAACAACCTTTTGTAAGTCCATACCTTGTGACAGGGGAACAGAGGCGACAGCCTGCAATTCATCTTCCGTATAATCCAGCAAAATGACCTGATCGGCAGCAGCGCCGGTTTGGTGGGTAACAGATAAAATCTCATCATACCCGTCGCGATCCATATCTGTAACGGAGAGAAATTGACAGGAGCCGTGATATAAGGTGCGATAATTGTCGTTGGAGAGCAGTCCTGCCGTTACACCGTGGAGCGAGGAACCGGAGAGCCCCCAGACAATCACGATTCCCCGAGTACCGTCAGCGTCAAGTTCTGGGAAATAGACTGCGTCGATATGGTCGCCGTCGCCGACAATTCGAACTGCCAGGGAAGCGTTGCCGCCGTCATGCGTATAAATTTCTACGCAGGGACACATTTCCCCGTTGCGACTGCGCAAAAGACAGGATATGGTTTCAGGAACCCCATCGCCGGTGAGATCTATTTCATATGCAGTTCCCGTCATATCTCCGGATCGCGGAAGCGTATAAGTGGCCGTTCCTGCAAGCAAGGAGAGTGCCTGTGGCGCCAAAATTGCCCGATTGGTTTCTGTCCGGGGAAGCGCAGACAAATTCCCGGCATTCGGTGTGCAGGCAGAGAAAAGAAGGCAGAGCAGCACTACAAAACAACGGATGTGTTTAATGCGCGTTCCTCCTTCCTGATGAATCATCCAAAATACAATTGATATTCAGTATTTTAGCATATAACGCAATAATTTTCAAATAGGGTTTTCCTGCGCGCAGAGTGGGATTTTGCCGGGAATAACCCGCATAATGCCACGCAAACTAGAATAGGATTACAAAACGGCAGCAGCGTGTTCCGGTTTCTTGAAAAGATCGGACAAGCTGCAATTTTGCCGGAAGGAGGCAGAAGTCATGATTGAAAAAAAGAAGCTGACAGTACAACTTTGCGTCTTGTTCCTCATCAATATCCTGATCGTATTCCTGATGACGGTGATGCCGCAGACAAAAGCGGCCGTTTACAGCTGGGGTTCCGAGGGAGAAATGGTGACGAAGATTCAAACAAATTTGAAAAAATGGGGATATTATACCGGGGAAGTTGACGGTGTGTTCGGCACCCAAACGTCGAAGGCGGTGCAGAGCTTTCAACGGAAAAACGGTTTGACGGTGGATGGTATCGTGGGGAAAAGCACATTGGCGGCATTGGGGATCAGCGAAACTTCCGGCGGCAGTTCTTCCGCTTCCGGGAACATGGATTCCAACCTCTATCTGTTGGCGCGCATTATTTCCGCGGAGGCGCGCGGCGAGCCTTATGAGGGACAGGTTGCCGTGGGCGCGGTAGTGCTGAACCGTGTGGAACATCCCTCTTTCCCTAATTCCATCGCGGGTGTGATTTATCAAAACGGGGCGTTCACCGCTATTGTTGACGGACAATTCGACGAACCCATCAGCAGTCAGTCCTATCAGGCTGCGCGTGATGCACTGAACGGATGGGACCCTTCGGGCGGCGCCATTTATTATTATAACCCGGCAAAGACGACAAACACCTGGATCTATTCCCGCGAGGTGATTAAGACCATTGGAAATCATGTGTTTGCACGCTGATGAAAGCTGCATTATTGCAATTGTGTTACAAAACAATCCAAGTTTTATGAAAAAACAGATTGACATAATTATGGTTGCTATGCTATAATAACTCCGCAAGGGGTTGAAGTGCGCAATTTTTTGGAAAATCACTCAACCATGTTTTTTTGTTGCGATTTTTTGGCATACTATATTGCAGGCTTGTTACAGGATCAAATGTAACAGAAGAGGAGCCCGGTTTTGACGGCATTGTGTAAGGTGGCCGTCCCGCTCGACTAAAACAAAGAGGGTGCAATTTTGGGTAAATATGTGATTCAAGGTGGCCGTGAGCTGCATGGAGAAGTTTCAGTAAGCGGCTTTAAAAATGCTGCTCTGGCGGTAATTACCGCCGCGATTCTGGTTGAAGGCACATGTGTGATCGGCAATATCCCGAAAATCAGCGATGTAACAGTTCATCTTGAAATACTCAAACGCATGGGCGCGAGCGTCCGGCTTTTGGATGATACGACGGTAGAAATTAATTGTACAAGACTCCGCGGGCCGCGGGCCGTATTTGATGACCTTACCCGGAAGACTCGTGCTTCCACATATTTGATGGGCGCTGTGCTTGGCCGTTTTGGTGCGGCACATGTATCCATGTCAGGCGGTTGTGATCTGGGCTCCCGTCCCATTGATCAGCATATTAAGGGCTTTGAAGCGCTGGGCGCCAATGTGGAGATCAAAAACGGCGCAATTCATATTACGGCGTCGGAGAGCCTGCATCCTGCACGGATTTATTTTGACCAGCGAACGGTTGGCGGTACGATTAACGTAATGTTGGCGGCAGTTCGTATTCCTGGTCAGACAGTGATTGAGAACGCCAATAAAGAGCCGCATATTGTGGACCTTGCCAACTTTTTGAATGCAATGGGCGCCAATGTTACCGGCGCCGGTACGGACGTGATAAAAATTCGGGGTGTCCGTCGTTTGCATGGCGGTATTTATTCGATTATCCCGGATCAGATTGAAGCCGGAACTTTTATGGCGGCTGTTGCGGCAACGGGCGGAGAAATTATCATCCGCAATATTATTCCCAAGCATTTGGAGTGCATTACCACAAAATTTGAGGAAATGGGCGTGGAGTTTGTTGATATGGATGACGCCATGCTGGTTCGCAGAAAAGGCGCGTTACGTCGGACAAACGTAAAAACGATGCCTTACCCGGGATTTCCAACGGATATGAATTCCCAGACGGCTGTTTTAATGTGCTTGGCGCATGGCACCAGCATTATGAACGAGAGCATTTTCCAGGACCGCTTCCGCTATGTGGACGAGCTGCGCCGGATGGGCGCGCGTGCACAGGTGGATGGCCAGATTGCGGTTTTTGAGGGTGTTGAAAATTTAACAGGCGCTCCGGTGCGTGCGTGTGATCTTCGTGCGGGTGCGGCATTGATTATTGCTGGCCTTGCGGCGCAGGGCGTCACGGAGATTTCCTGCATTGAGTATATTGAACGTGGATACGACAATTTGATCGAGAAGTTTAATGGCCTTGGCGCCGGTATTTGCCGCGTCGAGGATGAGATAGAAACAGCTATTTTGGCAAATGCATAAGCAATTGATGATTGAATGATGTTAACCGGCCCTTAAAAAGGGCCGGTTTTTTACAGCTTTTTTTCATATGATTTATTGTATGCCGAACGTCATGACAAAGATATGAAAGGAAGTTACCTCCCAACATTATACATATTGTATAAGCGTTGAAAGGTGAGAGCCTTTTTACATAGAATCACCAAAGCAAACCGCAGGAAAGAAATGCGCTTTTATCGATAATAACAACGAAAACGAGGTTGAAAAATCGGCAGAATGACTAATTTCAAATGGCATAAATTGTTGCAGACACACAAAATAAGGTCCAACGCGGCGTGCAAAAGACGTTGTGTACAAAAAATTTAACATGAACTTGTGCACCATACACAAAAACGATGCCTCCATACTTTTTTGACAAATTGGAATTGCTTGCGTATACTATAGGTGCAAAGCTGAGAGAAAGAGAAAAGGAGGAACCAATATGAGCATTGGACGCGCAAAGGAAGTTACCATTAGCGAAACCGATTTGGAAGGATTCATCAAGGCATTGGATAAATGCACTGGAAATGTCTATCTGGTGACAGACGAAGGCGATAAGATCAATTTAAAATCGCAGTTCTGCAGAATCATTGGCCTGCATCACATTATTAATGGCGGCAGATTCTCCGGTGGACATCTCGAGTGTGATAACAACGACGATGCTGCGCTGCTCTTCAGATTTAATATCTACGGCGCAGAAAATTGAAACAGGTATACGTAAGAAGGATTGAATACAGCTTTGCGTGACCCGCGGCGAATGTGCCGCGGGTCACTGTTTTTTGTGCTTTCTGGACTTTTGGGAAAAATCCCGATATAATGATTAAAGAATAAACGGTTTCCAATGGAAACCGGAAAACGAGGACGGTTATGGCCAAACAGGAGAACCAGTGTTATAAGAATCAAAGAGGACTTGTAAAGATCGAAGGATATACGTCCGAGGGCGCCGGAGTGGCACATCTGGACGGATGCACAATTTTTGTTCCCGGCACGGTTCGTGGTGACGAATGTGAAATCAAAGTGACAGCTGTTCGTCCTCGTTATGCCTGGGGCAAGGTAACGTCTTTGCATACACCATCCCCTTATCGTATCAGATCAGATTGCCGTGCCTTTCCGGATTGTGGTGGTTGTGCATTACGCCATCTCTCTTATGAGGAAGAATTGTGGATGAAGAAAACCCACGCTTTGGAAACTATGCGCCGGATTGGCGGAGCGGACCCTGTGTTTGACGGGATTTTGGGTGCGGGGGACATAGAGGCCTATCGGAACAAAGCGCAGTATCCGGTGCGGTTTCAAAAAGGGAAAATTGTATCAGGGTTTTACCGGGGCGGCACGCATGAGGTGATCCCATGCGATGCCTGCCGGCTTGAGAGCCCTATATCGCGTGTGATCCGGGATACGGTGCTTGCCTATATGCGGCAGTATCATATTGAAGCGTATGAGGAGGAAAAGGAACGCGGCGCCATACGGCATATCCTGGTGCGTACGTCTCGTGCAGGGGAGGCACTTGTCTGTCTTGTGACGGCTAAGCGGGAGCTGCCCGCGTTGGACCAGCTGGTTTCTATGCTGCTGAAGGTTTGTCCAGGCACGGCAGGTGTATTCCTGAATTTCAATACGCGGAGAGATAATGTCATTGTTTCAGAGCAGACTGTGAAAATTTGGGGAAACGAAACCATTACGGAAACATTGTTAGGCAGACGATTTCAATTATCAGTAGATTCCTTTTTTCAGATCAATCCGGCGCAGACAGAAAAATTGTATGCGGCGGCGGCTTCCTACCTGGGCGAGGGTGTGGAAGAACTTCTGGATTTGTATTGCGGTGTGGGGAGTATTGGTATTTGTCTTTCAGATCGTGCGAAACGGCTCACAGGAGTGGAAATTATTGAACGTGCTGTACGTGATGCGGAAGAAAATGCACGGGCAAATGGGCTGACAAACGCCCGGTTTTTTGCTGCAGATGCGGGGACGGCTGCTTTACGGTTAGCGGAAGAGGGATATCGCCCCGATGCGATTGTTGTAGATCCGCCGCGTAAGGGCCTGGATAGTGTATGTCTGGGCGCGATTGCGGAGATGGCCTCAGAAAAGTTGATTTATATTTCCTGTAATCCTTCCACGCAGGCGCGGGATGTGGCGCTTTTGCGGGAGAGAGGATATGAGGCAAAACGTATGACAGCAGTTGATTTGTTTCCCAGGACATTCCACGTCGAGACGGTTGTCTTGCTTTCCAAGGGATGAGAAACTGAGAACACTTTCAAGTGTCAGGAGGAGCTGCTCCATAATAAATCCCCAGAAAAACCAAAAAGCCCACAGACCGCATCCTATCAAGGGATGAAATCCGTGGGCTTTTTGCATGTTCGGGAAAAATGGGACCTGCCTAATTTTGCATATTCATCGTGGACAAAAAGGAAAGTGGCCAGAAGGCAATCTTCCGGGAGCGGGTTTCCAATAGGGAAAAGCAACTGTCTCCCGTTGCCATACGGCTTTCCATCAAAAAGCTATGCTGTAATTCAGTAATGCAATTTCGTATGAAAGTTAGGTATCACTTAAAATAATTTCAAAGAAGGAAAAGGCAGGGAGATCAAATGTCTGTGGTTGCGTGCTGGAAATAGCCCCATAGTGGATTTCCTTATGGATGTTTCCGTGGGAACGGATTGTCTCCTGCACGGAGCCATCTTCGGCGTATAGTCGTGTACTCTGGAAAGAAGTAAACTGACGCCCCAGACGGGAAAAATCTAAGGTGACCGGCGCCGGTTGGTCACATTTGTTCACTAGATTAAGAACCAAATGAGTACGCGTTTCATCCCAACTGGCCTGTATTTCTATGCTTTTCAAGCTGTCTGCCTCATAGCCTTCAATTCGTAAGGGATATGCGGCTTGTGTACGTGCCATATGCTGTAAAAGAATGCCGGAAGCAGAGAGGATGCTCTCTTCTTTTGAGACTTCTATGCAGGACTGGCCGGACGTGTTACAGAGGTTATTAAAACACATAAACCGTGCCAGATTCCCATAGCGCTGGTAATGCAGCAAATTCCCTGCCATCGTCAGGGCATAGATCCAGGTGCGACGGCTTTGACAGAAACCGATATCGTGTTTTTGATAAAAATCTTTTGTAAACGGCGCAAGTGCAAGATCGCGATTTTGCAGAGCTTCCGTGTCCGTATAATAGATCTGGTGGGTGTGCGTCCGGTTGTAGTTGCGTAAAATGGATATTTTCCGTTTAATATTAAACGGTTCGCACATGCGGTCGGCGATAAAATCGACGGATTCTCCACACAATTCCAAAATATCTTCAATGACGTCGCTGAATGTATGATAAGAACAGATGCCGATTTGTATCGTGGGGTCGACAGAACGCATGGCTTTCGCATAACGTGTGACATATTCTGCATATTCTTCTTTGGTAAACCAGCGCCACGGCTCATTATCCATTTCCCAGTATTTTACCCCGTATGGCTCGGGATGCCCATTTTGCGCGCGAAGTTTTCCCATTGGCGTCGAAATGCTGCCGTTACAGTATTCAACCCATTTCCGCGCGACTTCAATACCCTCCTCTTTGTCTAAAACGTGCGTAATGTTGCTGCCGTGCCGCTGCAGTCCGCCCCATTCTGTAATTTCAGGGAAAGAAAGAAAATAGTGCTGCTTGGAGGGGTGGAACATGTTGACCAAGAGCAATGGTTCCGCTCCAGTTTGCCGGCACAAATCCAGAAATTCGTCTGTTCCAACATCGTTATAATTTAAATCCCCCCACATGATGCTGGGTTCCGGTTTGCGGCTGTTTTTGGGACCAATGGCGTCCATCCAATGATGGAAAGAGCCAAAATTTCCACCTGGGAAACGGAGAACAGAGGGTTTTAACTGCTGGATGACCTCTACGGCGTCTTCGCGCCAACCATTTGCAGAGTGGACAGGCATCAGAGAAAACGCATCACACAATACTTTTCCGCCGCCCGAGACCAGCAGTGCAAAGGTGGCCCAGCCTTGGAATGCAGGCAGGCAAAAGTCCGCATGCAAAAATCCGCCTTCTTGAGGGACGGGTCCCAGCGGAATGGATACCAACGGCTCGTCGGAAAGGGGACGTGCCGTTTCCCGGATTTGTATTTGCGCTTCAATTCCTTCGCCTTCTAATAACTTGAAATAACCGTTGAACTGATACCGTTCTCCTTTTCGGAGATATTTTCCGTCCTGCGCAACTCCCGCAAAACGGTCGTCAAAATTGTCAATGATGAGACAATGACTGCCATGTACGCCGCCCGGAACTTGGGAAAGCGTGAGGCTGTAGCCGGGCGTTTTTTCTGTGAGGTAAGTAGCGTCTGCGGTGATGCTCTCCGGGCGGTCTTTTCCGGGGAAGGCGTACCAACGATTATGCTGATACGCAGAATGATACCACTCTTCACCGGTCCAATCATTGCCAAGGCCTCGATCATTCCCGCCGAACCAGTCATACGTGCCTTTGGCAATTGGGAACACTTTTTCAAAACTGCGGTTATAAAACAGTTCTGTCCACATACTTTCAACCTGATAACCGAAACCAACTTCAATAAAGTTACCGCATAGCATCGAGCTCACGGGAGTATCAGCATATTCCTTTGGCAAAACGGAAAAAACTTTTTCGCCGCAAGCAAATTCTTTTGCGTTGGTCAAATCATCCATGGCAAGTTCTCCTATAATTTTTTCATATCTTTATTATACTGGATGACAGGACCTGTTTTCAATCAGCTTTTACTTTTTTATAAAAGTTTTACCTGGTTCTTTTTCCGACCAGCCAAACTTATAAAAAGAGAATTGACGCGGAGGAAAGCAACATGATAAAATAAAATATCCTAACTGCAGATTATAGGAACTGTTCGCACAGGACGTGCGGAAATTCAGTTGGAAGAGAGGTTATTCAGATGACCTACACAAAAGCATGGCTGAATTACGAAAAAATGGATGACTCGCCGGAGCGCATTTGCGTGGCGCTGTCTGAAACCGGGCCTATAGCAGATAGCATCCGGCGGGAATTACAGATCGCTTTTGAAGCAATGTACGGTGTGGCGCCGATTTTTGCCGATCAAACCGACAAAGAGGCACTTTTTGTAACGTTTCACTGCTCCAAAGTACATATGTACGGAGAAGAAGGGTACCTGGTAAAAGCTGTACCGGGGAAGATCACCGTCGAATCAGGCGGACAGCGGGGACTTTTATATGGCATGTTCGCCATGTTGGAACGTTTGAGAATGGGGGAGTATGCGTTTACATTGGCGCAAACGCCGTCCAATCCCATTCGCATGCTGGATCATTGGGATAATCTCGACGGATCCATTGAGCGCGGATATTCGGGAAATTCCTTCTTTTTCTGTAACGAAGAAGTGACGGTGACGGAACGTATTCGCGATTATGCGCGTATGATTGCCTCGGTTGGGATAAATGCCGTTTGTATCAATAACGTGAATGTCCGCGGAGTGGCTGCGGAGTTGATTACGGCACGTTACCGCGCTCCGCTTGTTCAGCTTTCCCGTATTTTTGAGGCATACGGCGTAAAGCTCTTCCTTTCTCTCAATTTTGCTTCTCCAAAGCGAATCGGCGGGCTGGATACCTCTGACCCTTGCGATGAAAGGGTACGTGCGTTTTGGCGCGAACGCATTGCAGATGTTTTTGAAGGTATCCCGAATTTTGGCGGATTTGTGGTCAAAGCGGACTCCGAAGGGGAACCGGGGCCCTTTGCGTATGGAAGAACGCACGCCGACGGAGCCAATATGCTCGCGGAGTTTGCACGTCCTTATGGCGGGATTGTAATTTGGCGCTGCTTTGTCTACAATTGCCAGCAGGATTGGCGGGACACCAAAACTGACCGCGCCCGTTCCGGTTATGATAACTTTATAGGGCACGATGGTGAATTTGCAGATAATGTAATTTTGCAGATTAAAAACGGCCCCATGGATTTTCAGGTAAGAGAACCGGTACATCCGCTTTTTGGTGGTTTGAAAAAGACCAATATGATGCTCGAGGTACAGATTGCGCAGGAATATACGGGACAGCAGCGTCATGTCTGTTATTTGTTGCCCATGTTTCACGAGATTTTGAATTTCCGGACCTTCTGTGGTCAGGAAAGTGATACGATTGCAGACATTGTGTCCGGGCGTACCTACGGCAACCGAAACTGCGGAATGGTGGCGGTCACCAATACTGGGGACGATGAAAATTGGACAGGGCATGATTTGGCGGCGGCTAACCTGTATGGATTCGGCCGTTTGGCATTTAACACGTCGCTTTCAGCAGAAGACATTGCAAGAGACTGGATTCGTCTGACATTTGGATTAAACCAAAAAGTGCTGGAAAATGTCCAGGCAATTTTGATGATGTCCTGGCCGGCCTATGAAAAATACACGTCACCGCTTGGAATCGGCTGGATGGTTACGCCGCATACGCACTATGGTCCGGATGTTGAGGGCTATGAGTACGACCGGTGGGGCACTTATCATCGCGCCGATCATATGGGGATTGGCGTGGACCGTACGCCCGCGGGTACGGGGTATACCGCGCAATATAATGAACCGAATGCATCGATGTATGCAAACGTGGAAACCTGCCCGGAGGAATTGCTGCTCTTTTTCCATCACATGCCGTACGCACATGTTTTAAAGACAGGGAAGACGATTATTCAGCACATTTACGACACGCACTTTGAGGGCGCCGAAGAAGCGGAGCGGATGCTTGCGCTTTGGCGGGAACTGCAAGGCTTGGTGGAACCGGCGTCGTATATGCGTACGCTGGCTCGTTTTGAAAACCAGGCAGAACACGCGAAGGAATGGCGAGACCGGATCAACACCTATTTCCATCGTATGTCCTGGGTGGAGGATGAAAAAGGCCGCAAAATTTATTGAGTAGTTTTGATTTGCATGAAAAATTCTAAGAGTATAGCAGCAAACGGCGCCGCTTCATAAGCGGCGCCGTTTTTTTTTCAAGAAATTCATCAGCAGAAAACGTATAATAGGCATGGAAAGTTAATCGGCAAGGAAAAGAGCCTATCTCAAAGATGCTGTTTACAAGAAAAATGCTCCGAAGTTACCTGAAAGACAGTAACGGAACGCGCCATTTCTGGTGAAAAAGAAAATGCATGACCCGTTTGGTGAAGCATCAGTCGGGATAAGGCAGCAGCCTTATCAGTTTCGTTCGTAAGAAAAGAAACTGTTCCTGTGCCGATAATACTGGAAAATCGAAAACCAAACGAACAGGCTTTCTCACCTTCTATTAGTTCGTGGTTACAATCCAATTCAAAACAAACACTTTTGGCTTGACGTAATAAATCAAGCTTTCTACCTTCGCCGGCACTGTGGAAATATAAGACCAATCTATCATCTTTGAAAAGATAACCAAAATTTAATGGGACAACATATACCTCATTTCCATCCCACATTCCCAAACGGCAAACCTTGCAACTTTTTATAATTGAAACGATCTCCATATTATCTGATACTTCCCGATCTTTCCTCCGCACTTGCATCCTCCTTTAAACACGTGCTTTTTGTGTAATTTTCCATATAAAAGTTGCTTTTTATCTATAGAAAACCAGAAAAAACTGAGCAAACGACGGCAATCAGCAATGAAAATCTTGACTTAAAAAGCCAATGCCATTTTTGATGATGCTCTCCGTCATTTTCGCAAGCTCTTCGGAGCGGATAGTCATACCGTTTTCCAGCCACTTTTGCATAAGACCGATACAACCGGCGCTGATGAACGCATAAAAATATTCAATCTCTGTGGGAGACGCATGCTGATAATATTGTGAATATGTTTCCATGCAAAGTTGACGGCCCATGTTAATAATCCGATAAAGAAAGGCCTTATCTCCAAATTCACCAAGTGTAACGACACATAGATCAGAATTGTTTTTCAAACACTCAAATATTCCTGCCGTGACAGTAATGGGCGTAAGAGCGTTCTGATTTGCATGCAGAAGGGGCTCCATTGCCTTTTGGACTTCCTGCGCCATTTCATCCTCAATTTGATTACGTAGATCGTAAATGTCTGTAAAATGACTATAGAACGTCCCGCGATTAATACCGGCGTGTTCACAGAGTTCCTTAATGGTGATGTCTTGGATTTTTTTCTTTTTTAATAGATCTAAAAATGCATTACGAATGAGCGTGCGCGTGATGCGCGTCCGACGATCAGATGTTAATTTTTTCAAAACAACCGCCTTTTTTGATCAAAATGTGTTGGTTATGTCGTTTTAGAGAGGAGTGATTATGATGACGTGAATTGAAAACCAATATCAAATTTATTATAATAGAAATAGAGAAGAAAGACAACACACTGTTTCAAAACTTTGCAAGGAGGTGTGTGGAATGAACAGGTTGTATTTAATCACTGGGGCTGCCGGACACCTTGGAAGTACCATAATTCGGCTTTTAAAAAATCAAAATGCTGAAGTTCGGGGATTAATATTACCGTCGGAGCAGGCTGTGTCAAAAGATAATATTCATTATTATCAAGGCAATGTTTGCGATTGTTCGTCTATGGAAGCGTTTTTCTTCGGAACGGAAGACTATGA
This sequence comes from uncultured Clostridia bacterium, assembly GCA_944376195.1. GTDB lineage: Bacteria > Bacillota > Clostridia > Oscillospirales > QAMX01 > Allobutyricicoccus. The sequence continues at coordinate 30,764 of CALWBW010000014.1, read as the reverse complement.
AACCATTGTAATTCACACGGCCGGAATTGTGGATATTTCTGGATCGGCTTCTCCTGCTCTTTATAACGTGAATGTTGGAGGAACGCGTAATATTATTCGTTTATGTCTGGCGCATGGGGTAAAAAGACTGGTATATGTCAGTTCGGTACATGCTATTCCAGAAAAGGATCCGGATAGCGTATTGACAGAAGTACGGGAGTTTTCTGCAGAATTGGTGCGTGGAGGTTATGCGAAAACAAAAGCGGAGGCCACGCAAGCGGTATTGGATGCAACGAAATGTGGATTGGATGCAGTTATCGTACATCCATCTGGTATTATCGGACCATATGGCGATGTTGGGAATCATCTGGTGCAATTAGTCAGTGACTATATTAGTGGGAAACTTCCTGCTTGTGTGCAAGGAGGATATGATTTTGTTGACGTGCGCGATGTGGCGGAAGGCTGTCTGACCGCAGCAGAACGTGGTGTAAGCGGAGAGTGCTACATCCTTTCTAATCGCCATTACGAAGTACGAGAAATTCTTCGCATGGTAAAAAACGTGTATGGAGGGCGGCGTTTACCAACTCTTCCAATGTGGATTGCCCGCGCGGCAGAGCCGCTTTTACGTGGGATTGCAAAAATAAGGAAGCGCCGGCCGCTTTATACCAAGTATTCCCTTTATACGTTGCAAAGCAATGATAAGTTTTCGCATGATAAGGCAACTTTAGAATTGGGATATCGTCCGCGTGACCTTTATCAGACCATTCGGGATACAGTGGCATGGTTGAAAAAGAAAAAGACTGAGGATCCCACACGAAACTGACGATAAGGAAAAAAGCCTTTTGCCGTTTTGGGCAAAAGGCTTTTTTATTGAAATTTTCTGCCTAAGGAACTGTTTTTCTTTATAAATATAACACTCTGACTTTTTTTCTTTTTTACGAAAAACATTGGGGCAATTTTACTACGTTTTGGATCAGAAATTGTGTCAAAAAGCTTCCGTTCTCACGGAAGCTTTTTAAAGTAAATTTTAAAAATTACAAGATTTTGCAAGCAGGTCTGCTACAAGACCGGAAGTAGCCTCAAAAATTTCTTCAACGGGTACTTTGTTGGACTGAGATTTATCACGCAGTACCAATTCACAACATCCTTCTTTGAGGTTTCTGGGGCTGACGATCACGCGCACCGGGATACCAAGCAGATCGGCGTCGGAGAACATGACGCCTGCGCTGACATTACGGTCATCATAGAGCACTTCAACGCCGTGTCTTTGCAGGTATTCATAGAGCTGATCTGCAAGATCATGAACCTCTTGATTGTCGCTGCGGACGCAGCAAATATGAACCTGCCATGGCGCAATGGAAATCGGCCAAATGGGACCGTAGTCGTCGTGGTGCGCTTCACAGACCGATGCCGCCAGGCGTCCGACGCCGATACCATAACATCCCATAATGGGATAATGAGACTGGCCATTTTGATCCAGATAAGTCATATTCATAGACTTGGTGTACTTGGTCCCGAGTTGAAAAATATTCCCTACCTCAATGCCGCGGGAGACGGAAATGGTGGGTTTTCCGCATTTCGGGCAGATGCCGCCATCGATAATTTTTGCGAAATCGTGGAATTCCGCGTCAGGGCAATCGCGCGCCATATCCAGGCCTGTGTAATGGTGTTCCGCCACGTTCGCGCCACAGGAGAGGTTGTTGGTCCCCTGCAGTGATTTATCATAGAGCACGGTATAGTTGCCTTCCAGGTGATACGGGCCGATATATCCGGCATTTAAGCCGCAATCCTCCGTAACCACCGCAGGATGAACCTCTTCACCGATGAAATTGCGCAGTTTGGTTTCATTCACATCCAAATCGCCGCGCAGGAAAATGACAATGTAAGAATCGTCTGCATTGCGCTGATAGACGACGGCTTTACAGCTCTTTTCCGTGGGCATGTGAAGGAACTGGCAAACGTCCTCAATGGTATGAATGTCGGGCGTATAGACCATGGTCAGGGGCTCGGATACCTCGTCGCGGACATTCTGAACGATGCTTTCTGCCGCTTCCATATTGGCGCGGTAGTCGCAATTTCCGCAAACAGCGATAGAATCTTCTCCAATAGACGTGAGCAGCATAAACTCATGAGATAAATTGCCGCCCATCATGCCGGAATCCGATGCAACTGCGATCACTTCTGGAATCCCGGCCCGCGCAAAAATACGCTCATAGGCGTGGAAGCAGCGCGCATAATAGGCCTCAAGGTCTTCCTGGGAAGTATGGAAGGAATAAGCGTCCTTCATGGTAAACTCACGTACCCGGATGAGGCCGGCGCGCGGACGTGCCTCGTCGCGGAACTTGGTCTGAATCTGGTAAATCATAAAGGGGTATTTCGTATAACTTTGCCCATACTCGCGCACAAGGTGCACGGCGGCTTCTTCATGCGTCATGCCCAGCACGAGCGGGTTTCCGTTTCGGTCGGAAAAACGCATCAATTCGCTACCGACGCTGGTATACCGCCCGGATTCTTCCCAAAGAGAAGCAGGCAATACAACTGGAAACAGAACTTCCTGCCCGTCAATCGCATCCATTTCCTCGCGGATAATCTGTTCAATTTTGTGCGTGATACGGCGCAACGGCATGTAGGAAGAATAGATGCCGGACGCAACGCCCTTCATATATCCGCCGCGCAGCATCAACGCATGGCTGTCGACGACGCATTCGGAGGGGCGTTCTTTAAAACGATCGCCAACCAGTTTCTCAAGTTTCATGAAGATACTCCTTTCGTATCAGAAAAGTCAGAATACATGGCGGAAGAAACGGTTTTACTCCTGATTTTCGCCCACGGCTGCTAAAAAGCAAATTCTGAACGGATAGTTCCAATAAAAAACGCCCTAAGATCCTTCTCTTAGGGCGAACTTTTTTGTCCGCGGTACCACCTAAATTCGGAAAACCTGTTTCCGCACTTTTTGACACGTCTTGTGCCGCCGTCCTGTAACGGGCACCCCCGGCGGAATCTACTTTTCCTTCAATCCCGCAGCTCGGAGAGGGGTTCAGCGCTTTGCACCAGGAACTCGCACCATCCGTTCCCTCTCTGAAAAATACAACTGCACCTACTGGTTCTCGTCTCAGCTTTTGACCAATGTAATGATTATAGGGGATACTGACGGAAAAGTCAATGAAAAACTTTACGATTCAATGGTTTTTTTGTGCTGCTTTTGATTTGTTCACGTAAAAGTTCTCGATATATTTTAAAATGCCCCCTAATGCCACGCCAAATGTCTCAAAACATATAGCTGACTATAGAAAAAAATAGCAATTTTGCCCTTTGCAAAGTCTCTGCGTGCTTATGCATCCGGCCTCATATTCTTGATATCATACAGATCCAAAAGAATCAACAAATCGTACAGAAAAAACCGCCAAAATTGCAACACAATTTTGGCGGTTTTGGCGGAGAAGGAGGGAATCGAACCCTCGCGCCGGTTTCCCGGCCTACTCCCTTAGCAGGGGAGCCCCGTCACCGCTTGGGTACTTCTCCATTGTTTATTAAAATATGGGTAGAGTTGGCGGAGAGAGAGGGATTCGAACCCCCGGCCCCTTGCGGAGTCACTGGTTTTCAAGACCAGCTCCATAAACCACTCGGACATCTCTCCGCATGAAACCAAATCCATGAACGACGTTTATTTTATCATAACTACTGTGGCTTGTCAACTATGAAATTGAAAAACAGCGGCAATTTTATGCACCGCTGTTCTTCAAAAGTATCTGAAAGCTACTCCAAAAAGTTTAAATGGATTAAGAATTAGAATTACCAGTCATAGGGATCTTTGAAGTTGTTGGAGATTATTGCGTCGTCCTTCGGATAATCATATGATGTCCAGGCTTCATAAGCGTCTAAAATAGCAAGGCAATCATCATCCGTGAGCGTCTGCAAAAATTTGCGGGACTTTTCCACAATTCCGTCCGGCTTTTTTGGCGCTTTCATTACTGCGGTTTCGAGTTTTCTAAATCCCGGGAATAATACTTCGTTTTCAACCAACAGCAGACGGTAAAGAGAATATACCATGCCGTCTGCAATGTGGGCGCGCGCATATCCTTCCGGTTTGCAAACTTTCCAGAAATAGCGGTAAAACATTTTCAACGTGCAGTAATATTGTAAAAGCTTTTCAGATTTTTCTTTCTGCGGATAGATCGGAATAGAAGCAGCCAACGGAATCAATTCCGCGTCGTTGCAGAAAAGAGGCCGTGCACAGGAAAACATATTGCGCATTGGCTCGGAACCAGAGCTTGCAAGGTTTTTCATGATATCTTTCGTTAAAAAATGAATATCAAAATAACCTTCTTGATAGGTGCATTTGCCGCGAACTACCTCCATGGTGCCGACTCCGGCTTCCTTTTCCGCATAATATTCCGGGGAGACGACTGCTACGCCATCGAGGTCAGAATCTGGACGTTCGGTTCCGGTCGCCACGGAACCAATGAGGAACAAAGCAATGATTTCCGGGTTTTCGCGATAGTACTCTGCCATTTTCACAATGGATTCTTCATGATGTTTGTACATGGGAACACCCTCCTCCCCTTTGATACCCCGCATGGTATCATAACGGGGTAAAAAAGTCAACAAAATCAACTAATTTTTGAGAATTTCGAAAAAACCATTGAGAAAACAGGAAAATTTTACAATTGTTTATACTCCTGTCAAATCAAAAGGAGGGACGTATTCCTCCTTAGCACTGGAGAGCTCCTGCATATACCCTGTGAAGTGTTCGTCGCCTTCGACAAACCGAATGACCCGCCTATATTCGGCGGGATTTAAGCGCCGGTTTAAAGGCGGTGACTGCGCTGCTTTTCCCATGGGCGTATATTGTGCCATAATACTGTACAGGATACCGTCGGGGAGATGATCGCGGCAGTAAGCGAGCACACGGAGAGAATCTGCGCTGTATCCGGGTAAAATGAGATGGCGGATGATTACGCCGCGGCGCAAAAGGCCATCGTTGTCGTAAACGGCCGGACCTGTTTGCCGGTACATTTCTTTTACGGCGGCAATTGCCCGTTCAAAATAATTGGCGGCACCGGAATATTTTGCGGAGAGCCGGGAAGAATGGTATTTTATGTCGGTCAGGTAAACGTCTACGCAGCCGTCAATCCGACGCAGTGTTTCTACAGCGTCATAGCCGCCGGTGTTGTATACGATGGGAAGTCCTTTCGGCGCTTGTTCCCGGATAAAGGGAAGCAGATGTGCATAATGCGTAGGACTGACTAAATTGATATTGTGCGCGCCCTGCTGGGCAAGTTCTTTCATGATAGCAGACAGCCGCTCTAAAGAGACGGTTTTTCCATAACCTGCGTGGCTGATCGATTCGTTTTGGCAAAACAGACATCCCAGCGGACATCCGGAAAAAAAGATTGTTCCAGACCCATGCGTTCCGCTGATACAAGGCTCTTCCCAATGATGCAGAGCAGCACGCGCAATGCGGGGGAGCGCCGGCGCATGACAATATCCCTCCCCCAAAAGATCATCGCGATGAGCGGCACATTGCCTGGGACATTGTGAACATAGAAATTCCATAACACGCCCCCTGTTTTGTACTCAAGTAAATTTGTGCAAAGAAACCACGGAAATTAGTATATCAAATTTTCCGGAAAAAACATAGGGGAATGATCAGAGAATGAGTTGAACACTTTGATTGGTGAAAAATGCAGCTTATGATTTTTTATTCATATTAAGTTTAAATATACAAAAAAATCCATGAAAATTTTTTTGTATTCCATATATTTCAAAAGCAAAAAAAGCATTATAACTTCTTGCTTTTTTCTGTTATTCAAATTTTCGAAACACTGTATTCACAACGCCTTGCCTTGACTTTTATTTATACAGGCATTAAGATAATACCGCCTTTTTCAGGCAGCGTTGCAGGAACCATTCCGCGCACCCTGCGCGTTTTGGGAATATTTTATAGGAGGGTCGCGTATGACCGCAAAAAGATTTTTAGCTTTGCTTGTCGCCATGTTGATGTTTGTGGCGCTGTTCAGCGCCTGCGCAAATGGCGACGACAATGCCAATCAACCCGGCGATACCGGTAATTCCGGTGACACCGGCGACGTCGGTAATACTGGAGATGCCGACGACAATCCCAGCGAAACAGAGCCCTTGAAACTCACGTATATGGGTAGTGAGACACATAACTGGTCTTACACGCTGGAAGAAGCGATTGCCGCAGGTTTTGAAACCTGGGATTATTACAATGAGAAAATGCTGGAAGAGCACAACCTTGTAGTAGAGGTTGAGGTGGTTGACAACGAAGCCTATAAGACGACGCTTGCCGGCCTGCTTGCATCCAATTCTCTCTATGACAGCTTCCTGGTGGATGGCGAATATATGGCAATCGATGTGATGGTCAGCGCCATCAACAACGGCCGGTTTGCTAACATCAACGACATTATTCAATATTCGGACGGCGGTTTCTCCGGCGCTGTTGCGGATGGCGGTCCTTTGCAATATGTCAAAGCTTGGTCCACTGCGCCGGACGGCGAGTGGTATTATGTAAAGAATCCGGATGGCGGCGGATCTTCATTTGATCTTGATCATGATGACGTCGACTATCTGAATAACTGGCAGCTTCACACTTGGTATGACCTGAACATCCGTGTTGACTGGCTGAATAAGTGTGGCCTCTCGATGCCGACGACCACAGAAGAATTCACGGAAGCTTTGATTCAGTTCCAGGAGCAGGATGCCAATGGCAATGGTTCCAAGGATGAACGTGCGTTCCTCGGTATCGGTATGGAAACAGAGCAGGTCTTTGGCCATACCACCGCCGGTTGGTTTGGCCTCCCGCGTGCGAACTTTGCAATGAACGCGGCTACCGGCGAATTGGAAAACGCTGTTGAATTTGGCGATCAGTATCTTGCTTTCGTCGATTTCACAAAGAATCTTTACGATAACGGCGTTGTGCTTTTGAATGAGGGCGGCGCGTGGACCTATGGCGCGAATGTTGCCGGTAACTATTGCGCAGCGCAGGTTATGTATCCGGATAACATGATTACTGTTCAGACCGGAGACCCGGATTGCCAGTACGAGCCGATGCCCATTATCCAGGCCATAGAGGGCGTTGCGCCGCGTATGGTTGGCCAGTCGATTAACGCTGCGAATAATGCGCTTGCATTTAGCACGGAGTGTAATTATGAAGCTGCCGCTGCCTATCTGGACTGGCTGACCGGTGAGACCTTCTACCAGATCCTGATGTATGGTATTGAAGGCAAGGCCTGGGATTACAATGAGGATGGCACCGTTACGCTTTATAAAGTCGGCGATGATTATACCACAGAAGAAGAAGAGAGCTATGGTGACATGTGGCACTATGCTCCGTGGGCTGCTTTCCCGCAGATCCAGTGCGGCTTTATGTGGGACTTTGTAAGAAACACCTACACGTCCGTGCAGGAAGCGCTGGATAACAACGAGCCTTATACCTGGAAGAAGACCACGCTGGAAGACTGGAAAATCCAGTTTGCAGATTATAACTGGACAGACATGTCGAACAACAACCGTTTCCTCCTCTATTTGAACGATTATGGTACGGATAATATGGTGTTTGACCTGAATATCAACTTCAGTACACTTCCTTCCGAGGAGGAGACCCAGGCAATTTCCACGTATGAAACCGACCTGAAGACGTATCTTTCTGAGATGACGACCAACTATATTGTTGGCACGAAGTCTACTGATACGTATGAAGAAGACTTGCAGTATGCCTATGATAACTTGGGTATGCAGGAGTATTGTGATGCGTTGCAGGGCCAGATCGATCGTTACCTCGTTGCAATGGGTCGTGACGCAATTCTCGACTAAGATTTTATGGAAACTTATTATTTCGTATTTTAGATGTAATATCAATGTAACGAATAAGGACGCCTCAAAATGGCGTCCTTATTTTTTGCTCTGCAAATTACAAATTTCTCACAAGAATATTAATGATATAAATTTTTTAAGGATAAATTTGGATAAAAATGTTATTTAAAAAACTATATATTACGAAAAAAACAAACAATTTAATTTCTAAAAATTGCTCTTTTACGTAAAAAGCCTAAATTCATAAAATATTCACAATATTGCTGTTGACAAACTATTATAGAAGTATTAAGATAAATATGACCAAAATGTAAAGGATGATATTATAAAAATACGTTTTGGTAAAATTATTTTAGGAGGGCAATGCAATGACCACGAAGAGACTTCTTGCGCTGCTTATTGCTGTTTTGATGCTGATCGCCCTGTTTAGCGCTTGCGCAAACACAGATGACGATACGGCGGATGCCGGCAATGCCAGCACAGGGGACAATGGCGGAGATGCTGCCGATGACTCCAACACTGGAGATGAGGATGAAAGCAGCGATGCTCCTACGGAAACTGATCCTCTGACCTTGACGTACATGGGCCAGGAATCCCATAACTGGACCTATACGTACGAGGAAGCCTTAGCGGAGGGCTTTGAAACCATTGATTATTACAATCAAAAAATGTTGGAAGAACATAACTTGAAGGTTGAGCTTGATGTTATCGATAATGAGGCTTATAAGACAACACTTTCTGGTTATTTGGCGGCCAATACGCTTGATGACGCGTTCCTGTGCAACAATACCAGCTTTATGGATACGGAAGTTTTGGTGAACTCCATCAATAATGGTATATTTGCCAATATCAACGATATTGCAGAGTATTCTGATGGTACGTTCTCCGGCTTGATCGCTGATGGCGGCGATTATCAGTACTTAAAGGCATGGAATGTTGCGCCGGATGGCGAGTGGTATTATATTGGCTGTGCCGATGGTAATGGTACTTCCTTCAATTTTGACCATGATGATGTTGATTATCTTGTCAACTGGCCGCTTCACACCTGGTATAACCTGAATATCCGTGTTGACTGGTTAGAAAAGTGCGGTCTCTCTATGCCGACCACGATTGAAGAATTCACGGAAGCTTTGGTGCAGTTCCAAGAGCAGGATGCCAACGGCAACGGCGCGAAGGACGAGCGTGCATTCCTTGGTATCGGTATGTCGGCCGAGCAGGTGTTCAACCATACGACTGCCGGTTGGTTCGGACTCCCGCGTGCGAACTTTGCCATGAACGCTGTGACTGGTGAAATTGAAAATGCGGTAGACTTTGATGATCAGTATCTTGCTTTTATAGACTTTACAGCTGATTTGTATTCGAAGGGCGTTGCGCTGACGAATGAAGGCGGTGCGTGGGCATATGGCGCGAATGTAGCCGGTAACTACTGCGCGGCGCAGGTCATGTATCCGGATAACCTTATTACTGCTGAAACCGGTGATCCGGATTGCCAGTATGAGCCGATGCCTATTATCCAGGCGATTGAAGGTGTACAGCCGCGCATAGTCGGTCAGTCCGTACAGACCGCGAACAACGGTCTTGCATTCCGCTCAGATGTGGATATGGAAGCTGCTGCTGCTTATCTTGACTGGCTGAATGGCCCGACCCTTTATATGTTGCTTTGCTACGGCATCGAAGGCAAATCCTATGATATCGAAGAAGATGGCAGAGTTTATCAGTATAAGGTTGGTACAGAAATTACGCAGGAAGAGGACTACAGCGTTGGCGACATGTGGCACTATGCTCCGTGGAGCATGTTCCCGCAGATCCAGGCCGGCTTTGCCTGGGATCCGCTGAAGAATACCTATAACTCTGTTCAGGAAGCTCTTGATAACGGTGAGCCTTACTACTGGAAGAACCTCACGATCGACGAGTGGAAAGAGCAGTATGCGAATTACAACTGGACCGATATGTCCAACCTGAATCGCTTCTTCCTCTACCTGAATGATTTTGGAACGGATAATATTCAGTTTGATTTGAATATCGATTTTACCACCATGGCAACGGATGAGGAAACGAGTATTATTTCCAAGTACGAGACTGACCTTAATACGTATTTAGCTGAAATGACAACTGGTTATATTACTGGTAAGACGTCTACCGATACGTATGAGGAAGATCTGCAGTATGCTTATGACAATCTGGGCATGCAGGAATATGTCGATGCAAAACAGGCTCGTGTTGACCGTTACCTCGTGGCAATGGGACGTGACGCGATCCTTGGCTAAGGTTTCGCTTCAGGCTTTGCTTGGTTTCGCATAATTAAATTGAAAAATCGGGAGGCTGCGCTTTTGCGCAGTACTCCCGGTTTTTTTATTTATTTTCTGGGGTTCCATATGACGGAATTGTTAAATTTAAAATATTCATGTACTTTTTCGGAATAATATAGTATAATAATATCGCGATTTTGTGTAAAAAAGAAAGTAATAAGATTCGAGGTACTGCTATGGGTTATCCAAGCCTGATGTTCCTAAAAGAGCTCCCGGAGGAAGTGATAAACCCGGATGTTTTTGAGGATCTAAAGTTGACGCTTTTGTTAAGCAGTGACGCTGTGAAGTCCATGCGTTATGTTTGCGGAAAGGAGGACATTCTGGCGCGGCACGAGTTATTTCGTGTTTTAGAGAACGATGATCTTCGCTCGCAGTTTAAGGTGCTTGCGGAGGATATGTCAGAGTTGGCCCGTCTGTATGATGCCTATGTGGATTCGGACAGCGAAGACGCGCGGCGTGTGATTTGTATCAGCCTTTTAAAATGTGCGGCGCAATTTGGTTACGATGCGGTGGATTTTCAAGGATCCGGCGTTTTTTTTGAGCGTTTCCATGAATTCTTTTTGGATGAGGTGTCTCGTCCGGAATACGATGAATTGGCTGCGGATTTAGAAGAGGTATATCCTCGCATTGCGGAAATTCAGCATTGTAGCTTTAAGATCACCGGCGATAATATGCATATCACCTCCATGGCAAGTGAATCTTATGCGGATCGTCTAATTGCCTGCGCCGTGAATTTGGGATTGCCTTCTGTGAGTAAGCAGCGTACGTTTTCCCGCATGCTGCCGCCGGATATCATTGAGGCAATTGCGGCGCTGTATCCAGAACAGTTTGAACAGTTTGATTGGTTTTATGAGAAATATGAAGGCTTTTTCAATGATGGGATTATGATCTATCGCGGGGAATTGGCTTTTTATCTGGAGTTGTCGGAGATTTTTGAAAAATTGCGCTCCAACGGCATTCCGGTGGTTTATCCGGAAATTTCAGAGACTAAAAAGATTTCTGTACACAATGCGTATGATATTACGCTTTTGGCAAAGAATGAGCAGCATATTGTGCCGAATGATATTTTGTTTTCTGAAAAAGAACCGTTTTACTATTTGACCGGAGCAAACGGCGGCGGTAAAACGACCTATTTACGTGCGGTAGGCGCAGTGGTAGCGTTTTTCCTGAATGGATGTCCTTTGGCTTGTGAACAAGCGTCGCTTTATCCATTAAAAAATATTTATACGCATTTCCCGCGCGATGAACGATTTGAATCGGGCGGACGTTTTCAAAATGAAAATGCGTTGGTGAATGAAATTTTGGAGTCGCAAGGCGGAAATTCACTGGTCCTTTTGAATGAGACGTATTCTGCCACCAGTGAAGAATTGGCTGTGCCGTTGACGGTGGCATTGGCAGAACGGCTTTACAAAAGCGGTAGTTTTGGAATTTATATCACGCACCAACATGGAGTCGGTGAAACGGAGATTCCGTTTTTAAATGTTGTGGTGGATCTCAGTGATTCCAATCGCCGGACTTATAAGATCTCCCGCCAGCAGGGGAATTTGGGTTCCATGGCGTTGGATATTTTGAAAAAATACCGGCTAGATAAAGAATCTTTGGAAGCACGGTTCGGAGGTAACGCATGAAGTTCAGTTTGTTATATAAAACTCCGGAACAGTCCGATTATGAGACGCTTGCCGATATGCGGGAAGCAGCTTATAACTTGTCAATTGATCGTCTGGTGCATGCTGTTTGTACAGATGAGGCGCGTGCGGAGACCTTTTTGAAAGTCCTGATGCGTCCGCTCCATCAGGAAGAAAATATCTATTACCGTCAGGAAATTGTGGATAATTTTACGAAGCAACCGCAGCTTTTGTTTGAACTGAAACGTCTTTTCCGTCGGTATGACACTATACAGACGGACTGGAATGAGATGCGTTCCAATGTGCATCCGTATGGCGCTTCCGTCAGTTATAAGGCGCTGATGGAATATACGTTTGATCTTTTGAAAATCAGTTCCAAATTTGCCAAGATGATCGCGGGATATTTTAAATCCGCCTATGAAATTTTGGATAAATTTGAGTTGACTGCACCGGGTTTGATTGCAATTAAGGATTATTGTGTTGAAATGATCAACAATGATTCCCTCAATGAAGTGGTGGAAATTGCAACGCTTTTCACCTTGTATGCTCCGCCGCAATATGAGTTCACGGTATTGGCCGGGATGGATGATACCCTTGGCGTTACCACTTGTGAGTTGATTCACATTGAGGAGCTTGAAAAGCTGGCAAAGGATCGTAAAATTTGGAATGTCGTGAAAAATCTGAAAAACAGAACGGAACGTGCTCCGGAATACAACTTGGGCGATGCGTTGATTGACGACGCCAATTTCCTTTTGAACGAGGCCCTTTTCCGTATGTATACGGTGATGACGGAAGTTGCCGAGCATGTGTATGAAATGTTTTATGGCCTTTCCGATGAGTTGTCGTTTTACGAGGGCGCGCTGGATTATATGAATTATTTGCGCCGTCATCATGTGACGTATTGTATTCCCCGTATTCGTCCGCATGAAGCAGAGGTCTTTAATGCGGATGGACTCTATGACTGTCTGTTGCTTGTGGAAGGGAAGACGCGTGATACAATTGTAACCAACAGTGTCCGGCTTTCCAGCGCGGAAATGGGAATTTTGATACGCGGAAATAACTCAACGGGAAAGACGGTGTATTTGCGTTCCATTGGAACGGCACAGATTTTCTCGCAGGCGGGACTCCCGGTGTGTGCACGGCGTGCCAGCATCAGCATGCGCAATGCCGTCTTTACGCAGTTTTCTTCTGCCGAGAAGGAGTTTGTTGCCGGAGATACCGCGGGTCGTTTTGAGGGAGAAGTACAGGATGTTGCGCATATAATCGATAATATAAAGCCGCATTCGCTGGTGCTTTTTAATGAGACCTTTCAGACTACTGCGTACGCTGAGGGCGCAAAAGGTATTTTTGATATTTTAAATATATTTCCCCGCATTGGCGTTAAATTTATTTTCGTGACGCGTATGACAAAGCTTTTCGAACTTTGTTATCATACGGAAATTAAACTGATGGAATCCGGGGAAAACGACGATCACTATAAGATTCGTCCGGTTTTGATAGAAGAGTCATAAAAAGGCGTGAGAAGAAACGAAATTTTTTAAGCTGGTAGCATGAGCAAAAGCAAGAGGAATATCCTGCTCCCAATTGGAGCAGGATATTTTTTTACGCGTTCGAGAGAGAAAAGGCGCGGAATACATAACGCTTCCGTGATCCTGCATATAGTACATTACGGCTTTAAATGCAGGGAGTGGTGTTTTTTGAAGTTCAACGTGGAGGAACGTGTTTATGAACTGGCGGAATATATCGTAGAAAATCGGTCGACTGTTCGTGCGGCAGCCAAGCGCTTTGGCATCAGCAAGAGTACTGTACATAAAGATGTAACAGATCGTCTTCGGGAAATGGACCGGACGCTTTATTTAAAAGTACGGGAAATCCTCTTGGAGAACAAAAAAGAACGGCACATTCGCGGTGGAATGGCAACCAGACAAAAATATGAAAATCTAAACCGAATGAGACAGAAAAATTCAGTCGGATAAGATCGTTTTTTCGGTTTGTATTGACTATTTTGGCATTCATGATATACTAGAATAGGTGTAAGACGCGGTGGGAAATGCCGGATTGCGCAAAGTGTGGACGACAGTTTTCCGCCGCATATATTTGTCTGTCAAAATGATACTAAGGAGTCAGAATGTTTATGGCACATAAGCTTTTTACCTCTGAATCGGTAACGGAAGGCCATCCCGATAAACTGTGCGATCAGATTTCCGATGCGATTCTGGATTCTATTATCAGCCGGGATCCGAATGCCCGTGTGGCATGTGAGACTATGGCGACGACCGGTGTGATTTTTGTAATGGGAGAAATTACGACGGATTGTTATACGGATATTCCTGCAATTGTACGAAAAACAGTGGAACGCGTGGGGTATGATAATCCGGAATATGGATTTGACGCGAAATCCTGTGCGGTGCTGACCTCCATTGACGAGCAGTCTCCGGATATTGCCATGGGAGTGAATGCGTCGGAAGAATACAAAAAAAACAGTGCCGATGCCTCCGATCTGATAGGGGCGGGCGATCAGGGCATGATGTTTGGTTATGCCTGCCGGGAAACGCCGGAATTATTGCCGGCGCCGCTCTGCTATGCGCATATGCTGACGCGGCGGCTTGCGGAGCTGCGGAAGACCGGTGCGCTGCCTTATCTGCGTCCGGATGGAAAAGCGCAGGTGACAGTAGAATATGATGAAAAGGATACGCCGGTAAGGATTGAAACAGTTGTACTTTCTACCCAGCATGATCCAAATGTGGAAATCGAAACGCTGCGGCGCGATATTTTGGAAAAGTTGATCCTGCCTGTACTTCCGGCTTCTATGCTGGACGATCATACCAAGTATTATATCAATCCGACGGGCCGGTTTGTATTGGGCGGACCGGCAGCGGATTCCGGCCTGACGGGTCGTAAGATTATTGTGGATACGTATGGCGGTTTCTCTCACCATGGCGGCGGTGCTTTTTCCGGAAAGGACCCGACGAAGGTGGATCGCAGTGCGTCCTATATGGCGCGGTACGCTGCGAAAAATGTGGTGGCGGCCGGACTTGCCGCGCGCTGTGAAATTGGTGTGGCGTATGCCATTGGTGTGGCGCGCCCTGTGTCGATTTATGTGGATACATTCGGAACCGGCGTGATTGCAGACGACCGGCTGGCTGAAATTGTGGAGCGTGTATTCGATTTCCGTCCCGCGGAGATCATTAAAACGCTGGATCTCCGCCGGCCAATTTATACCCCGACCGCGGCATATGGTCATTTTGGCCGTACAGATTTGGATCTTAGCTGGGAACGTACGGACAAAACGGAAGAATTGAAAAAACTGGCTGGAATCCATTGAAAAAAGGCTGAGACATTTTTAAATGGAGTTATAGCGGCAATCGAGAGCATGTAACCGGCACGCCTTAATCGGCGTGCCGGTTGTTTCGTTTTTCGAGGGCTTTGATATCTTTAAGCAGGGAATTTTGAAATTATCGGATGTTATACGCGGAAACTAGGAAAAACACAAAATAAGCGCCCACTAGCTCTCAATTTGTGAAGGCGGTGAGCGCTTTTGTGCATAAAAAGGAGGGAAAGCGGTTTTCCTCTAAAAGACTCAGCGGCCGGAGACATACTCCGGCCGCTGGAAAAACGGGGAATTTAATCCATAACCTCTCCGCCAGGGGCAGAATAGGCATCGGACCAAGCTTTTTCAAGAGCAGCCCAGTCGCGCTCTTTGAGTTTGCCTGTCCACTGCTCAATATCGCCCTGCCACTCATAGTCGTGGCTGTTGGTGGCTTCCTGAATCTGCGCATAATACCAGGCGTCTTTATTGGAATTATCCGGCCAGGTAATCATCTCGTCATCGGGAAGCAGATGATCCTTCTCAGGCGCACGACCCAGCGTTCGATTGACAATGGTGCAGGCTTCGGCACGGGAAATTGTAGCGTCGGGGCGGAAAACGTTGCCTTCATAACCTTCAATCAGGCCGAGTTCCGCGGCGGCAGCAATGAAACTCTCGTACCATGCGCCGTCCACAAGATCGGAGAACGTGGCTTCTGCTTCCAAATCAGCGTAATCGAAGAAGCTCACGGCAATCTTTGTGAATTCCGCACGTGTGATGGTGGCGCCCGGACGGAAGGTTCCATCGTCGTAACCGTTCAAAATCCCCATGTTGCTGAGCGTGGAGACAGCGTTGTTATACCAGGCGTTGGGGTCGACATCCGTGTAACGGTTGGTTGTGGACCAATATAGATCACGGGTCTCGTCGGTGAGGAGACGGAAGAAGATGGCAGCAACTTCGGCACGCGTAATGCTGGCGTCCGGTCTGACGGTTCCGTCTACAAAGCCCACAATGTAAGAATAATGATCCTCCGTGTTCAGGGTGTCGGGAGTTTCCGCAGGCTGTTCCGGCGCAACCGGAGGTCTGTACGGTGGGATATATGGGGGAATATACGGCGGCTCCTCTTCTTCCACCGTCCAGATTAGTGCAAATGGCGAGAAGGAGGATACTGTGAATTGGATGCCATTATCGGTGCAAATCAGTTTATTTTCTGCGTCATCCGCAGTGGAATAGACAATGACATCCTCAAGGGAATTTTCGAGGTTCTCTATAGCAAATTCTCTGTCAAGTCCTTTGTAATGCAGCAGTGTAAAGGAGGAATCTTGGTCAGTTCCTTCGGGGTAAGGCCAGTAAACGGTAAGAGAATCGTCTGCGCCCATTGTGGCCCAGACATGACCATTGCTGGTATCCACAAGATCAAGGTACTTAAACTGCGTCTTTGTGTTGTCTGTAACCTCTACATTGGCAAGCTCCAGGAGCGTATTGCGCACAGACTGTTCTTCGTCATCGACAATCTCGTCTACCAGCAACTGAACAGTCTCCTGATTGGGAATCGGGATCTGGCTGCCGTTGATGTAATAGGTCGGCTCGTTTTCCCCGGTAACTGCGGTAATACTTGAAACTGGCATGGTGATATCAGGCAAAATCTCCGACGGTTTTCCCTCATCAGTTACACCACGAATCGTCAATTCTCCGTCTACCAGGCCAACCGGTGCGGAAATTGTTTGCCCATTAATGCTCACAACTGCTTGGACTGTGTCGGCAAGAACTGAGCCTTGGTATAGTGACATCACATAATTTTGATACAACGCATTTTCAATTTCAAATTCATCGCTGATAATGATGTTGCCTTCTTCATCTGTGAATTGCATCCGGACGGGATTCTGCTCATCACTGGGCGCAAAGCGGTAGACGTACTTGCCATAGGCGCTGCTGTTGTTTGTATCCGAATAGAGACTGATCGTCCAACTTCTATCTTCAGTCGTTCCAGTTCCGGGATCAGCAGTCGCAGTGATTTTTAAATAGCTGGAGAGATCTGCGGGAGTATCAGCCGTGCCGGCTGCTTCACGAATTGCCAGATTCATCTCATAAGGAAGCGTGAAATAGAAACCGGGCTCCGGTAGCCCCGTATCGTTGTTTATGCCTACCGTGTTGCCATTTTCATCCTCAACTGTTCCCATATATCCGTCACCGCCGGTGTAAATTGTAATATCTGCCGGTTGAATCAGTACCTGCCTGGCGTCGGGGATGGTATCCTGATTGCGGTCATATCCCCATACAGCATACACCGTAATGCTGGCGTCGGCAAAGGTTACCTTATTTACAAGAGTTCCGTAATCCTCGCCGGCTTCAAAAATTTCATTGCTCTTGGTCAGGCTCCAGCCCAAGAAGAGAACTGGCACATCGTTCACGTTGGTATGCGTGGGTACTTGACTGCTTAATTCGACCTCACGAGTTGTTTCATATGAGTTGTTGTCTTCGGGAATATTGCTTACTAGACCGGATTGTTGTGCATTGCCGTCGTAGATAAGACGGCCAAGAATTGTGAGTTCGCCGGGTACAGTGTTCACAATAAACTGAGACGTTACGTCGCGGCCTTGACTGTCCTTTACCACTGCCTTGCCGGTCACTTCCACAGGGTAGGTGCCCAGATTCGTTGCACTGGCTTCGGCGATTAAGCCTTCTACGGTGAAAGTTACGCCGTTGCGTTCAAACTCCAGCGTTTCAAAGCCGGAAACAGTCTTCTCAGTTCCGTCGTAGATAAATGTGCCGCTGTTGGCCTTGACGGTAATCTCGAATTCATGTCCTTCCGGACGATCGGTTACGGTCAATTTGCCAAAGGAGGTTGTGATCTCATAGTTCTCGGCCTTGGTGCCTGCATTCAATACATAGGTGAACGCGTTGTCGCTCTCACCGACCAGCGTCTGGCTGCCGGTGACCGTGTACGTTGCGCCTTCGCCTGCTACAAATCCATCGCCGTCCACCGTGACTTCATCATTGGTCAGCGGTGTGCCGTCATACATCTTGGTATCGTCGGCGGAAGTCAGGGTCACATTGCGTTTCGTGATGGTCAGCGTGCCGGGCGTTACGGTTACGGCAAATTGCGTCGACACATCATGCCCGTCAGCGTCTTTGACGACTGCAGTACCATCAGTTTCCGTGGTATACTGTTTTGCATCGGTACCACTTGCCTTGGCAGTGATCTCCTCTACGGTAAATGTTGCGTCGCCAAACGTAAAGGTGGTTGTCACGAAGCCTTCAACCGAGTGCTCTGTTCCGTCGTACAGAACAGTGTCGCTCTTGGCCTGCAATGCAATTGCAAACGGTGTATCGCGGTTGGTAACAGTCAGCTGGCCTTCTGCCTGTGTGATGTTATAGTTGTCGGCCTTGGTGCCATTCTGCAATTCATAGGTGAAATAGTTGGGAGAGGTTCCGACCAGCGTCTGGCTGCCGGTGACGTTGTACGTCGCGCCTTCGCCTTCCACGAATCCATCGCCGCTTACCGTGACTTCATCATTGGTCAGCGGTGTACCGTCATATTCCTTCTGGGCAGTGGCGGAGGTCAGGGTTACATTGCGTTTTTTAATCTCCAGTTTGCCGGACTGCGTCTTGACAGTGAACTGATCGGTGACGTCGTTGTGATTCACGTCCCACACTTTGGCATCTCCGCTGATGGTAACGGTATGCGGACCGGCATCGGTACCGGAACCATTGGCCGTCAGCCCGGAGACTGTATAGGTTTGTCCGTTCACTACAAAGGTGAGCGTCTCAAACTCAGAAACCGTGTGTTCCTTACCGTCATATGTGACGGTATCCGACTTGGCTACCACTGTGATTTCGTACTCATCGGCACGGTCAATTACCGTCAGCGTACCTTCCGTCTTTGAGATATTGTAGTTTTCTTCCTTTGTGCCATCGTTCAACGTATAAGTGAATGTATTGGCGGAAGAACCCTTCACTGTCTGGCTGCCGGTGACATTGTATGTCGCGCCTTCGCCTTCCACGAATCCATCGCCGCCCACCGTAATATTACCATTGGTCAGCGGTGTGCCGTCGTATTCCTTCTGGGCAGTGGCGGAGGTCAGGGTCACATTGCGTTTTTCAATCTCCAGTTCGCCGTCCTGCGTCTTCACAATGAACTGCGATGTTACGTCGCGGTCTTGGCTGTCCTTTACCACTGCCGTGCCGGTCACTACCACAGGGTAGGTACCTGCATCTGTACCGCTGGCGGAAGCGGAAAGCCCTTCTACGGTGAAGCCCGCCGGTAAATTATTAGAAATGGTGTAACCATCTACTGATTTCGGAGTTCCGTCATATTTTTCAGTCAGACTCTTGGCCTTGACGGTGATCTCCGTTCTGGCGGCGTACTGCGCAATATAGGTGGCGTCCGCTGTTACAGTAGGAGCAATTGTCGGCTCCCAGCCGATAAAATAGTAGCCTTCCTCTGCCGTAACCGCAGGCGCGTCCGGCGTAGGAACACCGTGCTTTATGTCCTCATGAATTACGCTACCGCTACCATCTGCTCCACTTAGGGAACCGTGCTCACCGGGCAGGTATGTGACGGTATAACGGGAAGTTGTTCCTTTCACGCCCGGTACCGGGAAATAGATTTGTTGAGCTGGGGCACCGTCTTCACCGGGAATGGTAAGATAGGTGGGCTGATTCGCCGGGTGATAGACATCTTCGTCAAATCCTTCCGCGTTGGCATCCACGCGAATTTGATACGTCAACGTATATGTATAATAGGTGGTATCGTCTACTGTGTTTATTTCAGGATCGCTCAATGTCCAGGTGAACCCGTCTTGTCCAGATAGCGGTTCGGTACCAGCCGGTTGAGCCACTAACTGAATATTTTCGCCCATTGGGTCGGTGACTACGAGACCGGCGCCTTCAATACCGCTTGTAATGGACTCGGTTATGGCTTCAAAAGCTTCATTCAAATCTGCGGTATTGTCTGCGTTATATGCGCAGCCGGCGGATGCAATACTGCCGCTGAGGAACGAGCCAATGGTCGGCCCATCGTCGTAACAAAGATCATTCGCTACGCCATAGCAAACCGTATAGAGCGTTGCGCCATTAGTTTTCGCGTCATTTGCTGCGCGTTGAGCGGCGTCATTGTTGTCTTCACTTCCACTGCTTCCACTACCGTCAACGCCAGATTCACCTGCGCAAAGGGCCTCCGTGGAATTACGATCCGCCCACGATCTCATCCGGAAGGTCGGCACACCGTCGGTCAGCGCGATGACGTTTTTGGATCCCACCTGAGATACATCGTCCATGCCGATTAGATTTGCGCCCAATTGCAGGCCGGCTTCCAGGTTCGTACCGCCTGTGTCAGAATAGGAGTTCCACCACCCAGCCCCGTTTTCAAAGCCAATCTCTAGATTGTCGATTGCCCGGGTGGCAGCAGTGTATCCCTGAGAGCTGGTACCGGCCACATTGGTCCAAGAAAGAACCGTTTTGGAAGTGGTACCAAACGCCACAACAGCAAGCTGCCGGTTCGCATTTTCCGTGTCGCCGGCATAGGCTGCTAAGAAGGCGAGCGCGGCATTTTTGGCTGCGTACAGGCGAGTTTGGTCATTTTGAACTTCCGCTTCAGGATCCCACTCGTTGTAATAACGGCAACTTTCGTCGTGAATATACTTCTGATTTCCCCATAGATCCTCTACAGGATCCTTGCCGCATTCCGCACAGGTTTTCATGGAATTGGATAAGTCCATGACCAGTACCACGGCAGCTGCATCAGGGTTTGTAACCGTGGTTTTTGTGCTGGTCTTCACCTGCATGTGAATGGTGTAGAGGTTCGGATCACCTGGATCCGGTGTGGCAGTTTTGCTGAGCTCAATGCCGGTTCCTGGATCGATTATGGAACCAGTACCGGACTGCTGCCATATGCCGTTTTGGTAGATTCCGTTTACGGCTCGATCACCCTCAACCGCCAGAACTGTGGTCGGAAGAAGGGAAATGACCAGGGCAAACGTCAAAACGAACGCCAATAGTCGCTTTTTCATTGTTCATACTCCTTTTCAAAATTTTTTTGCAACGGCCGTTCATGACCGGACAAAACAACTTCAATTTTCTTTCCCCCAGGTCTTATCAAACGAAGGGCTGAAGACTGGGCTCCCGGGTTTTCCGTTTTGCAACGCCCGCGCATATGGGACAACCACATTTTTTGGCTCCGGTACGGGAATAGACGGCGGCTTTCCATACATGCCCTTCCGCACATTCCCACCAAACTTTTCGGTGGCATCCAGTGGTTACCATCTGCGGCGTTAATGTTCCATTCAGCGTAGGATGCCATTGGCGTGCCAACTCCGGCTGACAGGAAGCCAGGTCGTTAAAGCCTGGCAGCACCTTTCGGCCGGCGCAGTAAGGACACCCGCCCATTCGCTGGGTGCGGTCGCCTATGGAAGCCAGATACTCATGGCCAAGACTGCAACGCCACCAGACCTTGCGGTTAGAGGAAGGCGCCACTTGACATGCGGTTAGGTTGCCGTTTCGTGTGGGATGCCACTCGGCGGCGATTTCGGGAAAACGGCTCGCTAAGTCATTTTCTCCAGAAACTACAGTTTTTCCGGCACAAATAGGACAACCACTATTTCGAGTGCGGGAAGAAACCGAGGCATACCACTCGTGTCCTTTTTTACAGCGCCACCAGACTTTGCGGCGTGTACCGGGCGCCACCTGAGCGGGCGTCAGCATGCCGTTTCGCGTGGGATGCCACTCAGCGGCGATTTCGGGAAAACGGCTTGCTAAATCGTTTACTCCCGTGAGAATTTCACGGTTGGCACAAATGGGGCAGCCATTTCCGGCAGTTCGCGATTTGACTTGCGCCTGCCATTCGTGCCCCTTTTCACAACGCCACCAGACCAGCCTGTGGCTGCCAGGCAGTACTTCCTCGGGGGTAAGGGCGCCGTTTTTTTGAACATTCCACTGGTTTGCTAAGTTAGGATAAAGCGTGGCTAAATCCGTTTTGCCCGGAAGTGGGGCCTTTTTGGAACAGATGGGACAACCGGAACCGGCAGAGCTGCGGCTATGTACTGCGGCTTGCCAGTGGTGCCCTTTTTCACACTGCCACCAGACTCTGCGTTTGCTACCGTAGGTAATCTGTGTTGGAGATAACGGAAAATTTCGCGCCATATCCCACTCGCCCAAAAGTTCAAAACGCTTCGTACGGTTACAAAACGCTTCCAAAGTTTCGCGCAATCTACCACTTCCCTTTGTCACAAAATCAACATTTTGTCTGATGGGCGTAAAATAGAAACGCAAAAATAATGCCCAAATAAATGAAATATAGTAAAAAAGAGCCCTACAACCCTCATTTTGGGGTTGTAGGGCGTGACTATTCAGACCGCAAGATTTGAAAAATTTCGCGGCCTCACTTTTTTGCGCTCAAAAAAAGAGATGGGTATTGCACATCAGGGAAATGCGTGCTATAATTATAAAAAATATGTATTTACTGGGATTTGATCCAGGTAATATACTGGGACAAAATGTTGATTTTGTCTTATAGGACCAATCGCAATCGATTTAATAATTTATATTGCTCTACGCCGGAGACAGTCAAATAAATTCGGGTGGTTTCGATGCTGGAATGTCCCAGCACGTCTGCAAGGCGGGCTATATCTTTACAGGCCTTATAAAAGACTGTTGCGAATAAATGTCTCAAATTATGGGGGAAAACTTTAGAGGGCTTTACATGTGATTCGACGCACAGTGCTTTCATTTCTGCCCATATTTGACGGCGTGATATGCCTTTTCCGCTTCTGGTAAGGAAGATTTCTCCAGAGGCGATTTTTTCTTCCTGAGCAAACTTCAACAGCTTTTTTGTAAGTTTACTGGGAATGAGAATGGTTCGAATTTTGCCTTTCAGGGCAACTTCGGCGCGTCCCAGGAGCGCTGCCTGGACGGTAATAAACCGGAGTTCACTGACACGGATTCCGGTGGCACAAATGGTTTCCATGAGAAGCGCCAAACGCTGTTTCCCGGAAATATGCGCGGCGGAAATCAGACGTTCATATTCTGTTTGAGATAGTTCGCGATTCGCATCACGAAAAAGCTTACGTTGAATTTTTAGAAAACTGATCCGACAATCCTCCCAGCCGAGAAAACGGAACAGAGCATTAAGAGATGAGATCATCGCATTGACGGACACGGATGCGTATCCTTTTGCGAGGAGATGTGTTTTCCAAGCGGAAGCGTTTTCCCGGGTCACTGGTTTTCCGTCGAGCCAGAGAGAAAACGCACGCGCGTGACGTAAATAATTTTCAATGGTGCCCTGACCGCGTTCTGCCCGGCGCAAATGCCGCACAAAATCCGCAAAATTGTCGGGCATGAATCTGATTCGTTCCATATTTTAACCTCCGTAGAATGACATATTGACATTGTACCCTTCAATCATCGACTTTATGAAAAAAGACGCTCTTAAAGCGGCGTAAACAAAGGTTCGTACACAAAAATAAAAAGAGACTCCGCGACAAAACCGAAAACAGTTGCCGCGGAGCCTCTCTTTTTTAGAAAGGAAACGGAAATTTGCTGGTTTACGTAATGACAAGTGGTATCCAATTATTTGGAAAAACATTTACCAAGAAATATCAGGGCAGAATCAGGTCGATGCCTCGTTGCAAAGTTTCGCGGTCAATTGCACCGACTGCCTGCGCAATGCCATAACCTTCCGCGTCGATAAACAGGGTTGAAGGCAGAGAATAGACGCCATAGGTTATAGCAGCGTCAAAATCCGTATCATAATAAACGGGAAAGAGATACCCCTGTTCTTCTATAAACGCTGATGCGGTGTCCACAGTCTCACGAGAACCATCCGTCATATTGATCATGAGGAAGTGGACGTCTTCTCCCAATTCCGCATATGCTTCGTTAAAATCCGGCATTTCGCTTTGACAGGGGCCACACCAGCTGGCCCAGAAATTTAGGACGACCGGTTTGCCAATGAAGTCGGACAACTGTACCGCATTACCCTCCAGATCGTACACGGTGAAGTCAGGCGCCAGTATTTTTTGCGTTTCTGTATCTTCGGACTGCTGTTGCGGAGCATCTTCCATTTCGTTGTCTGGCGTTTCGGCAGGCGACGTATCTACTGAATCTTGAACAGCCAGCTGATTGGGCGCCAATTCCTCACTGAGCTGTGTATAAAGGAGCCACGCACCGCCGATTAAAATAACAAGGGCCAAAATCACAATGAGAACTTTCATGCTTCCTCCTAACTGAGCAGACTGAGCAGCCGCCCAAGCGTTCCGGTTGCCATCAGTACGCCGATAACAAGCAAGAGGCAACCGCTAATGAGATTGATGACTCGGTAATTGCGTTTGATCCAATCAAAGGTGGATTTGAGATAGCCGATCAGCACGGCGCTGAGAAGGAACGGAATGCCGAGCCCGAGTGAATAGGCCAACAGCATCAACATACCTTCCAGTACATGGCCTTGTTGAGAGGCCAGCATCAGAGCGGAACCCAGGAACGCACCGACGCAGGGCGTCCAACCAAGTGAGAACACAATGCCGAAAAGCAAGGCGGAGAAGAACCCCATATTTTTTACGTTAACAGTATGGCTGCCGCCATGGAATAGGGTGAGTTTGAAAATGCCTAAAAAATTCAGGCCGAAGAAAATGACTACAAGGCCGGATACCACATTGACGGCGGTCTGGTATTTTCTTAAAAGCCCGCCAAGCGTACCGGCAAGTGCTCCCATTAGGGTGAAGACAAGGGTGAAACCAATAACAAACCCAATGGCGCCGATCAGGGCTTTTCGAACGCTACGGGTTTCTCCGCCCGCAAAATAGGAGATGTAGATGGGGAGCATAGGCAGCAGGCAGGGGGAAATGAAGGTGATAATTCCCTCGAGAAAAGAAATCAAATATTGCATGATCTGTCGGGCTCCTTTCAGAATGGCGATGTGAATTCATTCCGGCTATCGGGGAAAAAGACGGCAACGTTGTTTTGTACCCCTTCATTGACAGCCATACAGAGATCTTTTATAATGCTACTATATATAAAGAAGATGAGGTGCGGTTGAGGTGGAGATTTCTGCGTATTTTCCAATCTGGGACCGGCTGACAAAACAGCAACAGGAAAAACTTTCTGACTCTGCAGTGCGGCGGGACATTGAAAAAGGAACAGTGCTTCATAATGGCTCCATGGATTGCCTAGGACTTTTGCTGGTCTGTTCCGGCCAGCTTCGTGCCTGCATTTATTCCGAGGAAGGCCGCGAAATTACGATTTATCGGCTTTTTGAACGCGATATTTGCCTGTTTTCTGCTTCTTGTATGATGCGAAGTATCCAATTTGAGGTTACCATTGAAGCGGAAAAAGCCACACAATTGTGGATTATTCCCGCCCAGGTCTATCAGGAAGTGATGGCGGAATCGGCGCCCCTCGCCAACTATACCAATGAAATCATGGCCTCCCGCTTTTCCGACGTGATGTGGCTCATTGAACAGGTGCTTTGGAAGAGCTTTGACAAGCGTCTGGCGGCATTTTTGCTGGAGGAAGCAGCAATTGAAGGTACAAGCCGGTTGAAAATCACGCACGAGATGATTGCAAATCATTTGGGAAGCGCACGCGAGGTGGTTACCCGCATGCTTCGCTATTTTCAGTCGGAGGGAATGGTGCGGCTATCTCGCGGAACCGTGGAAATTATGGATCCGGAACAGCTAACCTCGCTTTGCGAAAACTAGGGCACAACGCTCGCTATTAAAAAATGGCGGGCGTTTTCTTATTGATCCATGCCGCAGGCTGTCGCACTTTCGGACAACAGACGGTCCTGGGTGACGATTTCATAGAACCGGTATCCACCGGCAAAATTGTAGCAGTCATAACCATTACCGCTTAAAATTCGGGTCGCAAGATAACTGCGCAATCCACTTTGACAGATGACATAGATGCGTTTATGACGATCTAATTCGGAAAGCCGCTCGCGCAGCTCATCCACAGGAATAGAAAGCGTGTTGTCAAGATGACCTCTGCGGTATTCTTCCGGCGTGCGGACATCCAGCAGCGTGATGCTGCCATCTCGGGGAAGGTTCTCTATGTCTTCCAAATACCATTGTTTGACGAGGCCGGTTTTTAAATTATCGATGAGAAACCCTGCCATATTGACCGGATCTTTGGCGGAAGAATAGGGGGGCGCATATGCCAGATCCAGATCCTTCAGTTCTGTGGCTTTCATCCCGCAGCGGATGGCGGTGGCCAGTACGTCAATGCGTTTGTCAACGCCCTCGTAACCGATAATTTGAGCGCCAAGCAACCGCCAGGTTTCTTTTTCAAATACCACCTTCATGGTCATCAATTTCCCACCTGGATAATAACTTGCATGACTCATGGGGGAGAGAATCACTTTGTCAACATCGAAACCGGCGGATTTAGCTTGCGTTTCATTCATACCGGTGGTCGCGGCCGTCATGGAAAACACCTTGAGAACCGAACTGCCCTGGCTGCCTTGATAGCGGCTGTCGCCGCCGCAAATATTGTCTGCTGCAATTCGGCCCTGTTTATTGGCAGGCCCGGCCAGAGAAAGAAGCGTATCTTCTCCGGTTACAAAATGTTTCACCTGTACGGCATCTCCGACCGCGTAAATGTCCGGGACGGAAGTTTCCATCCGGTCATTTACCAGGATGCTGCCCTTTATTCCCAAAGCAAGGCCTGCTTCTTTTGCCAGATGGGTTTCCGGCGTGACACCGATTGCGAGAATGACCATGTCTGCACGAAGGGACGCGGCATCCTGCAACTTTATTTCTATCCCGCCGTCTTTTTCTTCAAATCCCTCGACCGTTTGACCTAAAGCCAACCGGATCCCGTGTTTGCGCACTTCGTTGTGGATCAACGCGGCCATATCGGCGTCAAAGGGCGTCATCAGTTGGTGCGGCCGTTGCACAATTGTGACTTCCATCCCCAGATTCCGAAGATTCTCCGCCATTTCCAGATTAATAAATCCACCGCCTGCCAGTACAGCGGAGCGAGGGTGATGTTTGTCAATGAATTCCTTAATTCGGAGTGTATCCTCTACGGTTCGTAAGGTGAAAATTTTGTCAAGACCCACGCCGGAGAGACGGGGCTGCGTGGGTTTGGCGCCCGGGGAAAGAAGGAGCTTATCATAAGGCTCTTCAAACAGTTCGCCGGTCTTGAGATTTTTCACTGAGACGGTTTTGTTCTCCGGATGAATGGCGGTTACCTCATGATGGACTTTCATGGAAATGTGAAAACGGGAATAAAAGCTTTCGGGAGTTTGCAGCGTCAAATCCTCCGGATCTTTAATAATGCCCCCGATATAATAGGGTAAACCACAGTTTGCATAGGAAATATATCCAGAACGCTCAAATACGACAATTTCGGCGTGCTCGTCCAATCTGCGAATGCGCGCGGCTGCGGTTGCACCGCCTGCTACGCCCCCTACAATAACAATTTTCATGTTAGCGTTCCACCTTTCCATTATATTCTGCTATTCCACCAATATTTGTAACATGGATGTATCCCATTTTCTTGAGTTTTCCAACTGCCTGCGCACTTCGTGCGCCGCTGAGGCAATGAACAAAAATAGGAGCAGTTTTATCTTCCAAGATTGAAGTCACTTTGTCAAGGGCTTGGAGCGGAATATTTTTGCTTCCGGGAATATGACCGGTTTGATATTCTTCTCTGGTTCGTACGTCCAAAAGGACGGCACCAGGAGTGGTTTCATATATTGTTAGCCCTTGATTGAGATCCGGAGTTCGAAAAAAATCCAAAAAACGCATTTTTGTTCTCCTTTTGTGGAATGAATGTTTGTGCTTTTAAAAAATAAATTTTTGTATGCCTTAGGTTTGCCAGACCGCCGCATTGGAAACTGAGAAAGAACGTTTTTCCTATTTGTGCTGTATGGTGTGATTATATTACATACAGCACTGTATTTCTGTGATTTTATCACGGAGAGATGGATGTACTCTAAAAATAGAAAACCCGCAACCGATAGATTTCCTACCGAATGCGGGTTTCATTTACGATGCATTTTATAAAAGGAGAGCCTTTTATTTGCAATTTTTAAAACCTTTAAACGTTTTAGCGCTGATCGCTGATAGTTGCATTGCTGTTACTGGCCTCCAAAGCAGAAAGCGGGTCATACGGAGCACCTGTTGTCGTACCGGCAAGAAGAGCAATGTCGACTGCGTTTTCCGGAATGCCCCAGGAATTCCCGGAAAAAAGGAAGGTTGCCTGGTCAACCACGTATCCGCGGGTGTTATATGCAACATTATCGGCAATTGTGCCGGTTGAACCGGGATTTAAATAGGCAGACTGACGCAAAGAATGAAAAATGTTATTGCGTACCAGTAAGTTGGTCGCTGACCCCTGCGTGACAAAACCGCGATTCACAACCCATGTGGAAGAATCACCGGCTTGCTCCGGTCCGTAAATTTGACAATTTAAAAGCTGATTTCCATCTCCGGCAAGCTGAATAAACTCGACGGGATAGGGATCATTACTGGTTATGGTTAACCCGTCGATGGTATTATCGCCTCCACTGCATACGAAGGGAATAATGGGCGCTTGCAGCGAGATGACAGCACCGGCTCTGCCTTGAATGGCCAGGCCAGGCTGGGTTATGGTCAATTGCTGCGTGATGGGGTAGGTACCGCGTAAAACGTGAATTACGCCGTCCGGTTGCGCGACGGCCAGAGCTTGCGCTATGGTTTGAAATGGGGCGATTTGACTCCCGTTTCCCCCCGGAGCTGCATCCGCTTGCACAAATAATTTGTACGGATTCGGATCCACGCTGCCGGTAGGCCCGGTCGGTCCGGTGGGTCCGGTGGCACCGACGGGGCCAGCCGGCCCGGTTGGCCCGGTATCACCGGCGACGCCGTCGGAGCCAGCCGGTCCGGTTGGCCCAGTGGGCCCGGTATCGCCGGTGACGCCGTCGGAGCCAGCCGGTCCGGTAGGCCCAGTTGGCCCGGTATCACCGGCGACGCCGTCGGAACCAGCCGGCCCGGTTGGCCCGGTGTCCCCGGAAGGTCCAGTAGGGCCGAATATGGGAGTAAACGGATAACACGGCACACAACGATGGATCCCGGATCCAATATTTTTATTTCGATACATGGGATTCGTGACCTCCAATTATAGCCTGATTTTTCAAAACGGTCCTGTGTAAGTACCCCGTTTTGTCTGTCGTAATGAGGAAACATATATAGGAATGCAGTTTGCGTTAAGATTCACGGGTGTTTACTTTGTCTTTCTTTTTTAATTTCTGCGTAATTTGAGAATGGTCAGTGTGACTTGACCTTCTCGGCCTACGGCAGAACCAGAATAGGTAAGGGAAAATTCCGTGGAAGAAGGTGCGTAAAGAATCAAAAAGGCAGAGCCACAAGCACTGGAACCTTCGGTACGAGTTGCAAAATAAATGCCTGTTTCCAAGTGAGGAACACCGTTGTAAAACGGGGTTATTTGCATATAATTTGCAGAGCTAAACAGCACCGAGACCTCATAACTTATCAGATAATACCCCGATTCTAGTCTAACATGTGTTAAATCTGCGGAGGTAATGTTTCCGGTAGAGTCCGTTATATCCGGAAATAAAATGATCAGGTCATTCGGAGTAAGTTGCATTTGATAATTTGCAAAGGAAGCAAAAGAATCATCGGGTACAGTGCCAGTAGCCCCAGTGGGTCCGGTTGGTCCCTGTTCGCCTTGTGGACCTGCAATACCTTGTTCTCCCTGAGGTCCGATGGGCCCTTGTGGCCCTGTGATGCCCTGCATCCCCTGAGGCCCAGTAGGGCCAGTGGGTCCTATGCTCCCGGTGGGTCCGGTCGGCCCCTGCTCACCTTGTGGTCCTGTGATGCCTTGCGCTCCCTGAGGTCCGGTGGGTCCTGACTCGCCTTGTGGTCCTGTGATGCCTTGCGCTCCCTGAGGTCCGGTCGGCCCCTGCTCACCTTGTGGTCCCG
Source organism: uncultured Clostridia bacterium (assembly GCA_944376195.1). Classification (GTDB taxonomy): domain Bacteria; phylum Bacillota; class Clostridia; order Oscillospirales; family QAMX01; genus Allobutyricicoccus. The sequence goes on along the minus strand of CALWBW010000014.1, from coordinate 790 downwards.
TGATGCCCTGCGCTCCTTGGGGTCCGGTAGGTCCGGTAGGGCCCTGCTGGCCTTGTGGTCCCGTGATGCCCTGCGCTCCCTGGGGTCCGGTCGGTCCGGTCGGCCCTAACTGACCTTGAGGCCCTGTGATTCCACGCACCCCTTGCGGACCAGTTGGTCCGGTCGGTCCCGATGAAGGCCCCATCGGCCCTGTCGGCCCTTGTTGGCGCTGTGGGCCTGGTGCGCCCTGTATTCCTTGAGGACCGGTAGGTCCCGTAGGCCCCACGATCCCGGTAGGTCCGGTAGGGCCCTGCTCACCTTGTGGCCCCGTGATTCCACGCATTCCTTGAGGACCAGTCGGCCCGGTAGGGCCCGAAGAAGGACCAGTCGGCCCGGTAGGGCCTTGCTGGCCTTGTGGTCCTGTGATGCCTTGCGTCCCCTGAGGACCAGTAGGTCCGGTAGGTCCCATGGCCCCGGTGGGTCCAGTAGGGCCAAATATGGGAGTAAACGGATAACACGGTACACAACGATGGATTCCGGATCCGATCTTTTTATTCCGATACATGGGATTCATGACCTCCAATTATAACCTTATCATATACTATGAAACAGGTAATTCGTTGGTCCCACTGGTCTGTAGTATCGCAAAATTAAGAAGGGAAGCAATAAAACACAAAAAAGCCAGCTAACACCTTGTAAATTTAAAAATACAGGTATTAGCTGGCTTTTTCATTTGTGTCAAGACGTCAGCGATGATAAAAAATCACCGTGGTGCATTGCTCTCCACACTATATACACGATTACATCATAT
>CALWBW010000013.1 GCA_944376195.1 uncultured Clostridia bacterium | reverse complement strand
GCTCGCTTTGTCAAGTACTTTTTTCGTTTTTTTCAAAACTTTTTTCTTGACTCGCTTCCGTCTGTCCGCCGCTCTCTTGAGTGCTTGCTCAGTATACTACTCTTTTTTCTGTTTGTCAAGGGTTTTTTTCAACTTTTTTCTTTTTTCTTCTTTTCTTGTTTTTTGAGTTTCTTAATAGAAAAAGCCGGCAAAATACCGGCTTTTCCTTGTGAAAATCACTTATTCGCTTTCAATCAAGCCAAATCCACCGTCATTTCTTTTATAAACTACGCAAAAACGATCTTCATCGCTTGCGTTTTTGAAGGCATAAAACTGATGATCCAGCATATTCATCTGCAAAATCGCCTCTTCCACATCCATTGGCTTAATAGCAAAGCGTTTGATTCTGACCACTTCATAGTCTTCCTCTGCCTCGGCTGCATTTACAGATTCTGCTGGAATTTCACGTTCAAACGCACCGGTCTTCAACCGTTTCTCCAGTTTTGTCTTATTCTTGCGGATCTGCCGCTCAATCATATCTTCCACTTCATCAATGGCTGCATACATGTCGTTGGCTGTGTTCTGCGCACGGAAGAGCATGTTTGCAGACCGGACCGTCACTTCGGCCGTATGCCTGCCTCTCTCAGTACGGCAAACAACCGTTGCTTCCGCGTCACTGGAAAAAAGACGGTCAAGCTTTGAAAGCTTCTTCTCAGCATAGGCTTTCAAAGAGTCACTGATCTCCATTTTCCTTCCGTTGAAAGTAAACTTCATAATGCCAACTCCTTTCCTTTTCAAACAGACGATCCTGTTCTGTTTTTATTATACCACATCATTCTTTTAGAATGCAATGACGTTTTTGTGAATTACGCCGCTCTTTTTCGATAGAAGATGAATCTTTTCTGTGCAAAAAAGACAAAAAAGGCCGACAATTCCTCATTGTCAGCCTTTTTTACAGCTTTAACCGTCGAAATTATTCTTCGTCGGAGACATAAACCGTTTCATTCTGCGGTTCGTCCGCCATGACACGGTTAGCCTGCTCGTTGTCTTCAATTACGGCACGAATCGAGAGGGAGATTTTCTGGTGTTCCGTATCAATGTCCGTAATCTTGGCATTTACAACCTCATTTTCAGAAAGCACATCATCCGGCTTGTTAATACGCTGATTTGCAATCTGTGAAATATGGATCAGGCCATCCACACCGGGAATTACCTCAGCAAAGGCGCCAAACGGCATAAATTTCAGCACCTTAACCGGCACAACATCGCCAATTCCGTACTGGGAGATAAACTTCACCCACGGATTGTCCTCTGCCTTCCGGTAACCCAGGGAAATTTTCTTCTTTTCACGATCAAACGAGATGACATAAACTTCAATCTCGTCGCCGACATTGACCACTTCGGACGGATGACGCACACGGCTCCAGCTCAGCTCGCTGATATGGATCATCCCATCTACGCCGCCAATATCCACAAAAGCACCATAAGAAGTCAAACTCTTGACAACGCCCTTATAGGTCTTGTTCTCTTCAATTTCATTCCACAGCTGCTCTGCTTTTGCGCGACGCTCTTCCTGCTGGACCGCACGGATAGAACCGACAACGCGGCGTCTTGCACGATTCACTTCGATAATGCGCAGCTTCACTTTCTGCTTCAAAAGCCCGGTCATCGGCGCATCCTTCGGCAAACCGGTCTGGGAAGCCGGAACAAATACATGTACTCCGTTGACACTGACAACCACACCGCCCTTGTTTTCTTCAATTACGGTGCCCTCGACAGTGGAACGGGCTTCTCTGGCGTCCTCGATGGAATCCCATCCCTTAATCATATCAAGACGTTTCTTGGAAAGCTGCACAGTACCTTCCACGTCGTTGACACGCATAACAAACGCCTCGATCTCGTCGCCAACCTTTATATGTCCTTCCGCGATATAGTTCGGATCGTCGCTCAACTCCGCCACAGGAATATAACCAGCCTGCTTCACGCCGAGATCCACATTGATCTCGCTGGAATTAATTGCCGTTACAATACCCGTAACCTTATCCCCGGTATATAAAGTTTTGATAGAATCCTCAAGCATTTGCTCAAAATTCTCTTCCGCCTCGTTTGCAGCCTCTTCCGTGACCTGGTTTTTCATTTCCTCACTCATCTTGTTTACTACCTCCTTTATTATCCACGCCGGCGTTGAAGCCCCGGCGGTAACCCCAACGTTTTTCACGTTTGCAAACCACCGGCAATCAAGCTCCCGCGCACCGTCGATACGATACACTTTTGAACAGTTGGCTTCTGCAACCTCTGCAAGCTTCCGTGTATTGGAACTGTTGCCGTCGCCAATCACCAGCATGACCTCCGATCCTGACGCGACGGAAGCACACTCCGCCTGTCTTTCATCGGTAGCATTACATATTGTATCAAATATTTTTAAATTTGTATACACTTTTTTTATGGTATTTACGAAAATTTCCCACTTTGTTCGATTTGACGTGGTCTGTGCCACAAGGCTGACCGGCTCCGACCTCTCCTCACAAACATTGTTCAAATACTTTTTAAGTTCTGCAACGTCTTTTAAAACCACAGCATTCTGACACCAGCCACTGATTCCCACCACTTCCGGATGAGAGGGATCTCCCATAATCATGACAAGCCGTCCCTTTTGCGACTCTTCTTCCACAATTCGGTGGATCTTGCGGACGAAGGGACAGGTCACGTCCACCATACGGAGACCACGCTCCGCTATCACCTCATAAGTCGCCCGTGGTACGCCGTGAGCACGCACAATAACCGAAGCGCCTTCCGGCAACCCGTCCAACGTTTCCGTATACCGGACACCGAGGGAAAGAAGCTTCTTCGTCACCGCTTCATTGTGAATCAGTTGTCCCAGCATATAGACCTGATCCAATTGTTTCGCTGTTTCCAGCGCCATCTCAACGGCCCGATTTACGCCAAAGCAAAAACCGGCTGTCTTCGCAACCGTCAATTTCATAGGCTGTGAATGGCCTCCATAATTCGATTTGCCGCCTCATGATAGGCATCGCTTCCGGCGCCGCGCGGCGCCACCTCTATGTACATCGGTGTTCCAAACGTCACATGCACAAATCGGAAAAACTTCCGGCTGTTTTCAATTTTTGTTGGGATAACCGGCACATGCATACGCGCCGCAATCATAGCGGCGCCTGCTTTTCCCTCCAGATCCTCCCCGGTGCGATTCCGCGTACCCTCCGGGAAAATACAGACCTTTTCTCCTGCCTTCAAATACTGCATTGCCTCCCGGATTGCCGAAAGATATCCCTTTTCCGGATCGACGCGGAACGCGCCAATAGAGCGAATAAAGGGGCCAATCACCGGCTTATCATAATAAGACGCTTTGGTCATATAGTGCAAATATTCGTGGTTGCCAACCGCCATGGCAACACAAAAAGGATCCCGCAGCGCAGCGTGATTCGGACAAACAATACAAGGGCCTTCCGGCAGCCGTTCACGGTGATGCGTTTTTACAGGGCTCAAAATCAAAGCCCCTTTTACGAGATAAAACATGAGTTTTCGCCACATGCCAACTCCTCCAAACAAGAATCAATCACTCCACGAAGCTTCTGATATCCTTCTTCCAAACTCAGACCTGTCGTGTCCACCAAAATTGCATCGTCTGCACGTCGCAGTGGAGAAATTTCCCGATTTTCATCCCGGGAATCGCGTTCCCGTTGTTCCCGCAACACAGTTTCATAATCCGTCTTCTCCCCGCGCGCCGCGAGCTCCTGAAAACGCCGCATAGCGCGATCCTCCGCCGACGCCGTCAGGAAAATTTTAATTGCCGCATCCGGCAAAACCGTCGTACCAATGTCACGCCCGTCCATAATCACCGAATTCCCGCCCGCAAATGTCCGCTGCGTATCCAAAAGCAGCGCACGCACTGCCGAAAACGCACTGACACGCGACGCCAACTGCGAGACTTCAGGCGTCCGGATTTCTCCGCTGACGTCTTCTCCTTTCAACATGGTGCGTTGCACGCCATTTTGAAAATCAAAACGCACCTCGCAGTTGCTCAACGCTGCAGAAACCGCCGCTTCATCCGACGGGTCCACGCCACAGCGTTTTACAAATAGACCCACAGCGCGATAAAGCGCGCCGGTATCGATATAATAAAAGCCCAATTCCTGAGAAATACGACGGGCCATGGTCGACTTTCCGGAACCGGAAGGTCCGTCCAACGCAATTTGTACCGGTTTCATTTTTTCATTCACTCCACTCAAATTCCATTTCCGGCGGCCCGTCCCGTAGCCCAGGCAATTTGTAGATTAAACCCTCCGGTAAAAGCGTCCGCGTCGATCATCTCCCCCGCAAATGAGAGCCCGGGAACGAGTTTGGAACGCATGGTCTTCGGATCAATTTCCGATGTCGCGACGCCGCCTGCCGTGACAACGGCTTCATCAAATCCACATTTGGTGACCTTGCCCAGACGAAACGCCTTCAGTGTGCGCACAAGAGCCGTACGCTGTATACGCGTCATATCATGCAACTTGACACCCGGCGCAATCCCGCTCTGCTCGCACACAGCACGAGTCATCGATTTCGGTAAAAGCCGGGGCACCAGGTTGGAAAACTGGATATTCGGAGTCTGCTCGAATTCCCGTAAAAGCCGCGCATCCAGCGCCGCATCATCCAGCGCAGGCTTCAGGTCGAGAGAAATTTCATACCGGTTTCCAATCCCTCGCATGAAGACGCTTGCCGAAAGAACCAACGGGCCGGATATTCCAGTATGCGTAAAAAGCATTTCTCCCTGTTCCCGAGACAAAAGTTTCCCCCCGGCAGTCAGAGAAAGCGCAATATTTTTCAGCGAAAGTCCAGCCAACGGCGCGCAAATTTCCGGTGCCGCGCGCAGCGGAACCAGGGAAGGCTCCGGCTCCATAACAGTATGCCCAAGCGCGCGGGCCATCGCAAAACCCGACCCGTCCGAACCCGTTGCAGAATACGAGCATCCGCCGGTTGCCAGAATCACATGATCCGCTGGTACCGGCCCGGCAGAGGCAGCCACTCCACACACCACGCCGTCCTTAAGCAGCACCTGTTCTGCGTTTGCAAATAGTATTCTTGCGCCGGCGGCATACCGCCGAAGTGCATCTACAATGTCAAATGCCCGGTCAGAAACCGGAAACACCCGACCTCCCCGCTCCGTTTTAAGGGGGACGCCGAGCGAGACAAACAAATCCATCACATCCTGCGGCGTCGTTCTGGAAAAAGCGCCGTATAAAAACTTTCCGCCATGCGGCGTATTTTCAACCAAGGTGCGCACATCGCAATCGTTTGTCAGATTACAACGGCCCTTACCCGTAATGCCCAATTTCAAAAGGGTTTTCCTGCTGTGTTCCAGCACCGTCACGGCGTGCCCGGCACGTACGGCAGTTCCCGCCGCCATCATTCCGGCGGCGCCGCCCCCAATAACCACGATTTTTTTCATTGCCTTATAATGACTCCGTCTTTCGATAGACTTCGTACTTATCCCAAATTCCCTCAAGGTCGCCGAACACCCGCCGCAAAGCCTCGCGCCGGTGCATTCCCGCCGCCACCACCAGGGCGTTAATCAAGCTCATGGGGGCAACCAGAGAATCAACAAAAGACGCCGTGTCGCTTTCAGCATAAAGCGCACAGTCTGCATGCTGTACCAGGGGAGAAACCGAGCTATCCGTGATGGCAATCACGTCCGCGCCCTTCCCATGCGCATATTCCAGCGCATCCACTGTCATACGGGAATAACGGGGAAAACTGATTCCAATAATGGTATCTCCCTTTTTAGCACGAAGAAGCTGCTCCGACAATACACTCGACGACGACGAAGTCAGTAACTTTACGTCCTCAAAAATCAGATTGAAATAAAAATACAAAAATTCGGCCAAAGCGGAAGAAGAACGCAGTCCAATGATATAAATTCTTCGAGCTCCCAGGGTACGCCGCACCGCATCGTCAAAGACAGCCGCGTCCACGCTGGCAAGCGTTGCGCTGATTCGGTCAATATCCTCCCGCATCACGCTTTTTAAAACATTCTGTTCATCCAGCAAAGACGCCGTAACGTCAAGGCGCTGCACCGCCGTCAGGCGGTTTCGAATCAGCTCCTGCACAGCACGCTGCAATTCAGGATATCCCTCATAACCCAGGCGTACGGCAAAACGCACCACCGTAGATTCACTCACACCCACCGCTTCGCCAAGCTTGTTTGCCGTCAAAAAAGCTGCTTTATCACAGTGATCGACTATGTAACTGGCAAGGGCCCGCTGGCTTTTGGAAAAATGCATCGACATCGCAGCCAGTTTTGCATTGAGATCGTTTTCCATCCCTTCCATCTCCCTCAAATGGATTTCAAATACGCCACCTCGGCTTCCGTCAGATAGCGCCATGTTCCCTTTTCCAGATCACCGAGCGTCAGTTTTCCCTCCGCAACACGCCGCAGCCAGGAAACATCGAGCCCGGCCTTCTCACACATGCGCCGAACCTGACGGTTTCGTCCCTCATGAATCACAAACCGCAATACTGCGCCTTCCGGCGCTGTCTTTACAAGTTCCACCTTTGCCGGATGCAGCATTACACCGTCCAATTCCATCGGTGCGCGAAGCACAGGCAATGCCGCCGCTACATCTCCCCGCGTTCCAACCAAATAAGTTTTTTCCACTTCATACCGGGGATGCATCAACCGGTGCGCCAGCGCACCGTCATTTGTCATTAAAAGCAGGCCGGAAGAATTCAGATCCAGGCGTCCCACCGGATAAATGCGTTCTCCCACATCCAGCGTCAAATCCCGAACCGTACGCCTGCCACGCTCGTCCGACATGGTAGAGACATACCCCACCGGTTTATGGAGCATAACATAACAAAACGGTTTCTCCGTTGGCAGAACCGCTTTTCCGTCCAATGCCACCAGATCCACCTCAGGATCGGCGCTGTCTCCCAGCTTTGCCACAGCGCCATTCACCGTAACCCGTCCCTCTTCTATGTATGTTTCGGCCGTCCGGCGGGAACAAAGCCCCGCCGAGGCCAGTATCTTCTGCAATCTCTGCTTCAAAATTCTCTCTCCGGTCTATTGATACAACAATGTCACGCGGCCTGCTTCCACGCCGCGCACATAAAACTCCGCATATCCCGCACTTTCGCCCCGCATCCGTCCATGATACAAAAAAGACGGCAAATGCAGGCGCACTTCTAAAGTTTCATATTCAAACGGCGTCAACCACATGGAAAAATCCTCTCCGTAAACCACTGCCTGATCGTCACCCGAGAGACAGGGCACCTGTGCGGCACATTCACCGGCCGTCGCAAGCGTCCGGTTTTCCAAAGCATCAAACACCGCCTGATAGAGCTTTTCGTGATCGTTCCAATCATCAGGAGCAGACAGCGTCACCGTTATAAAACGGCGTTCGTTGCGCTCCGCACAGCTTACCAGACAGCGCCCCGCCGCCTTGGTAAAGCCTGTTTTTACCCCGCATACGCCATCCAGCCGTTTCAGCAGTTTGTTATGATTCTGCATCAGGCGTCCGGCAACCATTGCCTCCTGCGTCGAGACAATTTGATAAAACGTTTCATTTTGCATGGCATACGCTGCAAGCGTCGCCATATCGCGTGCTGTGGAATAATTTCGCTCTCCATCGAGTCCATGCGGGTTTTCAAAAGAAGTATCCGCAAGTCCCAGGTTCTGCGCCTTAATATTCATTTGGGTTACGAATGTTTCCACATCACCATTGCCGCAATGATCTGCCAGTGCCAACCCCGCATCGTTGCCCGACATTAAGAGAAGCCCATACAGCAGATCTCGCACCGTCACTTCTTCTCCGGCACGTAGATACATAGAAGAACCGCCGACTCGCTCACAATCTTTCGGCACTTCCACCGTTTCTTCCAAATCGCAGCTTTCCAATACAACCAGTGCTGTCATAATTTTCGTTGTACTGGCGATCAAACGCCGTTCATCCGGATTTTTTTCATATAGCACTGCACCGGAATCAGCGTCAATCAAAATTGCGCTTCCCGCGCTGATGTCTCCCGCACCGGCAAAACACGTCAGCGCCCATGCCAGAAGCATCACGCAAACACAGTTTTTTATCACAGCCGTTTTCACCTCAAAGCGGCCGCGCAGATGTCAAGTCCCATGCCGTTTCAAACCGGCAGCCATTTTACGCTTCCTTTCCCTCTTCTTTTTTCGCTGTGTGAGCGGCAAGGAATTTCTCCACTTTTTCAATCACCTGGGGCAACAGTTCCAGAACCCGGTCCGCTGTATTTTGCGGCGCGGAATCCACGCTTAAAACACGCACAGTTCCATCCGCAATCACCAGAAACACCACCGGTGTAATGGTAATCCCGGCGCCGCCGCCGCCGCCAAAATTGCGTCCGTCTTCCGCGGCCGTCTTTTTTCCAAAGTCCGACCCGCCGGAACCAAACCCAACGCTGATTTTAGAAACAGGGACCAGCGTCACCCCATCTGCGCGGATCGGTTCCCCAACAATTGTGTTCGCATCCAGCATTTCTCTGACCTTCTGCATAGTCAGATCCATTACGTCTCCAATGGGATGTCTATTTGTCTCACTCATAACTGCCTCCATTATGCCTGTCTCACTTTTTTGCCGGAGTCCCCGCTGCCATTCTCCGCTGCGGTTTTTTCTCTCTCACGCCGCATCGCGCCGCGCTTCCAAAGGATTTTTCCAACGCCCAGCGCCGCTGCAAGCAAATATACGCATCGAAATCCAATTTCCACTACGCCTTCCACGCGTGTCTTGTCAGATTCAAAATCCATCAAAACGTCTACATCGAAGGATTTCAATAACACAAACCGCTCAAGCAGGGCATGTACGGCGCCCACCACAGCCCAAAGACGGCCATAGGTAATCGCCACTTCCGCGGCATCCGCACCGCCAGCCGTCACCTGTCCGCGCAATTCTTCCACGCGAACGCGTTTCAGCAAACGGGCAGCGACTCCGCCGAGTTCCCCGAGCGCACCTGCCAAATCACGCGCATGAAACCCCAGGCCGTTCGATTTCCGCGTTTCCTTTTGCACGGCTTTTTTGGCGCCTGGTTTTTTTTGGTCTTCTTTTTTCTTTATCTTTCGTTCTGTGCTCGAATATAGGGAAAACCGGAACCTCTCCACGCAAAGCCATACCTGTACCTCTCCGGAAAAATATTCCGCCCGAAGGCCCAGGCGCAGCAACAATAGTATGCCCAATAAACCCGCCGTTATCAGCAGAGCCAGAATCCATCCATTCACAGAGAACCTCCGGAGCTTTTTTCCGATGAGGAGTCGGGATCACAAGCCATTTTTTCACCGGTATGTTCCGTTTCCGGGGAAGCAGACCCATGATCCGGCTCTTCTGCTTTTAAAGCACGAATTTCCGGCAGATTGGCAAGTTCTTCATAAGAAGAAACACCGAATATACGCAAAAATTCCGGCGTCGTACGTAAAAGCATGGGACGGCCGGGAACATCCAGTCTTCCGGCTTCCTCTACAATGCCCTTATCCATTAAAACACCGACAGTATAGGAGCTGTCCACGCCGCGTACCTGCTCAATATAAGTGCGGGTCGTCGGCTGATTTGCCGCAATGATTGCAAGCACTTCCAAAGACGGCTGTGACAAAGCAGGCGTACGCCGCATTTCAAGAGCCGCTCGAATGGAATCGGCATACTCGGGTGCACTCACCAGCTGCGCAGTTCCCTGAACTCGAACCAATCGAATTCCTCTGCGTTCATAGCGATAGTACCCCTCCAATTCGTCAAGCGCGCCGCGCAGTTCTTCCTCTCCGCAGGACGCGCCTTCACACAGGCGGGTCAGCGGCACAGGATCTCCCGCCGCAAAGAGAATGGCCTCGATTACATTACAAAGCTCCGACACGGTTTAAGGCTCCTCTCCGCCTTCAAATACCATTACGCCATCCGGCGTATCTTCCACACTCACACGATGGTTTGCCATCAATTCCAAAAGCGCCAAAAACACAGCGACCAACTCCGAACGCGAATGCACCTGGCGATATAAACTGCGTGCCGCAACACTCCCCTGGACGGAAAGCATGTCCAGAATGCGTGCAATCTTTTCTTCTACAGGCGCCGGTTCAAATCCAACAATTCCATCAAACGCAGAGACAGACGGCGGCATTTTTCGCCGCGCCCGCTCCAGGACGTTTTTCGCCGCCCGACAAAGATCGTCCGGTTTGTGACGATATTGAATCACGGCAGCGCGCAGAGGTTCAGGCGTTTTGGTAAAACAATCTCGGCCGGCTTGGATTTTCTGCGAGAAAAAAGGCGCGGCATCCTTTACCTTTTTGTAGACGAGCAAACTCTGCGTCAAAGAAGCGCGCGGATCTTCCTCTTCCTTTTCCGGCTTGGGAAGCAGCAATCTTGTTTTTATGTAAACAAGCCTTGCCGCCATCGCGACAAAATCGCAGGCGTTTTCCAGGTTCTCCTGCAAAATACGGTCCAACACCGCAAGATACTGCTCCAATATTAACGCGACCGGAATATCCATAATATCCACGCGGTTTGCAGAAACCAGCTGCAATAGCAAATCCAGCGGACCCTCAAAAGAATCCAACTTGAACGTTATAGTACCATCCATCTAACCAAATCCTCAATCCCGTTTAATACATAACCTCTTGCCACAGACAACGGGGCGGATAAGACGCCGGTCCATAAAAGCAAAATCAGTGCAAGCTGGATGTAACGCTCATATCGCACAAGCATATAGTTCCATTTTGGCGGTAAAAACACACTGAGAATCCGAGATCCGTCAAGCGGAGGCAGCGGAATCAAATTGAAAACCGCAAAACCGACGCTCAGGATTGCCAAAACAACAAAAAACTCGCCCATTGCATTAGCAAATGCAGAGTCTGGAAAATAGAGCGCAAAGAGATAATAAAACAAAATACAGAAAAAGCTTAATATGACATTCATCAAAGGTCCCGCCGCCGCCACCAGCGCCATATCGCGCCGCGGGTGGCGAAAGCGGCGCGGGTCGACGGGAACCGGTTTTGCCCATCCAAAACGCAAAACCACCATGCAAACCAGCCCCAGCAAATCCAGATGCCGGAAAGGGTTCAAAGTAAGGCGGCCACAATCCCGAGCAGTCGTATCGCCCAGCCGGTACGCCACAAATCCATGCGCCGCCTCATGAAAAGTCAACGCAAGCAAAACTGCCGGTATGGTAATCAGCAATTCCCAAATATTCGTATTCAACAAGATAAAACTCCCGATGCACGCGCAAATAAAGCGCATAATAATGTTATATTATACACTACATGATCTGCCTTTTCAAGCGACGCGCCAATATTTTTCGCCGCAGGCCGTTTCTGGCAGACGCCACGCAAAGACACGCAAAAGGGATTACAACTTGCAAAGGTACCGAGATTAGGGGCCAAATCTGGTATCTTGTTTCCAGTGCAGACGGTGTTCCGTAAATTGTAAAGCAGAGCACCAGGGCAACTACTCCACCTGCCAAAATACCTGTTTTGATCCAAGGTTTCCCGGAAATAGCGTCAAATGCTTGGGAAATAAAAAGAAGAATCACTGCAGATTCCATAATACCTGCGGCCGCCGGAATCAGCGAAGTCACCACCTCGGTTCGCTGTTCAAAATTGATATACCCCGTAATACTGTCCGCGTAGTTTGTAGAAAATGTCAAGGCTCCGGAAAGAGCGCCCCCCAAAACCATTGTATCCCGCGCAAATGAAATGGAAAGTACCAACGCCGCCGCAAACCAGGGAATCAGCCAATGCCGCATTTTCATTGTTCCCCGGACCCATGGTAAAAGTGAAAAAAGGATTATCGGCTCTCCAAAAGGAAAGGAGAGATATCGATACGTTCCAAACGCAATTTTTCGGCTGTCTTCCGCGATAGGAAACAAATTGCGGATCTGTAAAGACGGGATAGAGCCTATAAGTGACACCATGATAAACAGCGCCACGACCGGCAGCACAAACGCTCCCCATTTTCCCATGACAACCGCGCCCTGATATACCAGATAGGCAGCGCATAAGGCAATGGCAATCGCCATAACATATTTCGGCGTGTCGGGCAATACGTTTGAGCTGACAAATCGCGCAAAACAGTTAAAAGACATGCTTAATAAAAATACGCCATACACAGCATAGATGCATGCTACTACTCTCCGGGTGCCGATACCGAATATGCATTCCACAATTTCAAATAAATTCTTCCCTGGAAACCGCTTAATAAGCAGATAAAACAAGAAAAACACCGGAAGAAATGCTATGGCAGATAAGAGAATACAGAGCCAGGCATTTCTCTCCGCTATTCGGTCATTTCCTAAAATATAGGAATTTGCCATATAAAAAAGCGCCATTACAATACAGGCAATTTTCGGACTGATAGTTCGATACATTTTTTCCTCACTAACCCAATGATACCCGCATACCGGAAGAACTGCTCCGGTTTTGCAGAGTCACGGTCAATTCAACCGGAATTGTTTGAAAGACGTCCGTCCAGGATAGAAATTCGCGGTAGGCCGCAGGGTCTTTTTGCCAAATCATATTTCCCCATCCCAACGCATCACAGGATAATCCCTGCAAACGCTTGATCAAATCAAGTGCGCATTCCTTCACATAAGCTCCCAATGCCGTATCCAACTGCGCAACCGTATCCGGATCATTCATATTTTGATTTCCGTCGAGCATTAACACCTCATACATCGCCTCCGCTGCAATCCGCATCGTTGCACCATCCCCCTCAATTTCCGGGTGCACCTGCACTTTCCAGGCGTCCGTTTTAACTGATATATGAGATTCATCAACAAGGAATTCAATTTCTGTCTCCTCCATGCTGTTTAAAAGCAGTTTCATCATGATTGTTTCTTTATCGTCCAGCCAACCTACCAACCGATCTCCCCGAAACAAGGCGCAACCAGCTACATCCACGGACAAGTTTTTCTCTGTAACGTCACTCATAATTTGCGCCAAAGCAAATTCCACTCCCGGCTCCATAGCCCGGTTAATGACCTGATAGGCATTAGAATGAACCGTTTTTCCAAACCGACTTTGTTCCTGAATGATGGACGTAATCGCAAAACTTTTAATGTTGGAACCATGGGCGTCTAACTGCAATACTTCCGCCGCCGTTTCCAATCGAGAAACAGCCAATGTCAAAGTCAGACGCATCTCCAATTGATTTACAAGAAAATCCAAAAGTTCCTGAATCCCCTCTTTTGCATACTTGTTGTCTAAAATCAGCAAAGTCGCATGATACCAATACAGTTCCTTTCCGGACTGGTTCGTGATATCATAGACCGCTTCCGCTATACTTCTACCTTTTCCGGTCAAAATTGCACTTTCCGCGCCCGGCGATTCCCCGCCGGTAAAGTCAATCGTCTCCGCCGTCAATAAAATTTCTCCGGATTCCAACCGGTCAATTGCGGCGCCTGCCACAATTGTCCGTTCATTTAACTCACTGTAGCTCCAACAACCACTCAAAAGACATAGAAACAGAAAGGTAATCAGAAGAAACACTATTTTTTTCATCTTTTCCCGCCCTCATGTTCCCGGACGCTCGGTTTATGCAAAAACCAAATCGGCGCGCGAATCACCGTGTCCCGTACATCTTGTAATTTCCATGTTGCCAGGAAGGACGTATATGGAACGCCAAAACTCTTCATGGAAATCAAATAAGCCAATACAAAAAACACGCCGATAATGTAGCCATAAAGACCTACCATTGCGGAAAGCGCCAAAAGGAATAAGCGAATTAGTAACATTACTTCTTTCATCTTGGGCACCAAAAGATCCGTTAACCCCGTAAAAGCCACAACAATCACAAGGGGCGCGGAAATAAACCTGGCATCCACCGCAGCCTGTCCAATTACCACACCGCCCACCGTGGAAAGCGCATTTCCAATTCCCTGCGGCATCATAACGCCCGCTTCATTCAGAAGTTCAAACGTCGCTAATAGTACAAACAGTTCCAAAACTGCGGATAAAGGTACGCCCTCCCGAGAAGACGCAATGGACATCAATAATTTCACCGGAATCATTTCCTGATGAAAACAGACAAGCGCAATATAAATTGCCGGAACGCTAACCGATAAAAAAACACCGACAAGCCGCAAAATTCTTTGGGCGCTTCCCAGCCAAAAGTTGGAGTAGTAATCATTCCCCGACTGAAAGTATTCCAGAAAAAGGAACGGCACCGTCAAGACGCTCGGCGTCCCGTCAATTATAATCACAATGCGTCCTTCTAAAATTTTAGCTGCCGCAATATCGGGTTTTTCCGTCATCCCAACGGTTTTAAACGGGGAATAACGGGAATCCCGGATACGTTCTTCCAGATAATTTGCAGAAAGCATGGTTTGCATTTCTACCCGCGCCAAACGTTTGCGTAAGCGTTCCAATACGGCCTGATCTACTAAAGTATCCAAATAACACAGACAAATTTTTCGATCGGAAAAAGTTGTCACACTTTGCATATCCAGCTTTAAATCCGGAGATACCAGACAACGGCGCAGAAGTGCCGTATTGGTGATGATGGATTCTGTAAAACCCTCTCTTGGTCCGCGAATATTTTTTTCAAAGTCCGGCTCATCCACACTGCGCGTTTGAAACCCCTTTGAAGACGCCGCAACAATTTCCCGATACCCCTCGGTAAAAATCAGCGTATCTCCCTGAATCATCGCGGTACACGCCTGTGCAAGGTCCTCCGTGATGCGAAAGGTATCCGTCGTAATTACCCGCTGGGCCAAATCAGACGGTGTACTGTCGCGCTCACAAAGCGTCAGAGGACGCAAAATATTTAAATCAACGATTTGATTATTGACCATCCCGTCAAAATATGCGATAAAATATCGATTTTCTCCGTTTCGTGACGTCACATAACGGAGATTAAATACGCTGTCCTTATCAAAAATCCGCTTTAAAAGCGTTTCATTTTCTGAAAGCGTTGAACCGCGCGCCATGCTCTGAATTTCAGCGTTTGTCATGTCCTCACCTCTTTTGGCTAGCATGACCCGCCAGGCCAAAAAAAATACGCGCCGTTACAATTCTGTAACGGCGCGCAATCGGTGGTCCCTTAACTGGCAATCACTTCTGTCCAGAGCTGGTCATAGATCTGCGTATAATCGCCCAGATCCTCATACACCTCGCACTGTTCATAGATTTCATCCGACGGATACTGCACTGGATCGGTTTTAATCTCGTCCGGCAGATTTTCATAAACTTCTTTTTGCGGAGAAGAATAGTTGATGTAAGCGCGGTTCATTTCCGCAATGTCCGTGCGGCACATGAAATTAATAAATTCTTCCGCCTCGGTCTTGTGCTTGGAACTGGCAAGAATGCACATATTGTCAAACCAAATGTTGGAGCCTTCTTTGGGTACAACATAGGCCAGATCCTCATTTGCATCCATAACAGTTACCGCATCACCGGAGTAAAGTACGGCAAGGGCCGCTTCCCCTGCAATCATTTTGTCTTTTACCTCGTCGCCCGTATACGCCAAAACAAGTGGCTTTTGCTCTTTCAGTTTCTCAATTGCCTCGTTGATCTCATCCATATCACGGGTATTCATGGAATATCCCAGCATCTTCAGCGTAACACCGATCGAATCGCGCATGGAATCCATCATGAAAAGATTTCGAGAATACGTCTCATCCCACAAGTCATACCAACTGTCGATTTCTGTCGTGACAAGCGACTTATTATAGACAATTCCCACGGTTCCCCACATATAAGGGACGGAATAACGGTTTTCCGGGTCAAAGGGCAGATCCAGATATTTTTCATCGATCAGGGAAATATTCGGTACGTTTTCATAGTTGATTTCAGCCAGCAGATCCTCGCTGATCAACTTTTCAATAATATAATCAGATGGGAAAATCACGTCATAACTGTCACCGCCAGGGCTCGTGATTTTGGTATAAAGGTCCTCGTTGGTTTCAAACATACTGTAAACGACCTCGATCCCCGTCTCCTCCTCAAAAATTTGGAGCACTTCCTCATCGATATAATCGCCCCAGTTAAACACCGTCAGCGTTCTCTTGTCGGGATCTTCTCCGGCGCATCCGGAGAAAAGGCACAGAAATGTACCGGCAATCATCAAAAGCGCCACAAAACGTCTAGTCATTTTCATTTTATTTTTCCTCTTTTCTCAGAAAAGTCGGCTGATTTTCCTTTCGCTGCTGAGCAGCGTTATTGCGGAAATTGATAATCAGCAAAAGCGCCAACACAACCACAAATAAGATGGCCGAAAGCGCATTGATCTCCGGTTTGATTCCCTTTCTGGCCATTGTGTATATCGTAACGGAAAGGGTGGACACACCCGGTCCGGCCGTAAAATAGGAAATCACAAAGTCATCGATGGAAAGTGTAAACGCCAAAAGAAAACCCGTAACAATTCCCGGCATAATTTCCGGCAGCACCGCTTTGCAAAACGCCTTGACAGGCGGAGCACCAAGATCCAGCGCCGCCTCATAGGTATGCCATTCCAATTGCTGCAATTTCGGCATAACGGAAAGAATGACATAGGGAATATTAAAAGTAATATGCGCCAAAAGCAGAGACACGTACCCCAACCGAATACCAAGTACGGAAAATGCAAGCAAAAGCGAAATTCCGGTCACAATATCCGCATTTAATACCGGCAGATACGCAATATTCATATGCAGGCGGCGCAAGCGCTTTCCCATAAAGAAAATACCAATTGCCGCAAGCGTTCCCACCAGTATGGCAATTGTTGAAGAAAGCAGTGCAATCGTCAGGGTATTGGAAAGCGCGCTCATAATGGTATCATTCTCAAACAGGGAGCGGTACCAATCCAACGTAAACCCGCCCCATTTTCCACGCGACTTCAGTGTATTAAAAGAAAACACAATCAACACTACAATCGGCGCATATAGGAAAGCAAAGATAATCACACTGTAAAAACAGGATAAGCCACGAAGAAGGGGATGTTTTCTCAAAGCAAACCACCTCCCGCATGATCCCGGGAAGAGGACGGCATCAAATTCATGCAGAGCAGGATTAACACCATAATAATCACGCTCATCACGGAGCCAAAGCCCCAGTCGCCGGTCACCTTATACTGTTTTTCTATCAAGTCTCCAATGAGCGTATACTGTCCGCCGCCCAACAGTTTGGAGATGACAAATGTCGTAATGGCAGGCATAAACGTCATAGAGATTCCGCTGATGACACCCGGTACGCTGAGCGGGAGAATTATTTTTGTAAAAACCCGCCTGCCGTTTGCCCCCAGGTCCTGCGCTGCTTCCACGACAGCAGGATCAATTTTCACCAATACATTGTAAATCGGCAAAATCATAAAAGGCAAAAAGTTATACACATTTCCCAGCACAACCGCCCACTGTGTATACATGATATTCATAGTCGGCAGACCGATCGCCGTTAAAAATGTATTGATCAATCCGGTGTTTTCCAAAAGGGACATCCACGCATACGTACGCAGAAGAAAATTCATCCACATCGGCAGGATAAACAACACGCTCAAAATATTTCTGACCGTCGGTCTCATACGCGAGAGAATATAGGCCATAGGATACCCAATCAGCAGACAGATGGCCGTACTGATCACGGCGATATAAAAAGAGCGCCAAAGCACCTGCAAATAAACCGGATTCTCAAAATCAAAGAACCGCTTAAAATGAGAAAGCGTAAACGACATATCCCCGGGCGGATCCACGCAGACGCTATAGAGCACAATTAAAACAAGCGGCGCTGCAATGAAAATCAACATATACACGGAGAATGGCAGCGCCAGCATGGGAGCGAACCGGCGCGAACCAATTCCCTCAACCTGCAAAGCATACTCCTCTTTCCCGGTTTTTCCGCGGCGGATCCGGTTTTTCATACCACACCGCCTTTTTTCATAATATGGATTGCATCAGGCGCAATGAAAAGCCCTGTCTCACTGCCGGCAGGCGCCGCCACAGTCGACTGGACGAGCCATTTAAACGAGCCAGTATCTACCACCATTTCATAATGGACGCCTTTGAACAGCACCGACTCCACTACACCGGTGAGCTGCCCGCGCGCCGGCTCTACAAGCTGCACATCCTCCGGACGCACCACAACATCCACCGGCGTCCGTTCCCCAAACCCGCTGTCCACACACGGGAACTGCCGGTCCTCGAATTCCACCTCGAGGTCGCGCAGCATGGTTCCGCTTATAATATTACTTTGACCAATAAAGTCCGCCACAAATGCATTTTTTGGTTCGTTATAAATATCAATCGGCGTCCCAATTTGCTGAATTACGCCATGATTCATCACCACAACCGTGTCGCTCATGGTAAGCGCCTCTTCCTGGTCGTGTGTGACATATATAAACGTAATGCCCAATTGCTTCTGCATGTTTTTCAATTCCAGCTGCATTTCCTTGCGCAATTTCAAATCCAGCGCTCCCAGCGGCTCATCCAGCAGAAGCACTTTCGGACGATTAATCAGCGCACGGGCAATCGCAACCCGCTGCTGTTCCCCTCCGGAAAGGCTCGCGGCATCACGGGACCCATACCCATTCAAATTCACAAGATCCAGCATCGCATGAACTCTGCGATCCACTTCTTCCCGCGGCGTTTTTTTGAGTTTCAATCCGAATGCAACGTTTTCATACACATTCATATGCATAAAAAGGGCATACTTTTGAAAAACCGTATTCACCTGACGCTTATGCGGAGGCACCTGCGTAATATTGCGCCCGTCAAACCACACGCGTCCGCTTGTTGGCGTTTCAAACCCTCCGATAATTCTGAGTGTCGTGGTTTTACCACATCCGCTCGGCCCCAAAATCGTTAAAAATTCGCTGTCATTGATGTATAAATTAATCCCTTTCAGGATTTCCGTACTCCCAAAATTTTTAACGACATTTTCGAGCCTTATGAGCTCTTTCTGCATGTATCACGCCTCCTGACAAAGAGTAGCATGACTCCCCATAATAATTTCAAATATAGTATAAAATCTATGAATTGTCAATAATCATTCATAAAATTCTACAATTTCCCCAACCCTTTGCAAAGACAAAAAAGAAATCAAAAATCCGGGGCTTACCGGCGGCGGAGCGTACCCTCTTGAAAAGCCCGCAGGAAGTCTGCGTCACCCGCCTCAATACAAGCGCCTTGCAAATAGGCCAAGATTCCCGCATCCGTTTTAAAATCAAATACAATCCGGTGTGACTGCAGCGCCTGAAAGCGCTGGCGCCAACCACGGTTTTGCTCGTTCGTCCCATATTTTCCATCGCCGAGCAGCGGATGTCCCGCCGCCGCAAACTGTGCACGGATCTGATGCGTACGTCCCGTCAACAACTCACATTCCAAAAGCGACAGGCCGTCTTTGACTGCAAGCGTCCGGTACACCGTTGCGGCACTTCTGGTTTCCGCGTTTTTTTCCTGCCGGATTCGTACGGTTTTCTTCGCAAAATCCCGTTCCAAATAGGCATCTAAGCGACCGTTTGCCGGCGACATTGTCCCATGAATCAGGCAGTAATAATATTTTCGAATTTCCCGGTTTCGAATCTTCTCATTTAATATCCGCAGCGCCTCCGCATTTTTCGCCGCAAGGACCAGTCCGCAGGTATTGCGGTCTATCCGATTGGCCAAGGCCGGCACAAATGACTGCTCGCAGGAGGGGTCCCACTCTCCTTTTTCATACAAGTACGCTTTAATATGGTTAATTAATGTATTTTCGTCCCCCGAATCGTCGGAATGTACCAGCATTCCGGCACGTTTATCAGCAATCAGGATATTTTCGTCCTCATAGGCAACCGTCAGACGGGGCGTAATCGTCCGCCACGCCTCCTCCGCCGTTGGTCGTTCAAAGAACTCGTCTCCGATATAAAGAGCGAGCACATCCCCTTCTAAAAGACGGTCTTCCGGATGGCAGCGTCCGCCGTTTCGCTTAATTCGTTTCAGGCGCAGATACTTTTGCCGCAGAGAGGGCGGCAACGCAGGCAACGCCTTCATGAGGAAATGATCCACTCTTTGTCCGGCGTCATTTTTCCCGATCCTGATTTCTCGCATATCCGCTTCCCCGCTTTCTTCCAAAATCTCGGCTGTTTCCACATCGTTGACCCGGATGTTCCGACCATGTATAATAAAACTGAATAATTCTTTGTTCAGTACCGGAGCATGTCCGGAATACAGGAATATCCGGCTGCTTCGTGTGAACGGTGTCAACTAAAGGAGGTTTTTCCATGGATTTTTTCAAGCTGATTACGGTTCGTGAAAGTTGCCGGAATTATACAGGTGAGCCGGTCCCTCGCGAAACACTCAAAAAAATTCTCAATGCAGCGCGGCTTGCGCCATCTGCCTGCAACAGCCAGCCGTGGAGTTTTGTTGTTGCAGACACGCCCGACGCTGTACGTCATGCTGTGGAATGTGTCCAGGATGGCGGCGCCAACAAATTTACCGACAAAGCCCCGGCTTTTATTCTGATCGTTGAGGAACACGCCCAGCTCTCGCCCCGCATTGCGGACCGGTTGGACAGCCAGCATTTTGCGCAAATTGATCTTGGACTTGCCACCGCGCACCTTTGTCTTGCCGCTGCGGAAGAGGGGCTTGGAACCTGCATTATGGGGCTTTTTTCTGAAGAAAAGGCGAAAGCTTACTTCTCCATTCCCTCTGAAAAGCGCGTCCGCCTCATAATCTCCGTCGGCTACTCCGCCGACTCTGCGCCGCGCGCCAAATCCCGTAAACCGCTGGACGAACTCGTCCGATTCGTTTGATCACAGTTTCTCAAGCCGAGCCCGGAGAAGCATTCTCCGGGCTCAACTTTTTTAAGTTGCCGGTGCAAAATCAAATAATATGCTGACCGTTTCTCTCCTCAAGCGAAAAAAAGCAACGCCACAATTATGCCAAGGCTGCTTCCGATCATCACCTGAAACGGCGTATGTCCGACAAATAGTTTTAAATTTTCCTCTGCCAACTCACGGTTCGTCAGGTTTTCCAAAATATTAGAAATTTCTGTCAGAAGCTGCGCCTGTTTTCCCGTTTCATGCCGGACTCCCATGGCATCGTGCATTACAATAATCGCCACAATCACCGCTATGGCAAACTCAAACGATGCCCAACCACAAGAAAAACCCGCAGAAACCGCCAGAGCACTGACTGTCGCAGAATGTCCGCTTGGCATACCACCGTCGCCAATAAACCGTTTCCAGTCGATTCCCCGGTTAATAACCGCATAGATAGCTGCCTTTAATACCTGTGCCACCAGCCAGGCAACTAACGAACAAATAAGGATTTTATTATGAAAAAGGTCAAGCATATATCCTGTTTCTCCCATATTTTTTTGCGCAATGCGTAATTTCAACTGAAACAACCAATCAAGATTTTCAGTCATTCGTAAAATACGGCATCTGGCAGATCCGGCAGTTTTACAGCGCCAACGTTTTTTAGTATAGCATATCTTATAAGAAAAATCGACCGTTTTTTTATGCGGTGGCAATCCAAATGGCGAAAATAAAAAGACCTGTTCGTAACCGGACAGGTCTTTTCCTTGAAAAAACTTATATATTGCGATCCGTTCCGTCAAAGTCGAGGTATTTCTCGATTGCATCATCAAGCGCTTTAATCTGCTCATCGGAAAGGGACCAGTCAAAGGTCGAGCAGTTTTCCGCAGCCTCCTCAGGATTTCTCACGCCACAGAGCGCCGTTGAAACGTAATCTTTCTGTGTAGACCAGTTGATCGCGATTTGCGGAAGTGTCTTGCCCGTATCAGCGGCAATTTTGTCCATCACATCGAGCACCTTCATGACCTTGCTGAAACGCGGCTCCTTAAAGAAGGGATAAAAGAAATTACGGGGATCCTTGGGGCCAAATACCGGAGGCTCTCTAAACGCACCGGTAAGGATGCCAGCGCCCAAGGAACCATACGTAAACGTATTAATGCCGTGCTGTACGCACCACTTCATTAAATCTTCGTCGCGGCGAACCACCATGGAATAGGGCGGCTGAATCGCGTCAATCTTGCAAACTTTTTCACAGGTAAGGATCTGCTCTCTGTTAAAATTAGAAAGGCCCACAAAACGGATTTTTCCCTGTCTTTTCAAAGTATTCATCGCGTCCATGGTCTCGGAAAACGGCGTATCGAGATCCGGCCAGTGTACAAAATAAAAATCAATATAATCCGTATCCAGCCGTCTTAAAGATTGCTCACATTCATAAAGAATATTCTCATAACGGCCATCACGGCTATAACCTCTCTCCGTTCTTGCGGACTTAAGTGTCAAGGCAGAGGCGCCGCACTTGGTCGAAACCAGAATTTTGGACCGGTCATATCCCTTCAAAGCCTTACCAACCACCGTCTCAGAATAACCGACACCATAGTCAGGCGCCGTATCCACGAGATTCACGCCTCCATCAAACATAGCTTGAATTGCCGCAATGGAATCTTTTTCATTGACTTCGCCATAACCGCTGCCGCCTATTGCCCAAGTACCGACTGCAAGTGCGGAAACGTCCACGTTCGCATTTCTAAAGTGCTTGTAACGCATAACTTCAACTCCTTATTCAATCAGATAATAAATGAGTATATCATACCCGTATTTGAAATCGAAAACAAGTCTTTTTCGTGTATTTGCGTGTAATATCCTGTTTCCAGCATATTAACCTTACTTTTTTGAAATTATTCCTACGTAAGAAATGTCAAATATTTTACCTGTCAGAACTAAAATTCGTCGATATGGAAACTTCTTCAATACAAGCGCTCAAGCTTCCGTCTTTAACAAAAAAATCGGAGCATGCGATTAACGCCTGCTCCGATATGGAGCTGTTGACCGGATTCGAACCGGTGACCTCATCCTTACCAAAGGCGAAGGAAATCAAATTAAGCCAAACATTTCGGCACACAATCAGATTATTTATGTAGTTTTCTGGTGCCATTTATATCTATTTGCTGTGATTTGAGTGCATGAATTTCGTGCATTGAAATCATTGCATTATAGCCGCCGTATGACCTTTTTGTAAGGTCATGCGGTTTTTTTACGGATTCCCGTTCACTCTTTAGCAAGAGCAAGTCACCACCTGTCAACGGAATACTGCTACAATTATCATTGTGCATACGGAGGTGATGCACATGATAGTAGCTTTGTCACAGCGGCTACGGCAGTTGCGGCTTGAAAAAGACCTACGACAAGACCAGCTTGCCAAACTTGTCCATGTTGAAAAATCCAGTATCAGTATGTATGAGAACGATGTACGACAACCATCGTTTGATGTGCTTATCAGGTATGCGGAAGTGTTCAACGTCAGCACCGATTACCTGTTAGGCCGCTCCAATAATCGGTCACTGGATTTATCAGGACTCACAGCGGCAGAAATAAAGCTGGTGTGTGAGTTGGTGGACAGTATGCGAGAGAAGAATAGGAAATTGGAGGAAACAGGAAGATGAAGCGGATATTTTGTGTTTTGCTTGTTTGCGCCCTTTTGTTCTCTGGTGGAACAAGCGCAATAGCGGCAGACAGTATAGATGATAGCGGACAGCAGCAAGCGCATGAACAGCAATCAACTGTCACGGTTGGAACGCTGGAAGAACTACAAGCCGCCGTTGCCGCCGCAGAGAGTGGAGATACTATTGCTATATCCAAATGTATCGAACTGAAAAATGTATCCCTTATTACAGATAAATATATTACTTTAATACCTATTGACAATTCTGTTGGAGTATTAATCGAAATGAATAAAGGAAGTCAATTGTCCGGGTTTAACCTCTTTACAAATGCTGTTGCAGTGCTAATCAGCAATTATGAAGGTGGAGAGATAACCATTGCTGACTGTAATTTTGTTGGCAGCGAAAATTATTATTACAATCTGGTAAACATTACAAGCGGTACTGCTCAGATTAGCGATTGTAGTTTTCAGTACGGAAAAGATGTTGCATTGATGATTTCTGCTTCTTCCGTAGTTACTGTTGAAAGATGCTCTTTCATGGGAAATACCACCATCATGCAAGGTGCTGGGATACATAACAGCGGCGAGTGTTATGTGATTGATTCAACTTTTACCAACAATACCGCTGGCGTGGGTGGCGGCATATACAATAGCGGTACAATGGGAATTAGTGGATGTGCTTATTCTGGAAATAAAAGCACCGACACTATTGGACAAGATATTGTTTCAGAAGGTACACTCAGCATTATCGATGAAACACAAGACGATGCAGGATACTACGAAGAGTCCACAGGTGATAAGATTGCATTGCCACTTGCCGATTATACCGACACTGCAAGGCTGATTTGGTTGACTACGGAACAGTCAGCGGAATACTTTGCACCCTCTTCCTCTCCCGATGACGAAGAACAGGAAGCAGACACCCCCGCCGAAACACCTACGGAGCCACCACAGCAGCCTGAAGATGGCGAAGGGGAAGATACTCCCGCCGACAATGAAAACCCGCCTACAACACCTGCACCGCCGCAGGACGAGCCTGACAATGACGGCGAGGATGACTATACCCCGCCTGTTGTCAACCGTCCTACACGTCCCACAAGGCCAGTATTGCCTACTCCCGCACCCGACCCCGAAGAAGAACCCACTCCCGCTCTTGTCTGCGGCGATGCCGTAATTGATGCCTCCCGCTCGGTTGTTCTTTTGGGCTACGGCGATGGGCAGTTACATTTGGATGACAATCTAACACGGGCGCAGATGGCAACCATCATATATCGGTTGCTGGATGCGGACTCCATTGCCCGATATGATAGCGCAGATACCGTGTTTGTGGACGTTGCGCCTGATGCGTGGCATTGCCGTTATATCACTACGATTGCCAATGCTGGGATTGTGTGCGGCGTGGGTAATGACAGCTACGATCCTGATGCGCCGTTGACATGGGGGCATATTATAACCGTCATGAGCCGTTTTGTGGCAGCGCAGGATTGCGAGTTACAGCATATCCAGTATAGCGGTTGGGCGCAGGATGCCGTAGCAACCGCCGTTGCGCTGGGCTGGATTGCGGACAGTGCAGAGTTTGACCCCGATTCCCTGATAACCCGTGGGCAGTTGGTAGAGTTTGTAAATGGAGTGCTCGAACAGTACCGATAAGACGAAAAGGAAAGGACAGCCGCCGTTGATCGGCGGTTGCCCTTAGTCCCTATTGCTTTTCAAATATAGCTGTCAAGCCACTGCTAACCTCTATGCGTATCTCATTATCCTGATATTCATACAACTCAAAGTTGCTTGTATTATCAGGATCATAGACCTCCACATATCCGTCCTGAACGCTGTACGCAAGTTTGAGATCAGAAGTACCGCCTTGCATATCAGGTCTTGTAAGTGTGACATTGCCAGAACTGGTAAAAATCATAGATAATTTGTTAAACTCTCCCGCTGTTTCGCCATATAAAGTTGCAATTTCATCGGCAGGAAAAATTTCTTCTCCGTTATCATATTCAGTTATTGTCCATGTGCCTACTATGTCGTTACCAGAACCAGAACCACAAGCAGAAAGAACAATGCTCAGGAGCAGCATTGTTGATAGCAGCAGTACTTTATTAGGCTTCAATTTTTACATCCTCTCTTGGAGATTGTTCAGCTAAGGAATCAGTGACCTGGATTAATGGCGATAAATGGAGTTTCAAAAAATACTTCAATGCGCTCATCAGATGTATATCCGTTGGACATAGGCGTAATATCAGCACTTGCGACACGGATGCCGTATGGAATTCCTTCAAATATCACGTCCATAGTACAAGCCTGTCCATCTTCGACAATGCTACCATATTGCGGATAGGACGAGTATATAATATCGCCATTTTCATCAATAAAATCCACATTTAGGTTCAGAAGTGTACCTGATTGACCAGAATTGTTGCGGACTTTGATATATACGAAGGAGTATACATCATATGGGTCACTTGGGTCACAGTTTTGGAATTCTGCACTCTCAACAGCCAATGCATCACTGGATTCATGAATATAAACTTGATCTAAATCTGAAAAATCTGAATTCATTTCATTTGAAACAATTTCCTGAATAAATTCATTTAATGCACTTTCCGATTTAGCCAAAATCAGAATCTCATCATTATCGTCCATCGTAGCCTGAAATTGATAATCGGCATATACTGATTCATTTGTACTGCCAGAGTCCCTACATGAAACAAGAACGAGAATACATAACAATAGCAACAGTGATACTTTTATTTTTTTCATGAATAGTCCCTCATTTACAGATAACTCCTACTCTTTTTCGTAATCTAAAATCTCCATAGTGCATTTCGTAATACTCCTATCTTTCTCAACCGATAGCCTGAATGTTGTCGATTCGCCCGGTGCTAATCCTTCCGAACCAACAGCATATGTCCAATCCGTATCTACAACGATACCTGCCGAATCTTGGAATTTTCCTTTGACCTCAACAAACGTGTAAGTTTTGCGCCCGGTATTCGTGATAGTCCCTGTACAGATCGTATACGAACTGTTATGTGTTATTTCAAAGTCGGAAAATTCAAGAACATCCTCTGCTGATTCTGGTGTGTAAGTGTAGCCATGAGAAGTAGTAGGAGAATGGGTATAACAATAGTTGCTATTCGTTGCTTTTTTATTCAAGCAACTGTCTCTTTGGCAAGTGTGCAGAACACAATAATCTCCCTCAAAGCAACTCGGCAACAGACAAAACCCTGCCCTACATTTAATGGTAAAGAAATATCCGATAAAGCAAACCACTATCAGTCCAATGATTATGCACTTCTTATGTAACGAAAATATAGATGTTATTTTGGGGGATATTCCAGCATTTCCCTCATTCTGATTGTTCGTGTCCAATTTACTTCCACAGTGAGTACAAAATGTAGCGTCTGGCGTTACTCTGTGGCCACAGTTACCACAACGCATTATTCTAACCCCATTTTATCCTTTATTTTATCAATGTCAATTTCAACCATTTGCCAAGTCTCACTATCTCCTGAAAGTTGCCACAATAATATATCCATTTTTGCGCCAAGTTGCTCTAAATAATCTGGATCATCTTCGTCTGGTTCATCGGCATAGTCCATGATATATTCCCCGTCTTTGAAAATTGCTTCATCGGTAGTAATAGCACCGTAACCGTTTGCACCGCCGTATTTAAAAATAGTATAAGTATATTCATTCTCCCCGTCATCGTTAATGTACCTAAGCAGAAACATTTCATCATACAGTCTAAAAGAATCTGGGTCTCGCATCATACGTTGCATTTGAACAGCATTTTGATAAGCAAGCTGTTCATCCTCATTAAGAGCTGATCCCGCAAAGTTCGCAATCAATCCGATAATAACAGCTACTACAGCAATAGCCGCAACAATAACTATCGGCTTTTTATTCTTCCTAACCTTTTCTGTGATTTGTGCAACAGCAGGATTCTCGGGTTTTTCTTGCTCCACTGGGTAACCGCAGAACATACATTCTTTTGAGTCCGCAGGTATTTCTTTCCCGCATTCAGCGCAAAATTTCTTCGGAAGTTCTTCTTCTATTAGAATTTTCCCACAGTGAATGCATTTTTTTGCCTTGTCAGAAATTTCTTGTCCACATTCAGGACAACTTATTAGACTCATAACTATCCCTCTTCTATATCATATTTGGGCGTGAATGCATCCCCACTACTTAACACCCAAATATAATTATAGCATTTTTCCGTGTGCATTTCAATTAGAAGTAGCATTTAACCGCCGTGTATGACAACGGAAAAATGTAATAGAATAGTCGCAAGGGTGGTGAGAGCAATATATAAGCAGTTTTTGCGTGACCGCATTACGCAGCTCAGGATACAAAAAGGTGTCTCGGAATACCAAATGTCACTTGATTTAGGGCATAGTCGTGGTTATATCCAAAATATTTCCAGCGGAAAGAGCCTTCCTTCAGTTGAAGGGCTATTTGAGATTTGTGACTATTTTGAGATCACCCCGGCGCAGTTTTTTGACGATGGTATTGCTGACCCCGCATTGATTAGCGAAGCAGTCAGAGGATTACGCAAGTTGAAGGACAGCGATAAGTTGCTGATCCTCAACCATATTAATAGGTTGTCTGAAGATTAAATCGGGTATGGCGGTTGTACGCTGTATCCGATTTTTCTATCGGTGTAAAAAATCCCTCCGTATGTTGAGCGGATGTACTTTAGCCGCTGGACAAAAACAAAAACCACAAAAAAGTGGAAAGTACCCCCCTTTATTCCCATCCCCCCGCCCTCCGGGGAAAGAAAACACCCCTGCAACACACAAGTTGCAGGGGCAATAATCTAAATTAAACAAACATGGTTAGTTATAGCTTCCTCAATGCGCCGATCCTCTATGCCGATATATCTTTGCGTAATAGCAGCAGAACTATGCTGTAAAAGTCTTTGCACCAACGTTATGTCGTAATTGTTATTTTTATAAATCTCTGTTGCGTAGTACTTTCTGAAGCTATGTGTCCCGATCCCGTCATATCCTAAGTAATCACAAACAATAGCAAGCTGTTTTTGCACCTGTCTATCCGTAATGGGGAATATAACTTCTTTCTTTCCTATGCCATTACGCAAGCAATAATTCTCTATGTATTGCTGGATTACAAGCGGAACTGTAAACACTCTGCTTTTGCCTGTTTTTCGTTCCGTAATTTCAAGGCGGTATCTGTCACCATCCCGCACAATATCACACAACCGCAACTTAATTATATCGCTGATCCGCAAGCCTAAGTTAGCTTCCAGCACAAGCGCAGTTGCAATACGCTCATTTGGTCGGCAACCACTAAAGCCGCTTTTCATCGTCTTTATTATCTCTTCATACTGCTCTGCGGTCAAGGCAAGTGTTTTCTTGTTCATGCCGTCCTCCATCATCAAAAGTTCGTATTTTCAAGGTCAAAAGTTCGTATAAATCCAAGCAAACACGAAAAGTCCAGTAAATACAGGGTTTTACTATTCGTATTATCTACATAATACGAACTATATGTTTTTAAAATTGCAGGGCAGCGGGAACTACCCTGTAATTTTTATTCTTGTATTTCTTGTTATTTGCGGGTCTGCTCTCTCTCCATTGTTTCGGCGATTGCCCGTTTTATAAATCCGCTTACGCTCTCGCTCTTTTCTTCTGCGTGTTGCCTTATCTTCTCATAAACCTCTATCGGAACATCCAGCGGTATCCGCTTTAGTTTCTTCTTTTGGTAGTCATATAAATATTGCTTGCGCTCGTCAGTCATCGGCATTGTACCACCTCCCATTTACGCAATCGAATTATAACACACCCGAAAAGATATGTACATAACAAATTTGCACAAATTATGTACATAACTTTTGTCTATTCTACCACTTGCATGTTATGTACATAACTGTTATAATGTAATCAAGCTAAAGGAAACACCTAACCAAAAAGGAAAGGAAGTCAAACATGAAAAACACTATGAAAAAGGCAGCTTACACCATCGCAAAACTCGCTCTTGCGCCGTTCCTGATGGTTCTTTCGTTGGCAACTGGTATTCACTTTACCTTCGATTATTAACACAATCCACACAAGATTTAAAGGAGGCTAACACAATGAGCATTAACGAGATGGACAGTAAAATTAATGATCTGCGGGAGCTTCGCCGCATGGCTGACGAAATCGCCGCAGAGATCGAAACCTTGCAGGACTCCATCAAAGCGGAGATGACCACAAGACAGGTTGACATGCTGACAGGCGCAGACTGGAAAGTGACATGGAAAACAGTTACTACAAATCGACTTGACACGGCGGCACTCAAAAAGGCAATGCCCGATATTGCAGCCGCATTTACAAAAGCAAGCACAAGCCGCCGTTTTACCCTTGCTTAAAAAATGCCCCCTCCAAAGTTGCAGCTTCGGAGAAGGCAAGGCGCAACCAGCAACCAACGATCAAGAAGGAGCGGTTACATATTTTATTATATCCCTGACCGCTCCATATTTCAAGAAGGAGCGTCTACAAAATGAAATGGTTTAACAATCCGCAGTGCATTGAAGATCTGAAGGCACAATATAAACGCCTTGCAATGGATCACCACCCCGACAGAGGCGGCAGCAAAGCCGATATGCAGGAGATCAACAGCGAGTATGATAATCTATTCCAACAGTTAAAAAACAGGCATAGAGCCGCCAGCGGTGCAACATACACGGCAAAAGAGGAAACCGGTGAACAGGCTGAAGATTTTCGTGAAATTATTAATCGCCTGATAAACCTTGCTGGCCTTCACATTGAAATTTGCGGGTCTTGGATATGGGTAAGCGGTGAAACTAAAAAGCACAAAGATGTTTTGAAGCATCTATCCTTCCGTTGGAGTCAAAGCAAATCCGCATGGTATTATCATTCAACCCCATACCGTAAGCGGAACAGCCGAAATTATAGCCTTGATGAAATCCGTGAACTATACGGTAGCGAAACGGTTAGAAGCGGATCGCCGCTTGCAGTACGGATAGTTTAAGGCAATACGGGAGGGGGCAACCCCTCCCACAACAAAAGGAGATTACGGAAATGAAAAATACTGTAAATATGGACGTTTTGAAGGCTTGCGCTCTTCTGTCTGGTTATAATTGGTACAAAATCAGCACAGAGAACACAGAGGACGGAAGAAAAGTATTCTTTGCAACAGGGCTTGAACCGCAGTTTGAAGGCGAAATTGTCAAGGTTGAACGGCAGTTCGCAACGCCTATTTATGCGGCTGGATATGATAGAGTGACCGCAACCGCAGACAACTGTATTGTGTTCCATCTACCTAACGGCGGCAGCTATACAGTAGAAGGACTGGAAAAAGACCTTGCCAATCCTGACAACTACAACGCACATTTTAGCAACATGGAGAATCTGCTTGCCGATCCTGACACGCTGGAAAGCCTGATTGACTACGAGCGCAGCCACATTGATGAGAGCGGAAACCCGCTTGTGGTGCTTGACCTTCGGAAGCTGGGACGGCTAACAGGCATTCAAGAGCAGAAAATTAAGAAGTTTATTAATGTCTATTGTGGTAGGCTTGGCACAAAATGCCAGACTCCGAGAACGGTTTATTTCCGCTTTGCGGATAACACCATCTATGCGGGAGTATGGGACTACGCAACCGAACAGCCCATAGCAGAGAAAAGATTTTATGAAGGTTGGTTTACTGCGCTGGATGGAGCAGAGAATGAAAACAGGCAAGCCGAAGCCCTGTATAGGTTGGCGCAGATGGTCACAGCGGCGGTTTAAGGCGGCTGAAGGTGCAAATTGACTATATCACAGGATATGAGATAATAGGTGGTAGAAAGATGTTGTGTGAGTCCATCTATCTCCTGTTGACTATCGGCGGCGAGAAGATTAATCATCAAGCCGCAATAGCGGAGGCAAGCCGTATGATGAACGATAAAGAAACCATGCGGAAGAATTTCTTCCATGACCAGCGCAGATTCCAGCAGGATAAGTTTACGCTGTTCGGTGCAGTTGGAACTACCAGCGGTAAGGATCACCAGTGGCGGGAGGCACTGGAAAAGCTGACTTTACTGGAAGAAGGATACTTCCCCTATGCGCTGACCTTTGAACTGCCCATTACGGATCAGGCATTGCAGAAAAGCAAGCTGGACGGCTTTGATTATAAGATTGTTCCTACTGCAAGCGGCAAGTATGCAGACCTTTATTTGAAACTTGCTGATGTGGAAAAATACATTGTCCATCGTAACAGCAGCGGAAATTATTACAGACCTTCCATGTATGAGCAAATGCCGCAGGAAATTAGAAACCTGTTCTACGCTGGAAAAGTGACCATTGGTATTCCCTTCGGGCAGGATGGCTATGTACCTTCTCAAGTGATGACCATTCCAGAGGCAAGAGAGTTTATGAATAACAAGATGGAAAATCGGTTTGAGGACTATTGGAAAACGATGAGGGGATGGTAGGTATGTGGTCTATTGTTACTGCGCTTGCCTTATTTAAAGAGTGCGCCGATGAAAAGCGTTCTGGCTATAAGAGCAAGAAAAGATACATTGGAAAACCGCATTGGATTGAATATGTAATTATGGCGTTTGGTGGGGTCGTGCTCATTGCAACTCTGATCGGCGCAATTGTTGAAGTGTGAGAATCTAAAACGCAATGAAGCCGCCTTGCTCCATACAGAGCAGGGCGTTTTTTCGTTCAATGTTGGAAAAACAATAAGAGAAAAAATTACGCAATCTACTTGACAAACAAAATGTCAGGTGCTATGATGTAATCAACCTTACAAATCAAATGTCAGGTAAAGGGGTTTTAGTCATGAACGGATTGCAATATATTCGCAAAGCCCACGGTATGAGTTTGGATACGCTGGGTAAACGAATGGGAATTACAAGGCAAACAATTTCACAATGGGAACATGGTACTTGTGCAATTCCCGGAAGTAGATTAGCAGAAATGTCGCAGATTTTTGGTGTTCCAGAGCGTCTTTTAGGGGAGATTACAGACGAAAATAAACAGGAAATTGATGCTCTACTACAATCGGAAAAACAAGAGTCTAAAGAAGTATTTTTGTTTTCCCAACACGAAGCAGCTCTTAAAAATGAGAGAAACACAATTAGCAGAATTGATTACTATCTCAAAGGAAAAGGCAGAGAGTTTATTGAGTTTGAAGATCTGATAGCCTTTATTGATGGAGAAACGGCAGTGTTCAACAAAATTATGGATATTGTGTCATGTGATGCCCTGCGGCCTGTTTTATATGCAATGGTTCGTTCCTTCGATATTGCAGCTTCAGAACATAGTCGGACTAACCTTTTGGTTTCGCTGAAAAAGAATGTTAACGAATTGCTGGATAACGCCATAGAGAACGCTCAGGAATGTGAATATTTCAAAGCGGTGCATGATGGGGATTTATATTAAAGGACACAACAAAAAAGAAGGTGGTAATTATACAGGAAAAAATCAATAATGTCATTACAGAAGAAAGAATTGCAGAATGGCTTCCGCAAAAGCCCGTAGTAATTAAGGCGCAAACAGGGCAAGGGAAAACATATTGGGTTACACACAATCTATATGACTATCTCAAGAAGAATGGCGCAACTTGCCTATATTTGATCCAGCGTACACGAACAAAGGAGCAACTACTGAGGGAGTTTAGCGGTAAAGAGAGTACACTTCGCCTGATGACATATCAGGCATTAGAAAGTTCAGTTCAGCACGGGCAAGCAGTGGGCAGCTATGATTACATTGTGGCTGATGAATGCCATTATTTCATTTCCGATGGAGGTTTTAATAACAATACGGACATTAGTTTTGATTGGATTCTCGGACAAGATCATGCAGTTAAAATTTTTATGTCTGCAACAGTAGGAGCGTTCTATAACTATTTGTTCAAAAAAGTTCTTATTGCCCATGCTCCAATTACAACTCCCTATGACTATGGCTATATAGATCATTTGACTTTTTTCTATGACACGGAGCAGTTAGAAACTTTGGCGGCTGATGTGATCAGCAAAGGGAAAAAGGCAGTCTTTTTCATTCAAAGCGGAAAAACGGCAGCAGAATTATATAAGAAATTCAAAAACAATATGGTTTTCTCATGTTCCAGATATAACAAAGAACATAAACACTTGATGGACGAAAACCTTATTAATGCAATTATTGAAGATGAAAAGTTCGATGCGAATATCTTGATAACAACAACAGCATTGGACAGTGGTTTTACTTTAAAAGATAATTTGCTGGATACCATTGTGGTTGATGTTGTAGAGCCTGAATCCGTAATTCAATGTGTGGGACGCAAACGGCCTGTAAATTCGGAAGATCATATTGACCTTTTTATTCGTGGACGCAGCAATTCTGACATTAATAGGATTATTCATCAAATGAATGGTATGATCAAAACTATTATCCAGAAGGACACTGATGAATTGGAATACCATATTGAAAATGAGCGGCAAAATAACATCAATGGCGCAATTATAAATGTTCCTGTTGGATGTGACTCCGTTGGAAATCTGCTCTATATCAAGCAGAGAAACGAAGCCAAGGTTACTCGACTGGAATACTATGCCCTTGACCTGTTCCCTGAGATGTTGAAGGAACCATTCGGATATGATAAATATCTTGCTCGATGGTTTGGTTTCTATAATGAAAATACAGGGATATACTTATACCAGACCACTTCAACAAAGAAAGAATCTCTGATTGATTATTTAGATTCTATGGTGGGAGTAGATATGCTCAATGCCAAGGATCGTAAGCCTGTAATAGAGAAGATCGGATTAAAGGATTACAAAGGGAAGCTACAACACAGCCTTGTTTCCCTAAATGATTACCTTGCATCTGAGAATTTACCGTACATAATTATTTCCCGCCGCAAAACCAAAGTGATAGATGGTATCAGGAAAGATTATAGTTCAGTTTGGACGATTCTAAAGGCGTAATAGTGTGGAGAAAATAGGGGGTGTCCTCTATTATAAGACACCCCCCAAAATCCCCACATTCTTATCAGTGTAACTCTGCATGAATCTGCTTGGCAATCGCTTTACAGCGAATTGCCTTCGCAGTTTCGCATTGCATCCGCAATGCTCAAATATAACAACAATTAATAAGGAGGTTGATCTATGCAATCAAACAGCACTATGCAGCTCCGGGCAAGTTGCGACATTATCACAAGTCATCTGGAAGGCAGAAAGATTACGCACAGTTGGATTGATGAATATAAACTATCAGACAGTCCTACTGACGCTGTTATGGCATTTAGCAAAAAGAAAAACAAGTATATAGCTATGGTACATCTAAGGCAGCATCTTCAAGCAATTGACCTGAAAAACTATGTTTTCTTTGTGCCAGAAGTCATTCATGATTCTCGGTGGCTTATTAGTCAGCGAGATATAGGATGTGTTGTAAAAGACCTTAACAAGCAGCACGCCAAAATGTGCGAAAAAATATTCGTCAAGGTTAAGTGCCTTGAAAGCTATGTTGAAGGAATGTCACCCCGATTCAGATATTTTATTATGATACCTTCTGACAATATGTGTGCAAGTTTACCCGGATTTGAGAGATTCAGTCAATACAATAAAAAGAGAAAAAAGTATTCATCGTAAGTTCATCGGAAAATGCACATTAGCATGGCGTTTTGCGGTGATTTGATGGCATAAAATCCCCCTATTTTATGTCATCGGATCGAGAAAAATTCCGATGATATTTCGAGTAGAACAGTTAAAAGATCAAGGAAACAGAACAAGACAACACGCCGAACAAGATTATTCGCCTGGGCATTTGCCGGGCTTACTATAAAAAGTAACCACCAAGTAAACAAGATTTATAGACGCTAACAAGATCAAGAAAGGTGGAAAACTTATGAACTGAAGGAGGAAATTTTACCTATTGCAGAGATTATTTAACGGAGCCATTGTCGGCTACTATGACCGCACAGGGCTTTTCCATGATACATCCAGAGGTTGCTACGATTTCGATTCTATGCTAAAATTGGAATCGCAGCACCTTGAGAATTACATAAATCAATCTGGTTGTGTGCCATTTCAGGAGGATTTTTCGGAAATGGCAACAAAAATCAACCGCACGATTATAATTAACGGTGCTCGGCGTTGGATTCACGCAAACACCGAGCAGGAATACGCTGACAAGCTGGCAAGGCTACTTAGTGGAGATTCGCAAAACAAGCCGAAACACAACTTCGCAGAATACGCCTGGAATTGGTACAACACTTACTCCGCTCCAAATGTGGAGACCGCCACAGCTACCACCTACAAGCGGCAGCTCACACTTCATTTGCTCCCCTTCTTTGACGGGTTTACCGTAGAGGATATTAAGACGGATGACGTGCAACGGTTTTTTAATAGCATGAGTGGAGCCAAAGCTACTAAACAGAAGGCAAAGCAAGTATTGAACATGATACTTGATACAGCACTGGAAGAGGGCTTGATTGATAAGAACCCGCTCAAGTCAAAGCGGCTGAAGATCACGGGGGCAGCAAGCAAGTATACTGACACTTACAGCGTGGAGCAAATGCGTTATCTGATCCAGCATATCGGTGATATTAAAAATCCCGTAGATCGGGCTTATCTGGCCTTACAAGCCCTGCACCCGCTACGACTGGAAGAAGTGCTTGGACTGAAATGGGAGGATATAGACACCGATAACATGGTGCTACATATCCGCAGGGCAGTAACCCATCCTAACCGCAATCAGCCAGAGATCAAAAAGCCGAAAACCGAGGCCAGCGAGAGGGACATAGGGTTGTCACACATAGCTGTTGATTACCTTGTCCGTGGTGCATCAGGCGAGTTTGTTTTCGGCGGTGAGAAGCCTTTATCGTATCAGCAAGTTAAGCGTATGTGTTGGAGGATTCAAGCCGACACGGGCTTTACTGAAAAGATTACTCCCATACGCTTCCGCACAACTGTCTTAACCGACCTCTACGATCAGAGCCATGATATTAAGTTGGCGCAGTATGCGGCAGGGCATACCACGTCAGCGATGACCTTGAAGCACTATGTCAAAGGCCGAGGCAACACCTCAACCGCAACAGCCGCTATTGATCGTGTCTATGGCGGCAAAACCACCTCCGATTTGCAAAGCATTTGCACAGCCTAAAACTCGCAAACCGTTGCGGCACAATGGTCTCAGGCACATAGAAGCGCGGAAAATTTGCAAATCCATTTGCAAAACACCCCGAAAATTGAGTAGGAGGTCATGGGTCCAAATACAAATTGCCTTAAAAAGTTCAGAAAAAGCAAGAAAAAGCACTCAAACCCTCAAGTTTGAGTGCTTAAAATGGAGCTGTTGACCGGATTCGAACCGGTGACCTCATCCTTACCAAGGATGTGCTCTGCCTACTGAGCTACAACAGCAAAAAACTTGGCGACCGAGAAGGGGCTCGAACCCTCGACCTCTAGCGTGACAGGCTAGCGTTCTAACCAACTGAACTACTCGGCCACAGCAATTAACGAATGCTATTATAACGAATCAGACGAAGCTTGTCAAGTCTTTTTTTCATCTGCCCAGGATTTTATTCACAGGCGGGATGCCGTTCCCGCCTGTGAATCACCTTGCCATCCGTTTGCTCTCTGAACTTCCAGAATTTCAACGTTTAATCCAGTTCAAACATTCCGGTATACAAAGCATAATACCGCCCATGCTGTGCAAGCAGATCATCATGGTCGCCTCGCTCAATGATTTCCCCATGTTCAAGCACCATGATAGCAGAAGAATTGCGAACTGTCGAAAGTCTGTGTGCAATAACAAACACCGTACGTCCTTCCATCAGGGTATCCATTCCCTGTTCAATCAGTTTTTCCGTACGGGTATCGATGGAAGACGTCGCTTCATCCAGAATCAGGACGGGTGGGTTTGCCACAGCTGCACGTGCGATTGCAATCAACTGCCGCTGTCCCTGGGATAAATTGGACCCATCCCCTGTTAAGACCGTATCATAACCACGTGGCAAATGAGAGATAAAGAAATCGGCATTGGCCAGCTTTGCAGCCTCCACAATTTCCTCATCGGTCGCGTCCAAACGCCCATAGCGAATATTCTCCCGTACCGTACCGGTAAAGAGGTGGGTATCCTGCAAGACCATGGACATGGAGCGCCGCAAATCCTCCTTGCGAATTCGGCGGATGTCGAGCCCATCATAGGTAATGGTCCCCTCGTTAATCTCATAAAATCGGTTTAACAGGTTGGTAATCGTCGTCTTACCGGCGCCGGTTGAACCGACAAACGCAATTTTTTGTCCCGGTTTGGCGTAGAGGCTGACATTGTGCAAAACAATTTTTTCCGGATCATATCCGAAAACCACATTGTGGAACCGCACGTCACCACGCACTTCCACATACTCGTAGCCCCCATCCTCATGCGGCACTTTCCAGGCCCAATGCCCCGTATGTTTCACGCTCTCCCGCAGCGTTCCATCCTGCGCAGTTTCCGTATTGACCAAAACGACATCTCCGGTATCCGACTCTGAAGGCACGTCAATCAATCCAAAAATTCGCTCTGCGCCGGCCAGCGCTGAAAGAATGTTATTGAACTGTTGGGATATCTGCGTTACAGGGTTTGAAAAATTTCTGGTATACTGCAAAAACGACGCAATCGTTCCGATATCAAGAATCCCGGAAATGGCGAGAGCTGCTCCCAAAGCTGCCGTTGCAGCATAATGGACATGGGACAAATTTCCCATAATCGGTCCCATCACGCCGCCGAAAGTCTGCGCGTTTGCGGCGGCGTCGCGCCATTGCTCGTTCAATTCAGCAAACTCCTGCTTGGTTTGCGGCTCATGACAGAAAACTTTAATTACGCGCTGTCC
This sequence comes from uncultured Clostridia bacterium, assembly GCA_944376195.1. Lineage (GTDB taxonomy): Bacteria > Bacillota > Clostridia > Oscillospirales > QAMX01 > Allobutyricicoccus. Next base: position 12,452 of record CALWBW010000013.1, on the reverse strand, counting down.
CTCAATATGCTCTTCGATGAATCCGTTTACCTGGCTCAACGCGCGCTGCTGCTTAATAAAATAATTTGCACTTCTCCCACCGATTTTTTTGATAATGAAAAAGATTACAGCCAGCATGACAAGCACCAGAATTGTAAGCTGCCAGCTTAAATAAAGCATCATGCCGAATACGCCCACAATGGTGATCAACGACTGGATTCCCTGCGGCAGACTGTTTGAAATCATTTCACGCAGCGTATCGGTATCATTGGTAAAATGACTCATCAATTCACCGTGCGTATGGGAATCGTAAAACCGCATTTCAAGGGACTGCATATGGCAAAACAGATCAATTCTCACACGCCTCAGCACGCCGGTAGAAATATTTAGCATCAGCCTCGAGTACAGGTATGAGCTTGCGATACTCACAAGATAAATCGTACCGAGCAGCAATAAAGTCTCAATAAAATGCGAAAGGTCCGGGTTACTCTGTCCCGACATCTCCGCCAGATCATTAAAAATCGGTTTTAAAAAATACGTTGCAACAACATTGGTGACCGCCGTGACAATCAACGTAATCGCTACAATCACAAGCTGCAGCCGGAACTCTTTCAAATAGGCCAGCAGCCGCTTGGTTGTACCAATAGCATTTTTCGGCTTTTCCAAGGCGCGGCCTCGTCCACCCGGCCCCCGGCCCCCGGGTTTCATCTGATACTTCTCTTTTGGCGCGCTTTTCGGCGCTCCATCCAGGCGCGGCGCTGCCTCGTCCGGCACATTATTACGCGTTTTTTCCACGTCACGCCACTCCCTTCTGCTGTGATTCGTACACTTCGCGGTAAATCCGGTTGGTTTTCATCAATTCCTCGTGTGTCCCAATGGCGTCAATCCGGCCATCGTTCATCACAATAATTTTATCCGCATCCGCAATGGACGTAACGCGCTGTGCAATAATAATTGTAGTGGTGTCTTTTAAATTTTGGCGCAACTGCTGCCGGATTTTTGCATCCGTTGCCACATCGACGGCGCTTGTCGAGTCATCCAAAATGATGATTTTCGGCTTTTTTATCAGCGCACGGGCGATACAGAGCCGTTGCTTCTGTCCGCCGGATACGTTAACGCCGCCTTGTTCCAGTTCCGTTTCGTATCCGTCCGGGAAGCTCATAATGAAATCATGGGCCTGCGCAGCGCGGCATGCAGCTTCCACTTCCTCATCCGTTGCGTCCGCTTTCCCCCAACAGATATTTTCACGGATTGTCCCGGCAAAAAGATTGTTGACTTGCAGCACCATTGCCACAGCCTCACGCAAATTTTCAATCTTATATTCCCTTACATCATGCCCTCCGACCTTAACGGCTCCGGCATATACGTCGTAAAGCCGTGGAATCAACTGCACTAGCGTAGACTTTGCAGAACCGGTTCCACCGATTATCCCGATTGTTTCACCGGGATTAATCCGGAAGCTGATATTCTCCAAGGTCAGATTATCTTCCTTCTTTGCATAACTGAAATTGACATGGTCGAATTCAATTGAACCATCTTCCACCTGCAGTGCGGCGCTTGCGTGATCGTCGTTAATATCCGGCACTTCATAAAGCACCTCACCAATACGCTGAATCGAAGTACGTGCCATGACAATCATGACAAACATGAAGGATACCATCATAAGAGACGAAAGAATTTGCGTAATATAGCTGATAAAGCTCATTAAAAGGCCTGTCGTCATCGTTCCTTCCAGGATATGTATGCCACCAAACCAAGACACGGCAATCATACAGCCATACATGGCAAACTGCATGATGGGACCGTTTAAAATAATCAGTTTTTCCGCACGTTTTTGCGCATTCTGCACATCCGTTGCACTAACCTCAAATTTTTCAATTTCATGCTCCCCACGCACAAAGGCCTTCACTACCCGGATTGCAATTAATGTCTCCTGTATCGACGCATTGAGCGCATCGTACTTCTTAAACATTGCCGAAAAGCGCGGCATGGCATTTTTCGAGATCAGCGCCAGACTGACGCCCAGAAGAGGAATTGCCACCAGGAAAACCAGCGAAAGCTGTGCATTAATCCGTACCGCCATCCAAGTCGCCATAACCAGCATGACAGGCGCGCGAACCAACATGCGAATGCAGGAAGTAAACGCCATCTGCACCATGTTTACATCCGTCGTCAGACGGGTAATCAGTGACGGCGTCGAAAAGTGATCGATATTGGCAAAAGAAAAATCCTGGATTTTATTAAAAATTTCATTTCGTACATTATAAGCAAAACCCGTGCCGGCAACCGCTGCAAACTTGGCCGACAAAATTCCGCAGGTCATGGATAAAACCGCCATCAGAATCATCTTGCCGCCGACTTCTAAAACATAGGCAATACCTGCCCCTCCGTTGATGCCGGTATCGACAATATCGGAAATATACAGCGGAATCTGCGTTTCAAGAATAACCTCAAGGATAATCGTAATCGGCGCCAGAATCGCCGCTGCCTTATACTTTCCCACACAGGAAAGAAGTTTTCTGATCACCATATGCCCACATCACCTCATTGCTCTTCGTCTTTTTGTTTTTGCATGTCCAGCAAATCGCCAAAACTCAGGCGTCTGCCGCCACTCATATTCATGGCAATTCGATCAAGATAACTATTAAGCGTTTCCAGTTCTTCTTCGGTGAAACCTTTAAATGTCTCCCGGTCTTGTGCATCAAAAGCGCCCTTGCAGTCTGCCGCGAGTTTTTTCCCCAATGGCGTAACATGCAATTTATTCCGGCGAAGATTATATTCATCCACTTCTTTTTCCAAATATCCGGCTTTTTGCATCCGTTTTGTGGATAACGCGACTGAGGCAGGCGTCACACGAAGAAAAGCGGCAAGTTCCGTCTGCGTACAGCCATCATGATCAATCACGTACCAAATCGTCGGCATCCATTGCCCGGCATATGGACTCATTTTGGCAAGGCTTTTCCCAGAAAGAACACGATGCAGCTTGGCAATATAAAGTAACCGGCGCATCAATTCCCGATACTCCAACGTCAACCCTCCTTTTTTTACTGAGGAGTGCAATGCCGAAAAAGCAAGTGCCTTATTCAAAATCTCACACCTCATAAATTAACGTCAAATAAATAATCGATTTAATATTAGACGCTTTCCAATTTCGGTATCAGGATACCATTAAGTTTCGCAAATGTCAATCCTCGTTTTTTAACTCTGAGCGATAAAAAAACCGCCGCGAAATTCGCGGCGGTCAAATACCGTTTCTATAAAAAATCTTTTGTTATTTTGAAACTCCAAAAACACGTCCCATGGTTACGGCATCATAATAGGACAGGCCACTTTCCTGAATGATGTCCATCCGCGTGATTAAAATACTGTTTGCCGTATATCGGGTCTCTCCCACAAAAAAGCTGGTTGCCGGATGTAAGATATAATGCACGCCATCCACAGACCCCAAATAAAGGAAAGCAGAAGAATCAGAATATAATTGCGTCCCCGGAGAAAGTTTTGAAAAATAACTATTTCTCTCCTTTGCAGACATTTCCTGCAGATTGGTATCCACGCAAACCATCGTCTTCTGCTCCTCGATCGTGGACGGCAGGTAAATTCCAAATAACTTATAAAGCGTTGCAAAGAAACGATCGGCATCCCAGCCATAGGAAAGCCCACGTGTCCGCAACTTTTCTCCCGCCAACTTGAAAGCTTCTTCCAACACATTTTCATAGGTGTACGGCAAGAATCCATAGGATACGCCGCTGCCCATCGGAATCAAAAGCGGACTATACTCCAAATTTCCAAAGCGGTCTTTGGCCGGTACACGAACTACATAACACCCTTCGGTACTCTGTCCATTGATTTCCTCAGGAGCATCCGTATAAATCGGCAGCACCGTTCCTATATATAATGTCAGACGAGAATCCGACGGCGTGGAAGGTGTGAGAGTAATCGTAGGATCTGTCACGACCACGAATTCCGTACTCTCAATGTAGGACACCCAAGCGCTTTTCTCTAAAAACACCAGATCGGACCAGTACACCCAACCGCGGCAATTGCGCAATTGGACATAATACCACGTTTGGTCCGCACTGGTATGCAGCACAACCACCGGTTCTCCAATTACCAGCGGAGATTCCAAAAACAAATCCTCATTCTGATTTTCCGCAGAGGCAAACACGCGGTCAGAAGATGGGAAACGACGAAGCGACGTATTCTGAAGCGTCAATGCATAACTCACCCGGTTTGTCGCGGCAATCGTGCTCAAATTCATATTGGTACGAATATCTTCCAAATAAGAGCTGGTCTCCTCCGGCGGGATTTCATTGCCCTCCTCATCATAGGTGACCACGGGTGCCTCATAAATTATACTTCCATCCGCACCGTAGAGGTTCCCTTCCGGCAGCTCATATGTCGACAAATACGAATTCAGTACCGCGGAACTCAATTCAGAAGGATAGGTGACCAAATCAACGACACTCTCCACACTGGTCGCAGTCTGCGTATTCAACTGTGCAATTTCTGTGGCAGAGAGCAAGACATTGCCGCTATTCTTTGACAGTGACGCCCAATACGACGCGTCATACTGTTCGGGCGTAATCTGCAAAACACTTTCCGTCTGTTCATTTCCCGTGCCCTGTTCGGCACAGCCGGATAAAGCAGTACAAATCAACATAGATGCCAAAATCAGCGCAATCCCACGTTTCTTATTCCGAAACATACCAAACCTCCGCCTCCAAAAATTCCTTATTATCTCAAATCATCCAATTGTCAAAGCACCGTTTAAACGCTTTAAAAAAAACAGTTTACAAAACTGCCGGTTTACATATCACGGTTTGTATTATACCATAGGAAGGCTCCTTTTTTCAACAGGATATTACAGAAAAATCCCGATGAGCCACGTTTCTTTGATTGAACCAGGTATCATTCGGGTATACTAGGTTTCGCAACGTTTTTTACGACGAAATAGGAAAAACATGCTTTACAAACTTCCTGCAATATGGTATAGTAGATTCGCGCAGTTATGAAGCTGCCTGAACCGAGGCTCAGATTGGGGGTTTTATGCCCGTCAGAACGGGATTCTACACCGCCCCTTTCCGTGCTTCCGGCATTTTGTAAAAGGAGTAGAAGACAACATGTTGCAGAAAGAACAAAAAACCGCAGTCATTGAGAAGAATCGTCTGCATGAAACCGATACCGGTTCTCCCGAGGTGCAGATTGCAATTCTTACGGAACGTATCGCCTACCTCACCGAGCATTTAAAGGTACACCACAAGGATAATCATTCCCGCCGTGGTCTTCTCAAAATGGTCGGTCGCCGCCGCAGACTTTTGGACTATCTCCAGAAGAACGACATCGAGCGTTACCGTAAAATTATTGCCGACCTCAACCTGCGCAGATAGTACACGACAAGCTGCGGGGGCGCCGACCGCGCCCCCGCTCGTTGTATTTTCTGCTACAACGTAAAAAGGAGACCATAGTCGTCGTTTAGCAGTTGAACCTGCCGCCAAACTACTTTGACGGTGTTTTCAAGTGCTAAACGCTATGGGCTCCGAAAAAAACTTGCAAAAGGAGCACAAAAATGAAAAAAATGGAATTTCATGAGCACGCCTATGAGACGACGCTCGGTGGGCGCAAGCTCGTAATTGAAACCGGAAAGCTTGCCCAACTTTCAAACGGATCCTGCATGGTTCGTTACGGCGATACCGCTGTGCTGGTCAACGTCACCGCTTCCCCGAAGCCTCGTGAAGGCGTAGACTTTTTCCCGATGTCCGTTGACTTTGAAGAGCGGCTTTATGCGGTCGGCCGTGTGCCCGGCAGTTTCCAGCGCCGTGAAGGCCGTCCTTCTGAAAAAGCCATTTTGGCAGGCCGCCTGATTGACCGTCCGATTCGTCCGCTTTTCCCGAAGGACATGCGCAACGATGTCGCGCTTGTCTGTACGGTCATGTCGGTAGAGCATGACAATTCTCCCGAAATTGCCGGCATGATCGGCGCATCCGTAGCCATTGCCATTTCCGATATTCCGTGGGGCGGTCCGATTGCCGGTTGTGTTGTCGGATATGTAGACGGAAACTATGTGATTAACCCCACAGCCGAGCAAACGGAGCGCAGCCAGATGTATGTAACTGTAGCCTCTGTCGGAGACAAGGTGGCTATGATTGAAGCCGGTGCCAAAGAAGTGCCGGACGACATCATGCTGGAAGGCATCATGTTTGCCCACGAGGAAAACAAGAAGACGATCGCGTTCATTGAAAAGATTGTCGCCGAAATCGGCAAACCAAAATTCGAATATGCACAGAAACCGCATGACGACGTGCTTTTTGAAAAGATTGCGGCGTATGCCACCGAAAAAATGCAGTACTGCATGGATACAGATGACAAGACCGTGCGTGATCCGCGGCTGGCTGAACTGACTGAGGATGTCAAGGCGCACTTTGCCGAGGAGTATCCGGACAGCGACGCCCTCATTGATGACTGCCTCTATAAACTTGAGAAGCAGGTTGTCCGTCGCTGGCTGCTGGAAGGGAAACGTGTGGATGGACGCGCGCTTGACGAAGTACGTCCGCTGGCCGCCGAAGTCGGCATTCTGCCGCGCACCCACGGTTCGGGACTCTTTACCCGCGGCCAGACGCAGGTGCTCACCACCGTCACGCTTGGCACTGTGGGCGATTTCCAAATGCTTGATACCATTTACGATGAAGATTCCAAACGCTATATTCATCATTATAATTTCCCGCCGTATTCCGTCGGCGAGGCGCGCGGCATTCGCAGTCCCGGCCGCCGCGAAATCGGCCACGGTGCGCTTGCAGAGCGTGCGCTTGAGCCCGTTATTCCGTCTGAAGCGGAGTTTCCGTACTGCATCCGTCTGGTCAGCGAAGTCCTGAGCTCTAACGGCTCTACTTCTCAAGGGTCCGTCTGTGGCTCCACACTCGCGTTGATGGATGCCGGCGTACCGATCAAGGCGCCTGTTGCCGGTATCTCCTGCGGATTGATCACCGAGGGCGACCGCTGGCTGACCTTTACCGATATCCAGGGAGTTGAGGACTTCTTCGGCGATATGGACTTCAAAGTTGCCGGCACAAAGAAGGGCATCACCGCCATCCAGATGGACCTCAAGATCGATGGTCTGACACGTGAGATTATTGCATCCGCGTTCGAGCGTACCCGCATCGCGCGTTTCGCGATTCTGGATGAAATCATGTTAAAGGCAATTCCCGAGCCGCGTAAGGAACTCTCCAGGTACGCGCCCAAGATGATCCGTACCACCATTGATACAGATAAAATCCGCGAGGTCATTGGTAAGGGCGGCAGCGTAATTCAAAAGATTACTGCCGACACCGGTACAAAGATCGACATTGAGGAAGACGGCAGCATTTTCATTTCCTCCACAGATATCGAGGCGTGCCGCCGTGCGCTCAAAATCATCAACAGCATTGTGAAAGATCCGCAGGTCGGCGATGTGTTCTACGGTAAGGTTACCCGCATCATGACCTTTGGCGCGTTTGTCGAGTTTGCTCCCGGTAAGGAAGGTATGATCCACATCTCAAAGCTTGAAAACCACCGCGTCGGGAAAGTGGAGGATGTCCTCAATATCGGCGACGAGACCTGGGTCAAAGTCATTGAGATCGATGAAAAAGGCCGTATCAACCTCTCCCGTAAGGACGTTACGGAAGAAGAAAAGAAATAAGTATTTACTAAAGAGGCGGCTATTGACCGCCTCTTTTCTTTCCATACAAGGAGATCACACATGGAACTCTGGGATTTATACCGTCTCGACGGTACGCCTACCGGAATGACCGTACAAAAGGGCAAAGACTTTCCGCCCGGCATGTATAACCTTCTCGTACATATTATCATCTGTAACCATGAAAACAAATTTCTTGTGCAGCAGCGCTCTTTTCGAAAGGAGCACTTCCCCGGCATCTGGGATATTACCGGCGGCAGGGTACAGGCCGGCGAGACGAGCCGTCAGGGCGCCGTACGGGAAGCGGTGGAAGAAGTCGGCCTGCACTTTGAAGAAACGCAGCTGATCCATATCGCGCACACCGTCACCCAATGGAACAGCTTATTTGACATTTATTTTGTACAGGCATCGTTTACCTTATCAGATTGCACGCCGCAAAAAGAGGAAGTCGAGCGACTTGATCTGCTTTCCTATCCGGAAACAGTTGCCCGGCTAAACAAAGACAGCTGGTATAACGGTGTTTTGGCTGATGTAGCACGCCGTATCGGCGCACTGTCATAGCGAGCCCGTCTGCCCGTTTAATTTCTCGCATACCGGTAAACACTATGCTATATTGTCTGATTGCAGTTCCTACGCACCACCAGTAAAAAATCGAAAATTATAGGAATGGATTCTATGATTGTTAAAAAAACTTTGGAAAACGGTCTCCGCATTCTATTGGAACGTATTCCCTATGTACGCAGCGCAAGCGTCGGCGTGTGGATTGGGAATGGGAGCCGCTATGAAACGGCAGCCGAAAACGGCATTTCGCATTTTATCGAGCATATGCTCTTCAAAGGGACGGAGAACGCATCGTCCGCGGAACTTGCGCGCCAGATGGATGCGCTCGGCGGCCAGTTTAACGCCTTCACAACCAAGGAGTGCACAAGCTTTTATTTTCGTGCGCTTGATTCTGACCTTCTGGATGGAATCCGGATTTTGGGGGATATGCTGACCATTCCGCTCTTTCCGGAAAATGAATTGGCGTTGGAACGAGGTGTCATCGGGGAAGAAATTGATATGTATGAAGACACCCCGGATGAACTCGTCATGGAAAACCTCTTCAGTGCAGTTTATCAGAAATCTCCGCTTGGGTTCCCGATCATTGGTACCCGGGAAAACCTGGCTGCCATGAACGGAGAGATTCTGCGTGCCTATATGCAGGAACATTATACGGCGGAAAACATGGTCGTTGGAATTTCCGGTAGTTTCGACGACCGAGTAGAGGACCTGCTCTGCGAAACTTTTTCCAAAATCCGCCGCGTTCCGGCTCCGAAATTTCAAACAGCCCAATATGTACCGGCCGCCATTACGCGGAAAAAAGCCATTGAGCAGAGTCATATCTGCCTGGGATTTCAGGGAATCCCGCTTGGTGATCCGGATCGCTATGCCGCACAAATTTTTTCAAGTATTTTAGGCGGTGGAATGAGCTCACGTCTCTTTCAAAAAATACGAGAAGAAAACGGCCTCTGCTATTCCATTTACACGTTTCAGTCCTCTCATGCCGACACCGGCGTCTCCGGCGTCTATGTTGCCACCAATCCGACTTCTCAGACAGCTGCCATTGAAATGATACGCGGCGAGGTAGAACGCCTGCTTATAAAAGGCCCCAGCGAAGAGGAACTTGATCGCACGCGCGGTCAGACGAAAGCCAACGTCCTGATGGGGCTTGAGAGCACAGTCGCCCGTATGAATCATATGGCCCGCTCAGAACTGCTGCTTGGCCGGGTTCCCACCGCGGAGGAAATCGTCGCCGCATATGACGCAGTGGATATGGAAGCCTGCCGCAGAGCCGGACAAAAACTTTTTGACTACCAGACGCTCTCCACTTCCATCGTCGGCAATCTTTCCTAAGCTGCATACCGTAACATATTTTCATCTAGTCATTTGAGAAGTGCACAAGCGGAAAAACCGTCTTTAGACGAAAGGGGTGTTTTTTCATGAGACAGCGGTTTTTGGCATTGTTTCTGATCTTTGCGCTTCTGTCGATGCAAATCTCCGTATCGGCGGAAGAGTCCTCTTCCCCCCTTTTCGAGGAAATTCAGGGGAAACGCTATGTCAATCTTTCCATTCTTGCGGAAACTTCTGATATACAGGTAGAAGCGTTTGCGCAGGGTGTACGGCTCAGCGAAGACGGTTTGCAGATTAACCTCTCTGCGGACTCTCCGCTGATTTTCCGCGGCGATGTCATTCTTGCTGCCATGTCGGCTCCCGTAATCCTGGAAAACGGCGTCTGGTACGCTCCTGCTGATTTTTATGAAGAGTTCCTTTGTCAAGGTGATAAACCTTCTCTATTCCATGGAGCTTTGTTCTATGGCTACGAAATCCTGGAAGCCCTTGCGCAGCCGGAAACGCCCTTCCATCAAAAGTTGCTGTCTGCGATTTCATTGCCCACTTCCATGGGACTCCATGTGCCGCATTTTGATATGGCGCGTGTCTTTTCGGAAACCCCTCTTTCCGCGTTTCCCTCCGAACTGACCGAAACACTCAAGAACCTGGGGTATGCAGACGCAGAAACCTTTACGTACAGCGAATATGAAATTCTCAGCGGAATGCAAACCTTGTCAGATGCAGGTCTTGCATCTACTTTGAACTCTTATCCGGAACTTCAAAATGCCGATCCAGACAAAATGACCGTAGCCGCATTTCGCGCATGGCAAGCGCAGTATGATCTGGAGCAATATCAGGCCGGCCTTACGGACGCAGAACAGGCGTTCCTAGCAGAAAAAAGCATTACGATCAAAGATTTTCAATACCTCGACCGTTATTTTTACGGCGCCTGTTTGGAACAGTCCGACGATGCGCTTCAAGAGGCGCTGACGATCTATTATGACACAGATCTTGCCTTTTTAAAAACCACTCTGCCGTCATTTTCCGATATTTTGGAAACCGATTGGTTTTATGACGCTGCCCTGTACGCCGTGACGCGCAATTTGATGAAGCTGTCCGACAATCAGTCTTTTCAACCGGCTGCAACTGTTACCCGTGCCGAAGCGGTCACAACACTCTGGCTCTATGCCGGAAAGCCGGTAGTCAACTATGCCTTGCGTTACCAGGACGTTCCGCCAGGCGAATGGTACACGGAGGCGGTTCGTTGGGCCGCGTCGGAAAAATTCATGACCGGATATGAGGACACGATATTTGGGCCGGAAGATCCCATCACTCGCGAGCAGCTGGCGGTTCTCCTCTATCGATATGCACAAAAACAAACAGATTCCCTATGGGATGCTCCCACGTATCAGATTTCTTTTCAGGATCGTTCCGCGCTTTCGGAGTGGGCTTATCAGCCTGTATGCTGGTGCTTTATAACCGGGATTTTCGTTGGAAAAAGCGAAAAAATTTTAGATCCTCAAGGGGCTGTATTACGCTGTGAGTTGGCTGCAATTTTTCAGCGATATGACAACGCCTTCCCAACATAAGCTTGAAAAAAGTAATCCCCGCGCCGTTTGGCGCGGGGATTTATGTTTTCCTTGGTATAAGACAACATGTTTAGCAATCGCAGCAATTGTTGCAGCAATTGTTGTTGCTGCCGCAGCACAGGCCGCAGCCGCCAAAGCAGTTCAGCCAAACAAACACGACTGCAATGATGATGAGCGTCCACATGCAGGAATTATTGCCGTTGCCACAAAAAGAGTATCCGTTACAAGACATTTGGTTACCTCCATCTTACCGACATTGGAATTTGTTGTTGTCGGTGGATTACATGATCATAATATTACAGGAGACCCCAAACGGTTACTCTTTTCTCTCGTGATTTTTACTTCGTTGCAAACGTACAAAACACGTGCTAAAAACAACTAGGCCGGCGCAATGACAGTTCCGGAAGAACAAGACGGCAATTGCGCCGGAAAAAGGGTTTGCGATCACTTAAATTTGCTTTTTGATATGCTCCAGCGCCGCTTTTTCAAGACGGCTGATCTGTGCTTGCGAAATTCCAATTTCAGCAGCAACTTCTGTCTGCGTGCGTCCCTCGAAGAATCGAAGGGCCAAAATGTGCTTTTCCCGTTCGGAAAGCCGCTCCATTGCATCGCGTAATGCAATTTTCTCCAACCAGTTTTCATCGGTATTAGAAGTATCCCGTACCTGATCCATGACACATACCGCATCGCCTGAATCAGAATAAAGCGGTTCATAAAGAGATACCGGATCAACAATTGCATCCAGCGCAAATACGATTTCTTCTCTTGGCAATCCCATTTCCCGGGCAAGTTCGTCAATCGTCGGTTCACGCTGATTGGCATTCATAAAACGTTCTTTCGCCTGCATGGCACGATAAGCCGTATCCCGCATGGAACGGCTGACCCGGATAGCGCTGTTATCCCGCAAATACCGGCGCAGCTCTCCGATAATCATCGGCACCGCATAGGTGGAAAACCTGACATTCTGTGAGAGATCAAAGTTGTCAATGGATTTAATTAAGCCGATACATCCTACCTGAAAAAGATCGTCTACCATTTCGCCACGATTGGTAAATCGCTGGATGACGCTGAGCACCAGACGAAGATTTCCCTGGACCAATTTCTCCCGTGCTTCCCGGTCTCCCTCCTGACAGGCTTTCAGCAGATAGTTGGTTTCCTCGTTGGTCAACACCTGAAGACGCGACGTATTTACGCCGCAAATCTCTACCTTATTGAGCACATCCATGTCCCTCCGTTTTCATCTGCTATCATTATTACCGAAGGGACTACCTTTCATACGAAAGTAGATATCTCAAATTTTGGTATTTGCAAAAAGAGAATATTTTTATTTCTTGACAATTTCTTAA
>CALWBW010000012.1 GCA_944376195.1 uncultured Clostridia bacterium | reverse complement strand
CCTTCGCATTGCGGCAATTTTACAGCCTGCGCAGACCGGAGCAATGGTATTTGCCGGCGGATTGCGCGGCGCGGGAGATACGCTGTGGCCGATGATTATCACAGCTTCCGGCATGTGGTTTTTCCGCGCGTTGCTCGGTGCAATCGTATGTATTCAGATCCTTGGATACGGCCTTCCCGCGGCGGTTACCTGCATGGTAATCGATAGTTACGTGAGAATTGTGTTGTTCTACTTGCGTGTTCGTACGGGAAAATGGAAGGACGCTTCGGCGTGGCGCAAGGCCATGCCGCAAAAACGTGCCTGATGAGGCGTTCGTCTGCTTGTGCATCAGAAAATCTTGCCGCTTGATCTTGCCTGTGTTATAATAGAATGCAGTAAACTGGGTGAATTTGCGGAAGAAAAGGAGATGTATTTATGCCGAATCCCATGATTTTGTTCCCAGGCGGTTTGAAACGTGCGCTGACGCTGAGCTATGATGACGGCGTTGAGCAGGATGTACGCCTGATTGAAATTATGAATCGCCACGGATTGAAGGGAACATTCAATTTAAACAGTGGTGCATATGCGCCGGAGGGAACGGTGTACCCTGCGGGCCGTGTTCATCGCCGCATGACAGAAGCACAGGTTACGGCACTTTATAAAGACTGTGGACAGGAAATCGCGACCCACGCTTTGACGCATCCTTTCCTGGAGCGGCTGCCGCTCAATCTGGCGACCTATGAAGTGATGAAGGACCGGGAAAATCTTGAGGCGCAGTTTGACCGGATTGTGCGCGGCCATGCGTACCCCTATGGGACGTATAATGACGCAGTGGTGGAAATTTTGAAAAACTGCGGTATTGTATACGCACGTACGGTACAGACGACGGGACGCTTTGAGCTCCCGGAAGACTGGCTGCGTCTGAAAGCAACCTGTCATCACAATGACCCGAAGCTGCCTGAGCTGATTGACCAGTTTTTAGACGACGACGAGCATTTGCCGGAGTTTGCCCGGAAATCAAAGTTCTTCTACATGTGGGGTCACAGCTATGAATTTGAGGGCAATGATAACTGGAATGTCATTGAAGACTTTGCCGCACGCGTAGGCGGCCGAAGCGATGTGTGGTATTGCACCAATATAGAGGCATATGACTACATAGAGGCGTTCCGCGGTTTGCTTTTCAGTGTCGACGGTAACCGCGTGCAGAACCCTTCCGCACAGACGGTCTGGATTTCCTATCTGGGACGCACGTTGAAGTTGGAACCGGGCGCCTATGTGAAACTGTAAAAAGAAAAAAGGACCTGTTGAGCGCTCTCATCAGGCCCTTTTTCTTTTCGCAAAATGGAAGCCCCCTGTGTGTTTTGTTCTTGAAACTACTGCGGTTTTATGCTACTGTAATTTAAGGAAATGCAGAAGACAAAGGATAATACCGTTTTTGAGATGCGGAAAGAAAGGAAGACGACAAATGAGTGCCTGTGAATATCTGCGTAATGCGTTAAAAACCGGCACATATGACCGGGCTTTGCGTTCGCTCTATGCACCTGATGGGGAAGAAGCGCATGTGTCTGCTGTACGGACGCGGGTGGAACGGCTGCTGCAAGCCTGGGAAGGGCAGTTTGGTTCCAACGAAGACGTTTTGTTATGCAGTGCGCCTGGGCGTACGGAAATCGGCGGGAATCATACGGATCATCAGCATGGGAAGGTTTTGTGCGGCAGTGTAAATCTGGACATTTTGGCCTGCGCTGCTCCAAACCACCTCCAAACGGTGCGGATCCTTTCGGAAGGTTACCCTGCTTTGGAACTTCAGCTGGAAGAATTGACCCCGCGCGAGGAAGAACGCGGAACGTCGGCCGCGCTGGTACGGGGTGTCGCCGCTCGAGTTGCCGCCTTGGGGTATCCGGTGACGGGGTTTGACGCCTGCATACAGTCCAATGTGCTTTCCGGTTCCGGGCTTTCCTCTTCAGCTGCATACGAGGTGCTGATTGGATGTCTTTTTAATCGGTTTTGCTGCCATGATCGTTTGACGCCGGTAGAAATTGCGAAAGCCGGACAGTATGCGGAGAACGTCTTTTTCGGGAAACCCTGCGGACTGATGGATCAGATGGGTTCTGCAGTGGGCGGCGCAATTGCAATTGATTTCCGGGAACCGGAAACCCCGGAAGTCCAAACGATATCGTTTGATTTTTCCCGTTGCGGATATGCGCTTTGTATTGTCGATACCGGTTCCAGCCATCAGGATCTGACTTCTGATTATGCAGATATTACGCAGGAGATGGGGCGTGTTGCGGCATTTTTCGGAAAGACGGTTCTGCGCGACGTCGAAGAAACGGCGTTTTTTACGGAAATTCCCGCGCTGCGCAGGCGCTGTGGAGATCGTGCCGTGCTGCGTGCAATGCATTTTTTTGCAGAGGATCGCCGGGTAGAGGCGGAAACGCAGGCGTTGCGGGACGGAAATTTCCCTCGTTTTCTGGAGCTTGTTAACGAATCGGGTCTTTCTTCCTCACTTTGCCTGCAAAATACCTGGTCTGTAGCCACGCCCCGAAACCAAGCAGTCCCGCTTGCGTTGGAAATCGGAAGAACAGCGCTGGCCGGCGACGGCGCTATACGGGTCCATGGTGGAGGGTTTGCCGGCACGATTCAGGCATTTGTTCCCGAAGACAGACTGGCGTCTTTCCGGAATGCGATAGAAGCCCTGACGGGAGCCGGAACATGCCACACGCTGTGGATCCGTGAAAAGGGCGGATGTCTAATCAATCAGGATGAATAGGAGAAAGAGGTGTGAGAGCATGGCAATTGCGGTTTTAGGCGGCGCGGGATATATTGGATCGCATACAGTACGCGCTCTGTTGGATGCCGGATATGACGTGGTGGTGGCGGATAACCTGGCGACCGGCTTTCGTAAGGCGGTACATCCCGCCGCGCGGTTTTATCAATTGGATATTCGCGATCAGGCGGCGCTGGATCGGTTTTTTGAAACGGAACCTGTGGATGGCGTCATTCATTTCGCCGCGTTTTCCCAGGTAGGGGAGTCCATGACGAACCCCTTGAAATATTATGAAAATAATTTATGGGGGACGACGGTTTTACTGAAGAGTATGATTGCGCATGGCGTGGGGCACATTGTGTTTTCCTCAACGGCGGCCACTTATGGAGAGCCGGAACGTATCCCAATTCTGGAGGAAGACTCTACCATCCCGTCGAATTGCTACGGTGAGACAAAACTGGCGATGGAACGGATGATGTATTGGGCGGAACGGGCGCATGGCCTGCGCCATGTGGCGCTGCGCTATTTTAATGCCTGCGGCGCACATCCTTCCGCGGAAATCGGGGAGGCGCACAACCCGGAAACCCATTTGATCCCACTTATTTTGCAGGTTGCAAACGGGAAAAGAGATCAAATTAACATATTTGGAAATGATTATCCTACACGGGACGGAACCTGCGTCCGGGACTACATTCACGTCTGTGACCTTGCCCAGGCGCATGTGCTGGCGTTGCAGTATTTGATGGAAAGCGGAAAAAGCGACGTGTTTAATCTGGGAAACGGTGTGGGATTTACGGTCAGAGAAGTAGTCGATGTGGCAAGAACCGTTACCGGACATCCGATTCCGGAAGTCCTCTGTCCCCACCGGGCAGGAGATCCGGCGCAGCTGGTGGCTTCTTCAGACAAAGCACGGTCGGTTTTGGGCTGGAAGCCGGTATATGACAGCCTGGAAACGATTGTGGAAACTGCCTGGGCCTGGCACAGAACGCATCCGGACGGGTTTGGGGAGGAATCATCGTGAGGGATTCTGCGATCTCCTGCCTGCTCCATTATGCGCTGCGCTGCGGATTGGTGGAATCTTGGGAAAAAAATTGGGCGGTCAATACCATTTTGGACGTGCTGCATTTGGATGGCTGGACGGAACCTGCGCCGCCTCGGGAGATTCCGCCCCTTGCTGAAATTTTGGAGACACTTCTGGATGACGTCTGCCAACGTGGCCTGCTGCCGGAGAATACCACGACTTATCGGGACTTGTGGGATACGGAGCTGATGGGCAGACTGACGCCCCGTCCGGCACAGGTGGTCGAACGGTTTTGGTCGCTTTACCGGGAATCTCCTCAAAAAGCGACCGATTGGTATTACCAGTTCAGTCAGGATACCAATTATATCCGACGCGACCGGATTCTCCGAGACGTCAAATGGAAGACGCATACCCCGTACGGCACACTGGAAATTACCATCAATTTATCGAAACCGGAAAAGGATCCAAAGGCAATTGCGGCAGCGCGGGATCTTCCTGCTTCCGGCTATCCGCGTTGCGCGTTATGTGCGGAAAACGAAGGTTATGCGGGCCGGCTCAACCATCCTGCCCGGCAAAACCACCGAATAATCCCGCTGAATATTTGCGGTGCACCGTGGTATTTGCAATATTCGCCCTATGTATACTATCCGGAGCACTGTATCTGTCTCAGCGCCGCCCATACGCCCATGAAAATTGACTGTGCCTGTTTCGCGGAACTTCTGGATTTTGTGCGTCAGTTTCCGCACTATTTTGTGGGTTCTAACGCGGATTTGCCAATCGTGGGAGGCTCCATCCTTTCTCATGCACATTTTCAGGGGGGACATCATCGTTTTCCCATGGAAGCGGCCCCTGTGGAAACGCTTTTTTCTTTTTCCGGATTTCCGGAGGTGTCGGCAGGTATCGTTCGTTGGCCACTCTCTGTGATCCGGCTGCAATCCGAAGATTCGGAGAGATTGGTCAGTCTGGCAGACCGGATTCTTTCCGTCTGGCGTGCGTATACAGATTCGTCTGTCGGGATTTATGCGCGTACCGGGGATACGCCGCATAATACAATTACCCCGATTGCGCGCCGTCGCGGGGAACTGTTCGAGCTAGATCTTGTACTGCGCAACAATCGGACTTCGGAGGACTTTCCGTTGGGGATTTTTCATCCACATCCGGAATTGCACCACATGAAGAAAGAAAACATTGGGCTGATTGAAGTGATGGGACTGGCGGTGCTTCCGGCACGTTTAAAGGAAGAATTGGCCGCTGTTGCGGATGCGTTATGCCGTGGCACAGATTTGCGGGAAAACGCGCTGACTTCTTCCCACGCCGACTGGGCGGAAATGCTTCGCAGTCGGTATGCGATTACCGCGGAAAATGTACAGGAAATCTTGCATCGGGAAACGGGTCTGGTTTTCGCGCAAGTGCTGGAACATTGTGGTGTTTTTAAACGAGACGGTGTGGGAAACGCGGCTTTCATGCGTTTCCTTGAGAGCGTAAAGACATAGGAAATAAAAAAGGAACCCGGTATCGAACAGATACCGGGTTCCTTTTTTGTCTTTTACCGAGCGGACATGGGAATATAGTTTCGCTTGTCGTATACCACACGATAAGCGGGGCGAATAATACGGGAATTCCCGCATACTTCTTCAATACGATGGGCAATCCAGCCGGAAATACGGGCCGCGGCAAAGAGCGGGGTATACAGATCTACCGGAATATCCAGGGTTTTGTACACGAAACCGGAGTACATATCCACATTTGCGCACATGGGCTTGTCGCTGCCCTTAATTTTTGCAAATACCTCCGGCGTAAGGCGCTCAACCAGCTCCACAAGATGGAATTCGTCGCCATATCCTTTCTTTTCCGCAAGCACACGGGCGTTCTCTTTCAGAATCCGCGCACGGGGATCACTGATGGTGTAAACCGGATGCCCCATTCCGTAAATTTTGCCCGAATGGTCGCCGGCTTCACGCCGCAGAAGCTTTGCAAGATAATCCGCCACTTCTCCTTCATCATCCCATCTGCGTACGTTCCGTTGAATATCCGCAAACATTTGCATAACGGCAATATTCGCACCGCCGTGAAGCGGTCCCTTCAAAGAGGAAAGCGCAGAGGCAATAGCGGCATAGGTATCCGTACCGGAGGAGGAGACAACGCGACAGGCAAAGGTGGAGTTATTGCCGCCGCCGTGTTCTGCATGCAGAACCAGGCAGAGATCCAAAAGGCGGGCTTCTTCCTGTGTGAACTGTTTGTCGGAACGAACGGCACGCAGAATGCTTTCTGCCGTGGATTGATTGTCATGCGGGAAATGAATGTGCAGACTCTTATGATCGAAGAAATGCCGTTTTGCCTGATAAGCATAGGCCAGAAGAATGGGGAAACGCGCGATCAATTCCATGCCCTGCCGCATGAGATTTTCCAAACTGGTATCATCCGGATTCGGGTCGTAGGAATAAAGCCCCAGCGTGCACCGGGCCATCTTATTCATAATGTTGGGACTTGGGGACTTCAAAATTTGATCCTCTGTAAAGAAATCGGGCAGATGGCGCAGCACACCAAGCTGGGAAGACATGTATTGGAACTGCGCGGGTGTCGGAAGTTGGCCAAATAACAGAAGATAGGACACTTCCTCAAAACCATAACGGCCCTCACGCATAAAACCGCTGATTAAATCCTCCAAATCGTACCCGCGGTAATACAGCTTGCCGGGGATGCTGACCCGGTCACCGTCGCGCAAATCATAGCCCACGACATCGCCGATCTGACTGAGTCCTGCAATGACGCCGGTCCCGTTAGCATTGCGCAATCCGCGTTTGACTTCGGGATCATTGTACAGCGCAGGATCAATGCGGTTATTTTTACGGTATTCCTCGCATAAGCTGAGTATGAACTTGGATTGGGTACGATCATCTGTCACTGGGGATCCCTCCAAAATAAAATTGCAGGTTTTAAAATTTGTTCTTGCAAAGGAAAAAAGAAATTCAACGAACAAGCTCAAAACTTCTGCCGTGCCATCATTTTAGCATGGTAAACTCTTTTTCGTCAACGTGCATAGTGTCTAAAATATCAGACGTGTCTTGTATAATTGTATACAATCTCATGCAAAGGATCGAAAGGCGGGTATATTATGAAAAAAACAGTGCTTTTGGTGGGTCTGCTATGGTTGGTAACGGTATTGTCCCCGATTCTGCTGCAAAAGGGCGAAACGCGTAATTTTGAAGGAGAGACAAGCCTGGTTTCTGAAAATCTGGAAACAGATGGAGCGGAATCCTCCACTGTTACTGCTCTTGCAGAGGTATCACAGGACGCGACAGTTTCGGTTGATGTGATGGTTTCCGGAAAAAAACTTTCATTCCCGTTGGACGAGTATTTGGTCGGGGTGCTTGCAGCGGAGATGCCGGCCTCTTTTCCGGAGGAGGCGTTAAAAGCGCAGGTAATTGCGGCACGGAGTTTTATCCTGTACCGCATGACCTATCCGCCGTCGGATGGCGTACACGACGGCGTTCCGCTCTGCGATGATCCAGGACATTGCAAAGCCTATCGAGATCTTTCAGACCCGGACACCATAGAAACGCTCTTTGGTTTAAATAGCGAAACATATATGGAAAAGATTCGCGCGGCGGTACGTGAGACCGACGGTCTTGTGCTGACTTATCAGGGCGATCCTGCTATGGCGGCGTTCCATGCGGTTTCCGGCGGCATGACAGAAAGCGCCGAAGATGTCTGGGGAAGTGCGGTGCCATATCTGGTGGAAGTAGAAAGCCCGGGAGAGGAAGACGCGGTTCAATTTACAGAAACAGTGCTGTTCGATCCAGAGGATTTGCGCGCAATTTTGACGGAAGCATATCCGGAGGCGGTTTTGGATGAAGACCCTGCGCTTTGGCTCGCTGATGTGGAACGAAGCCCTGCCGGCATGATTAAATCGGCGTCTTTAGGAGGCGTTGTGGTCACCGGTATGGAACTTCGCATGTTGCTGGGATTGAATTCTGCCGATTTTACTTGGGAACTTCAGGATGGACAGGTGGAAATCACAACAACCGGATACGGGCATGGTGTGGGAATGAGCCAGTACGGCGCGCGTGCCATGGCGTTGGATGGCGCAACTTGTGAGGAAATCGTATCCCATTATTATCCAGGGTGCGAAATTGATTTACTGGAAAATACCGCGATACTTGCAGAAGATTGACAAATATGATATACTGGAACAGAAATAAGTTGGGGAGGTTTTACAAATGGAGTACAGACAGCTTTATGGCATGAAAGAACGTCCGTCTCTTCTGGGCTTTGGTTGCATGCGGTTGCCGTTGCTGCCGGGTGGAGATCGCGGTGATATTGACTATGATCGCGCGCAGACGATGATTGACGAAGCAATTGCAAATGGCGTCAATTATTTTGACACGGCGTATGGGTACTTGAATGGGCAAAGTGAAATCTTTGTAGGAAAAGCGTTGAAGAAATACCCGCGCGATTCCTTCTATTTGGCCTCCAAACTGCCGATGGGTCAAATCGATTCCTATGAGCGTGGGGTAGAAATTTTCCGGCATCAATTTGAAAAATTGCAGGTCGATTATATAGATTTTTACATGTTCCATGGGATCAATAAGACTGTTTTTGATGAAAAAGTTGTAAAATTCGGCCTTTTGGATGAGATGATCCGGATGAAGGAGTCCGGGAAAATCAAAAAACTTGGATTCTCGTTCCATGGGAGCTATGAGGACTTTGCATACATTCTCAACTATCGCGACTGGGATTTCTGCCAGATTCAATATAACTATATGGATACGGAGATCCAGGCGGGCGACCGCGGCGTGGCGCTGGCAGCAGAGAAAAAAGTACCTCTTGTGATTATGGAGCCTGTAAAAGGCGGCTCGTTGGCCTCCTTTGCTCCTGGAGCAGAAAAGATTTTCAAGGACTATGCGCCGGATAAGAGTCTGGCATCCTGGGCCGTGCGTTGGGTGGCGGCACATCCGGGGGTTGCCGTTGTGCTCAGCGGAATGTCAACAGAGGAGCAGGTGCGTGATAATCTGGCGACATTTAATCACTATGAACCGCTGACGGAAGAAGAACAGCAGGTGATTGACCGCGTGGTGAAGGCCATTCGGGATAGCATCCGGAACGGTTGTACGGGCTGTGCGTACTGTATGCCCTGTCCCTTCGGTGTGGACATTCCCCGCAATTTTGCCATCTGGAATGAATACGGCATGTACAATAACGCGGCGCGCACGAAGGAAAACCTGGCGCGTCTGGATGCGGAAAAATGGGCGGATAAGTGCCGTGCATGTGGGAAGTGCGAGAAGGCCTGTCCGCAGGAACTTCCCATCCGCGAAGATTTGAAGCGGATGTTTGCGGAAGTGTCGTCGCTGTAAGATGCGAAAACTTCGTAATTCCTCGGAAGAGGAGATGCTGTTGGCGTTTTTGCAGGGGGAAATGAAGTCTGAACGATTTTCAGATGATTTGCGTGCGGCGCTGGAGGCAACTCACGCAAATCCTTCGCTGATTACGAATGCAGATCTGAGAAATCGGGAGGAAAATGCCCTTCGCCGCGAAGTGATGGGTGCATTTCGCGGTTATGGCCGCAATGAAGAGTTATTTCGAAATTTCCCGGAACATGTGACGTGGGAATTTGCAGAATTGGAGGCGGAGGATCTGCCGCATATCCGGTATATTGCGTATTCCTATTGGGATGAACTCTCTCGTGGGACATCACGGCCTTTGGATGCGGTGCAGACAATCCGAAGCGGAACGCGGATTTTCGACGTGCCAAACGATCGTTTCCTGGAAGGAGAGCGCTTTTTACGTAGTGGCGGGAAATTCCCCCCGATGATCTTCTTGACCAGTGGCAGTGGACAGTATGTCATTGTTGAAGGGCATCTCCGCATGACGGCTTATGCGTTGGCGCCGGAATTTTTCCCGGGTGCGAACTGTTATGTGGGCACTTGCACGCTGGCTGAGTTGCGGAAATGGAACGACGGATACGAATAAGAAGAACCTGGGCGTATTGCTTAAAAGCAGTGCGCCCGGTCTTTTTTCTTGCCGGACCGCTTGTTTTGTGATATCATATGATTGTTTTTTTGAAAATATCTTACAAAATGAATGTAACTCGAAAAAAGCATTTGCATAACAAATAACCGGGTCGCGAAACCGGAGAAAGGAGAAAGTCATGCCGCGTCTTGATGTAACACAAATGCCGTTTGGGAAACTTTACGCCCTTTTGATAAACAAAGCGGAAAAAAAGGGGCGTACCCGGCAGGAAGTGGATCAGGTGACTGTCTGGTTGACGGGTTATTCTTTGGAGGATATTTCAAGGCTAGAACAGTCTGATGGGAGTTACGGTGATTTTTTTCGGCATGCTCCCGCCATGAACCCTAACCGCAAGCACATTACCGGAAAAATTTGCGGCGTTCGGGTGGAGGAAATTGAGGATCCACTGATGCGGGAGATCCGTTATTTGGACAAACTGGTGGATGAACTGGCAAAAGGCAAGACTATGGAGCAAATTTTGAGAAAATAACCGTGAATGGTTGATTGGATATTGAAAAAAACAAATTCCCCATCCTGCTTTTCAAGCTACAACATGCAGGATGGGGAATTTTATGCCGCGCATAAAATAAATTTGCTTTTACTAAGTTGTTTGTCTTAAAGCAACAGACCAGCAAACTGCCATTCGTCCGATGAAAACAAAATTATCGAAGCTTGCGGATGGAAAAAAGCCCAACAACGAACATGGTAAGGTCGGTCAGATCAAAAATAAGAAGCAAGATGATCGTTGAAGAGAAAAGGAAGTTTTCCGCAGCTTGCAGACTGGACACGGCACCGGGCAAAAGCGTCAATACTTGACAAAGTGCAAAGGTGATGATGGCGACAGAGAGTAAAACTACGGATAATTTGCGATGGACGTGTTGTTTTATGGCAGCTATTGTGATAAAAATCATTCCTGGAAACGTTAAAAAGAATAATTCGGCGGGCAGCAGCACATCTGTTAACAATTGACCGGAAATAATGTTGCCAATGAGGCTGGTAACAAATAAGAGAAGTAGGGGGATGGCAGATAAGACTATACCTGCCAATCTAAGTATACTATAAAACAGGTCCTTTTTGGATGCGTTCAAAAACGTTTTCATTGTATTACACATCCTTTTATGCTTCGAAATTTCAAATCTCTCCCACATTGACAAAAACGACAGCATTTTATGACTGTCTTTCTCCCAATGTCCAGCCGAAGTCGTTGTGGTAGATCATTTGGCGCGTCATACCGCCGTCAATGCAGATGTTTTCTCCGGTAATGAATCCGGCTTTTTCTGAACAGAGGTACAGTACCATATTGGCAATGTCCAAGGGATTTCCAACCCGGCCGGCGGGCTGCTGATAAGCGTCAGGCCCCGTATAGACGGTATAACCGGTGTCAATCCAGCCGGGAGAGATGGAATTTACGCGTACCCGCCCGGCAAAACTGACTGCCAGCGCGTGAGTCAGGGCAGCAATGCCGCCCTTTGCCGCTGTGTAACTTTCTGTCTGGGGCTGGCTCATCCGATCCCGGGAAGAGGAAATATTGACGATGGCGCCGCCGGGAGCAAAATAAGGGGCAAACAGCTTGGCAAGGTAGAAGGGGGCGGTCACTCCTACCCGCAGAGCGTAGTTGAATTCCTCATAGGTGCATGTGTTGATACCTTTCATCAAAGGAAGCGCGTTGTTAATCAAATAATCTATGTGTCCATAATTGGAAATGAGCTTATGAGCGAAGTCTTCCAAAACAGTTTGATCTGCTACATCTCCCGTATAATAGCCCCCCGGAAGCAGGTCGATCACACATACCTGGGCGCCTTCTTGTTGAAAGGCCTCTGTAATGGCTTTGCCAATACCTTTAGCGCCGCCGGTGACTGCAACAATTTTTTGTTCAAACATCTTGTTACCTCCTTACTCTGCATCCTCGTCTAAAGCTTCTACCAAGAAACTCACCGGACGAAACCCGTCGTTACAAGAGAGCATCGCAGAGCGGGGATTTTTCATCCAACCATCATAAAAATTTTCTCCGCCATGGCTCAGGGCCAGGACAAAAGGGGAGAGGGTGTCCCAGGCACTCTGGCAGAATCCCTCCGGTTTCTCCCAACCGTTGGTGACAAAGGCCTGGCCGACTGCCATATCGCAGGCGTGGGAGATGGGGTTTTCGTATTGGGCCATCAGGTCTTCATACCGGGTAATCCGCATAACGGTAATTTTACACTTTTTCATAGCCAAATTTCCTCGCGATGATCCAGGTTGTGCTGGATAAATGGATATGCTTATTATAACATACTCACGGAAAACTGGCACGGTTTCGCACTGCAATTTTCAAAATTGCAGTGTTTATGATACGGTTAAGCCGTCTGCTCCGCCAGGTAGGCGTTCAGGCGTACCGCCACATTTTCCTGCAAGTTGCGGTAGAAAAACTGATAATCATACAGGTGATACACACCGTCGGAGAAAATGGCCAGCCCCGGGGGATATTCTTCCGGCGTCACATCGGTTACTTTCAGAGCACCCCGCTGGGTGTCAAGATAGGCTCCCGTGAGCTGGGGAATCTCCGTGACGATGTTCCCGCTGTAATCTGTAAAGCAGGCCCCTAGGTTCTCTTCCTTTCCGGCTGGAGTGCCGTCGGTTTTCCAGTTGAGGGGATTGATGGCCAGCGTACGGGTCCCGGCAGGGATCATTAGGGAGTCCGCGACCCCTTCCGCCTCACTGTTAAAGGAGACGATCACCCCGGTGTCGTCCTCACCGGTGGCAAACCGGAGGTGAGGATACGCTGCCATTTCCTCCTGGGTGATGCGCCAGCCGATGGCGTAGCAGGCCACCAGCAGATCGTTAACCTCTTCATCGGCAAAGCAGTCCTTCAGCAGGCGGAGACTCATATCGGCCCCCTGGGAGAAACCGGCCAAAATGATGGGTTGGCCCTGATTGTAGTGTTCCAGATAGTAGGTAAAGGCGTCTTTCACATCTTCGTAGGCCAGCTCCAGATAGGATTCCCGCTCCTGGGCCGGAAGCTGATAGACATATAGCCCTACCTGCCGGTAGTAAGGGGCAAAGAATCGGGTGTCTTCCTCGTAGATGCCCTTTTCCATGTTGACGGCTCCCAGAAAGTCACGTTTGGTGGATTCGTCCTCCATAGACATGTTAAAACTGTCCTCTTCGCCGGCATAGACGGTGGGACAGATAAAAAATACATCTGCGTCCGCAACTTTTTCTGTCTCCAGGTAGGCCCAGTTTTCTGCCTGAGCATACAGAGAAGACGGTTTGGCGGTTCTTCCACACCCCACCAGGGAAAACACCAGGATCAGGGCCAGAAACAGTGCTGTCGGTTGCTTTTTCATAAATCAATATCCCTTCTTTTTATGCGGCCTTCCGTATCGGCAGTATCTGCTAGTTCATGATGTCTTCCAGTTTTTTTCTGTCCAGAATGGTCACCTGCCCCCGGGACAGCTTCACCATACCCGCGCTCTGGAAATCCCGCAGCATACGGGTAATCACCTCCCGGTGGGAACCCAGGTGGTTTGCGATGGCTTCATGGGTAATTTTCAGTTCGCAGGTCCCTTCAATAGAGGTTTCCTGCAGTAGAAAGGCGGCAACCCGCTTATCCATACTTGTCCACATGAATTGTTCCGTCCGGTTCATAACTTCGGTAAACCGGCTTGCCATCAGCTCGTTGGTGTAGTTGGCCACTGCCGTGGACTCGGCCATCAGACTTTGGTAGACATCGGACGGAATGCTCCAGAACTGCGTGTCCTCGTGGTGCCCTCAATATAAAGAACGATACGGGAACTGTCAACCACAGGTTGGAGAGAACTTGGGTACCGACTGAATCCATCCGTCAGATTTTCCAATTACAATTTCTTCTGAAAGCCCCGAAAAGCAAGAATATGCGCTTAAAGCTGTGTTCAATCAGAAATGCACTTAAAAGTCCAGAAAACAGCCGGTTTTTATCATTTCAAATGATTTGGGTTAAAGGATTCGTGGCGGTAGATTTGAAAAATCGCCCCTAATGTCCCTTTGCAAACTCGCACGATTTCCTGTGATCAAACAGATATTGGAATAACACGGGTGTTATTTCGGGATATGTCAAATTCTGTGGAAGTACATTGAATTGCCCTGTTTCAGCCATTTCCCTTGCGGGAATGCCTTCTAGCTTACGAATGATTGCATGAAACACCATTCCGTTCGCCCAGTCCTCAGTGCCCTCAACTCCTGCCGAATAATCACACAACGGTTCTATTTCAAAATCAATCGCACCGGATTCTTCATACAGTTCTCTCTTTGCAGCGTCCAATGGTTCTTCACCAAATTCGATATGCCCTCCTTGTGTTTCCCAAGTTGTCCTATATTTATGCCTGCTCAACAAAATATCCCCTTTGTATTCTGACAAAATAACAACATATTTATATTGTTGTAATGAACCAATTTCATAAGTTCTGCATGTCAATTTCCTTTCCCCCTTTCCCAACATCTTTTATTAATAATTTTGTTATACCTTACCTCTCAAAAAACCGAAAAGCAAAACGATGTATTTCAGGCTGTACATAGCAATGTACTTAAAAATATCTATAAAAGTCCGAAAAGCGGTTGCTTTCAAGAGAGAACAACCGCTTTTCATGGTCGGAGTGACAGGATTCGAACCTGCGGCATCTTGCTCCCAAAGCAAGCGCGCTACCAACTGCGCTACACCCCGATATTCGTTATTTTAAGGCCGGCCAATATCCCACCAAATAATCTGTGTTTCAAACTTCTTTGTGAGAGTAAAAGTCTTACCAGCTTTTTTTAGTATAACACATTCCTGCAAACTTGACAAGTGCCTTTTTTCCAGTATAATAGATTCATTATCAGGGATCAATTTCCGTAGAAAGGGTTTTGTGCCATGAAAAATACTGACAAAACGATGGATCAAATTGTCGCGCTCTGCAAAGGGCGTGGATTTGTATACCCCGGCTCTGAAATTTACGGCGGCCTCGCAAATTCCTGGGACTATGGTCCTTTGGGTGTGGAACTCAAAAACAATATTAAAAAGGCCTGGTGGAAGAAATTCGTCCAGGAAAATCCGTACAATGTCGGCCTTGACTCCGCAATTCTTATGAATCCGCAGGTTTGGGTTGCCTCCGGCCATGTCACGACCTTTAATGATCCGCTGATCGATTGCAAATCCTGCAAAATGCGTCATCGTGCCGATAAGCTGATTGAAGACTGGTGCCATGAAACCGGCGACACGACCACCAATGTAGAGGCTATGACCAATGAGGATATGGTGGCGTTTATCCGCGAAAATGCCATTCCCTGCCCGGGATGCGGGAAAAGTGATTTTACGGATATCCGGAAGTTCAATCTGATGTTTAAAACCCATCAGGGTGTTACGGAAGATAACTCCACGGAGGTGTATCTCCGTCCCGAAACTGCCCAGGGTATTTTTGTGAATTTTAAAAATATCCAGCGCACTACTCGCCGGAAGGTGCCGTTTGGCGTATGCCAGGTTGGGAAAAGCTTCCGCAATGAAATTACCCCCGGTAACTTTATCTTCCGGATTCGCGAATTTGAACAGATGGAATTGGAGTTTTTCTGCAAGCCCGGTACTGATTTGGAGTGGTTTGCCTATTGGCGCAAGTTCTGCAACGATTGGCTGCTCAGTCTGGGAATTCAGGAGGGAAATCTCCGCTTGCGCGACCATGAGCCGGAAGAGCTTGCGTTCTATTCCAAGGCAACTACCGACTTTGAATTTTTGTTCCCGTTTGGCTGGGGTGAGTTGTGGGGCGTTGCGGATCGTACCGATTACGATTTAACGCAGCATATCAAAACCTCCGGCCAGGATCTGGATTACTTTGATCCGGAATTGAACGAGCATTATGTACCTTATGTGATAGAGCCGTCTCTCGGCGCTGACCGGGTTACGTTGGCGTTCCTTGTGGAAGCATACGACGAGGAAGTGCTCGACGAGGCCAAAAAGGATACGCGTGTTGTGCTGCATCTGCATCCGTTCCTGGCACCGTTTAAGGCGGCCGTGCTTCCGCTTTCTAAAAAGCTTGGAGAAAAAGCAAACGCAATCTATACGGACCTCTCGCGCGACTTCATGGTGGATTATGATGAGTCCGGCTCTATAGGAAAACGCTATCGCCGTCAGGATGAAATTGGTACGCCGTATTGCATCACCGTAGATTTTGAGACGGAAAACGATGGTTGTGTGACGGTTCGGGATCGGGATACCATGGAGCAGGTAAGAATTCCGATTGCGGAGTTAAAAAGTTATATTGCTGAAAAAATGCTCTTTTAATGGTTTAATTTTTTTACCTGTTGCCGAATATAAATGCATTGACATTTGCGCAGAATTGAAGTAAGATAATAACAATCGATTTTTGTCAAATTAGGCCTTTTATCTTTTTTTCGGGCAACCGCCTGGGAGGAATGAAGATAAAGGGCCTTTTTTGTTTTTTCCGTGGGCTTCTGCCCTTGCAATCCGGTGTTTCCGCCGGTATAATGGGGATATTCCAAACAGAAAGAAGGCAGTGGTGGGTTGAAAATAACGAATATTAAAAGTTATGTACACAAGGCCTTTATGACACATATTGTGCAAGTCGATACAGACGAAGGCGTATCCGGCTATGGTGAGTGTTCGCCGATGAGTGTATTTGTTACAGCTCAGATCATTCATGACCATATTCGCCCTGCTTTGCTCGGTTTGGACCCTTTTGATGTGGAAACTGCGGAAAAAATGGCTGTTACTGTGAACTACAAGCTAAACGGCCAGCTTCTTGCCATGGCATGGAGTGGCGTGGAACTGGCGCTGCGCGATATTCAGGGGAAATATTTGAATCTTCCCGTTTTTCGTCTTTTGGGCGGGCATTACCGCAAAGAGGTATCCTTTTATGCGTCCAGTATGGACCGTTCCTCTACTCCGGATGAAGAAGCTGAACGCATGTCGGAGCTGGTAAAACGGTTGGGCGTTTCTGCCTGTAAAATTAAAATTGGCGGCCGACTCGGGCACACACAGGATATCCCGGATTTGGAACGGGATGCGGCAAAAGTTCACGCCGTGCGCCGTGCGATTGGTCCGGACTGCCATTTGCTATTGGATTGCAACAGTTCCTACACCGTGGGGCAAACGCTTTTGCTTTGGAATATGATCCAGGACTGCAACATTTATCATCTGGAAGAACCCTGCCCTTATTGGGATATTCAGGCCTATCAAACGCTGGCGGAACGTCTGCCTGTTCCGATCCATGTCGGTGAACAGGAGTGGAACCTTACCGTGTTTCGAGAATTTCTGGAGCGGCGCGCCTGCCATATTCTCGCGGCAGATTTGACAAAGTGCGGTGGTTTTACGAGCGCCAAACGGGTGGCAACGCTTTGCCGTGCTTACGGGGCGGTATATGCTCCGCACAATACCTCACGGGCGATCGGTTTTGCTGCCAATATGCAGCTTGCGGCCTGTACGCCGGAATATACCTATTATCAGGAATATAATGTCTCTCCCGTCCCTCTACAAGAGCAATTTTTGGAAACCCCTTTTGTGATTCAAAACGGACATTACCAGATTCCGGATCTCCCAGGCATTGGCGTGACGCTTGATTTGGAAAAACTTGAAAAAGTGGCGACAAAGGTGGAATGACTATGCGTTACATCATGGCACTCGATCAGGGAACAACCAGTTCCCGCTGTATTCTTTTTGACCGGGAGGGCAATATTGCTTCGTCGGCACAACGGGAATTCCGACAGTATTATCCGCATCCCGGATATGTGGAGCATGATGCGCTGGAGATTTGGGATTCCCAGCTGACTGTAGCGCGGGAAGCAATGGCCAGATTGGGCGTGACCAATCGCGATATTGCCGCGATTGGGATTACGAATCAACGTGAGACTACCATTGTCTGGGATCGCAAGACCGGGGATCCCATTTGTCCCGCCATCGTCTGGCAGTGCCGCCGAACAGCGGATTATTGCACGCAGTTGGAGCGGGAAGGATTGACTAACTTTTTTCGGGATCGCACGGGACTGATTATCGACCCTTATTTCAGCGGAACCAAACTGCGGTGGATTTTTGAGCATGTAGATGGCGCATACGAACGTGCCTGCCGTGGCGAACTGGCGTTCGGTACAGTGGACAGCTGGCTCATTTACCGGCTGACCGGCGGCCGCGTTCACGCTACAGATTATACCAATGCGTCTCGTACCTTACTTTTTAACATTCATACGCTGGACTGGGACGATGAAATTCTCTCCCTGTTTTCCATTCCCCGAGCTGTTTTACCGGAGGTGCGCGCTTCTTCAGGTTCGTTTGGACAGACCGATCCTGCGTTATTCGGGGGCCCAATCCCCATCATGGGAGTTGCGGGCGATCAGCATGCTGCGTTATTCGGTCAGGTGTGTTTTCAGCCGGGTGACGTCAAAAATACTTACGGAACGGGCGGCTTTCTGTTGATGAATACCGGGGACAAGCCGGTGCGGTCAACGCAGAATCTGCTTACGACCATTGCCTGGGGATTTGACGGCCGCGTCACGTATGCATTAGAGGGATCTGTGTTTGTTGCCGGGGCGGCTATTCAGTGGCTGCGGGATGAATTAAAACTGATAGATTCCGCGCCGGAATCAGAATACTACGCGACCCGTGTCGACTCTTCCGGCGGCGTATATGTAGTACCTGCTTTTACGGGTTTGGGTGCGCCCTATTGGAACGCTTATGCGCGCGGCGCGATTTTGGGTATTACCCGGGGAACATCCCGGGAACATATTATTCGCGCCACTTTGGAGTCGATTGCCTATCAGACGGAGGACGTTTTGCGTGCCATGCGCGGCGACGTGACGTTTGCGCTGGGTTCTCTGCGGGCTGACGGAGGCGCCAGCGCCAATAACTTTTTGATGCAATTCCAGGCGGATATCTCCAACACTTCTGTAATTCGTCCACACTGTATTGAAACAACCGCGTTGGGCGCGGCGTATCTGGCGGGGCTGTCCTCCGGTTATTACCGGGATTTGGATGAGCTCTCGCTGGTCTGGCAGCGTGACCGGGAGTTTGCACCGCAAATGGAGGGGAATACCCGCGCAGTACTGTTAAACGGTTGGCATGATGCTGTACGCCGCGTTTTATAAAAAACGGAGTGGTCTGAACGGCGGCGAAACCGGTTGTAGAAAGGCTGTGTGCTGGGAATAAAGGACGTGCAAGATCTGTGTTTTGTTGGTTGAAAGAAAGAGGCTGAAAATAATGGCATCGCACAGAGATTTTGTAGAGTATGTTATTGAGCAGCTCCGGGAAGCGGGGGATATTCGGGCAAAACGAATGTTTGGCGAGTACGGCCTGTTTTATAATGATTTGTTTGTTGCCGTAATATGTGACGATCAGTTGTTTGTGAAGACAACGCCGCAAGGAGAGTGTGACTTTCCTCAGTTACCCAAGGCACCGCCGTATGAAGGGGCACGGGAGTATTTGCTTGTGGAAGATGTGGATGATCGGGATTTGTTAATTCGGTTGATTCAGACGACTTGGTTGGCTCTTTTGGAGATTTCCTCTTCTAAAGGAAAAAAGCAGCGAAATTAAGCGGATGTGCGGCTCCGAGAATGCTTGATTGCCATAGGGCATGTTCTGCGAAAAGGCAGGGAACCCTCATAAACTTGCAGCGGTTCATTTTAGGCAAAGTAGTAAAAAGGCTCTGTTCATTTGACACAGAGCTTTTTTGATATCAGGAACCAAGAGCGTCCTTCTCGCATAAGATGCTCTGGGGTCATTCCCCAGAAGGAGGTAACGCGTAATGGGTGTTACAAATTCCAACAAAGTTATTAGTCAGGATCGAATCAATTGTGAGGGATCTTTACGTGTCACGTTGGCGTTGACGGCTGCTCCGGATATTTTAACCAACCCTACAGATATTGTGTTGGTGTTGGATCGTTCCGGCAGTATGACAGGGGCGCCTCTGGCAAACATGAAGTTAGGGGCAAAAACTTTTATTGATATTATTGATGAGGCAACAGATGGAACGCAAGATGGCCAGATTGGTTCCGGTAGCCGTATAGGGATCGTCAGCTTTGCAGATACTGCTGTGGAAAATACGCAGCTGATTACCTCAGTGGATACGCTGAAAAATGTGGTAGACAGCTTGACAGCGGGAGGAAGCACGAATCATGCGGATGCCTTTACAAAGGCCACGCAGCTTCTGGATTCCTCATCTGGAAACGCGAAAGTAATCGTAATGTTCACGGATGGCAATACAACCACGGGGGCACCGCCTGCTCCGGTTGCTGCTGCCGCTCGCGCACAGGGAATTATCATTTATTGTATAGGGTTAATCGGATCTGATGGACTGGATATTTCTGCTTTAAATAACTGGGCAACTGATCCGGATGCTTCTCATGTGGCGGTAACGCCGGATGCGGCGGATTTGGAGGACCTGTTTGCCGAACTGGCGGCGAACATCTCAAAACCCGGCGCGACCAATATAGAAATTAACGAAATGGTCAGTTCTGACTTTGTGATTACCAGTATTCAATCTCCCTCTAAGGGTTCCGCTGCCATGCTTGACAATCGTTCCTTAAAGTGGACGATTTCCGAATTGGGCGTGACGGGAAGCGAGAGTGCCGTGCTTGACTTTTTTGTTCGTCATGTGGGGCAGAATCCTGGTACGAAGCTGGTCAACCAGTCTATCACGTATTCCGATACGGAAGGTAACGTCGTATCGTTCCCGGCCCCCACAGTTGCGGTGGAGTGCGATGTTGTGGTACAGCCGGAAGCTTGCCCGACTCCGGTAGATTTGGAAGTGGAGGGCTGTGCTGACGCTGTTTTGGTGGACTTGGGCGACACGTATTTGGAGTCACAGGGACGTATTATTCAAATGGATGTGACAATTAAAAATGTTTGTCCGGGCAAACGTGTGGCGCTTGCCGCAATTTTGACGGAAGTTGACCAAGATGGCATGGAATATCAAAGGGGTATGAAGGCTATGACCATACCTGCGCATAGTTTCCCTTCTTGCCGGGATGTTTTGGTGAGATGCATCAAGTTTGTGGTGCCGGAAGACCTGAATCTTTCCCAAAACGCGGGGAAAACGATGTGCGTAAAGCGAAACTTTAAAGCACGTTTTATTGCGCATAATATCGACACGGATTATCGTTGCTGCGAATCTGTGCTGACCCTCTAAAAAATGTGCTGACACACCGCCCTTAAGGGCGGTGGTACATAGGTGGTCTCTAACTTCTCGTTATATTGCATAAAAACCGAAATCTGGATGCTTTTTTGAATGACAAGTCAGGAAACCGTCGTATGGAAAATGGCACTTTTTATAAGAGGAAATCGGGAAACATTGCGGAAATTGTCTGATTTCAATGGTTACGTCGAAAGACCGTTTACAAACAAAACCGCATATGCTAAAATAAATATCACATATAGAATTTGTGATTTTAAACAAAAAAATGGGAAGGAGCCAGAATCATGCGTAATCTTGGGGGAATTATTATACCGGCCGTAACGCCGTTTGATGAAAGCGGAGAGATCCGTTTTGACATGTTGCAAGAAAATTATCAGGCCTGGAATCAGACCTCTGTTGGCGGCATGATGTGTCTGGGAAGCAATGGTGAATTTCGAATGTTGTCAGACGATGAGGCGTTTGAAGTGATCCGTGTATCCTCTTCTTGTGCTGGTCTGGACAAGTGTTTTATTGCGGGCGTCGGACGGGAGTCTCTCTATCAGACCTTGAAATTTGTGGATCGTGTGCAGTCTGCGGATTTGCGGATTGATTATCTTTCAGTCCTGACACCGCACTATTTTAAGAGCTTGATGACGGACGATGCGTTAATCGCCTATTTTACCGCCATTGCGAATTTCAGCCGTCTTCCCATTCTGCTTTACTGTGCACCTGCGTTTGCAAATGATGTGACAATTTCCGCAGAGGCAGTGCGTGTTCTGGCCGACCACCCCAATATTCACGGAATTAAGGATACGTCCAAGAATATGATGAATGCCTATATGGATGCTGTCGGCGGCAGAGAGGATTTTGAGGTTTTGTCCGGTTCCATGAGTACGGTGTTTACCTGTATGGATCGCGGGGGGAAAGGCGGCGTTGTGTCGGCTGCCAATTATTTCCCGGCGCAGTGTGCGGAAGTGGTACGTTTGTATCAGGAAGAAGGCCGAGAAAAAGCTTGGGCGTATTATACGGGTTTGCAGGACGTGATCAAGAAAACCGGTGCGCGCGGCAGTGTCGCCGGAGTGAAGTGCTGTATGAACTTGATGGGGCTGAAAGGCGGGTTGCCCAGAAAGCCTGTGCTTCCCATTTCAAAAGAAGTGGAAGCGGAGATGAGACAGGCTCTGTTGGAAGCCGGTTTCCTCTCATAAGCGCATAAATTGGTTTGTATTTCAACACAAAGGAGAACGACGCCATGACTATATTGGATCCGCGTAGTCCCAAGCCGCTGCATGTGCAGCTTGAGGAGATCATCCGGGAGAAAATCAAACGGGGAGACTGGTCCGAAAATTCGCGGATACCTTCAGAAAATGAACTAAGCCGGGAGTATGGCCTCAGCCGCATGACGGTTCGTTCTGTGATCCTGCGTTTGGCACAGGAAGGGCTTTTATACCGCGTGCCGGGAAAGGGTACGTTTGTCAGTGTGGACAAGCTGCTTAGCCGTCCGCTTTCGCATATGGGAATTCGAGAGCAGCTTGATAAACAGGGTGTCGAGAGCGTTACCAAACTGATCGAAGCTTCAGAAATTGCGGCGCCGCTGGCGGTGGCTACCCGTATGGGGATAGAAGAGGGAACGGAGATTTTTTATATCCTGCGCGTTCGCTCTGTCAAGGGCTCTCCGTTGAGTCTGCATATGTCCTACATTCCCAAAAAGCTCTGTCCGGACATGCTGACGGCCGGCCATAATTTTGAGGTGGCGCAGCTGTGTGATATCCTGCGTGAGGCTTATGGCATGGAACAGAACAAAATGGTGGAGACGCTGGAAATCGTCAGTGCGGACGCCAAGGAAGCAAAGCTTTTGGGCGTGCGGAAAAATTATCCGCTGATGCATTTGGAAAATGTCATTTATAATGCGGATAATTTGCCAATGGAGTACTCTTCTGTGCTTTTTCGCGGCGATCGAATCAAATTGGAGATTACGAATACCTATAACAGGACAGATTTATAAAGATAAGAAGGGAGAATATCATGAACGCGAAACTGATGTGGATTGGTCAGGCGGGATTTATTCTGAAAACCGGACAGGGTTCCCTTTCTGTAGATCCGTTTTGCGGGGAAGCAAAGGGAAACGCAGAGAGAATTTATCCGCCGTTTCTGGAAAAAGGCAGCGTACATGTCGACCTGGTTCTGACGACGCATGCGCATTGGGACCATTTTGATCCTGTGACTTATCAGGAATATGTGATTCCGGGCGCAATTGTGGGGCCTGGTACCTGTATGTCCGCACTTGCGGCAAGCGGCCTTTCAATAGAGGGAATTCGTCTGGACCGCGGACAGGTATTGGATCGCTGTGGCTTCCATATCACGGCGACTCCGGCGGATCATGATGTGGACAGCGTTGGTTATTTGGTAGAGTTTGATGGATGCAAGCTTTATTTCAGCGGAGATGCGCTCTTTACGCCGAAAACCATTGTACCAAATATCGGCATGAAACCGGATGCGGCGTTTGTCTGTATTAACGGCAAGCTGGGGAATATGAATTATATGGAGGCGGCGTCTTATTGCCGCGCAATCGGGGCAAAAGTCGGGGTTCCAACGCATTACGACTTGATTCGCCATAATACGGAAAATCCCAAGGAGTTTACCGATGCGCTGGCGCGTGTGGCGCCGGAGGTTCGGAGCTTTGTCATGGAACGCGGCAAAGAATACGATTTGGAAACAATTTTAGCATAGAGAAAAAACAGGGGAGGCATGACATATGAGGAATGGTAAGGTGGCGCTTGTCACAGGTTCCAGCACTGGAATCGGCGCGGGAATCGCACGTGCGCTTGCGAAAGACGGCTATGATATCGCTGTTCACTATAACAGCTCACCGGAAGCGGCGCAAAAAGTTGCTGCGGATTGTGAAGCGTTTGGCGTACGGACCTGTCTGTTGCACGGGGATACGTCTGATGCGGAAGTGCCGCGCAGATTGGTGCGCGAAACGGTGGAAAAGCTGGGACGGCTGGATGTGGACGTCAATAATGCTGGTATTACACGTTTCCAGCGTTTGCGCGATATTACGGCGGAAACGATGGACAGCATGTATTATTTAAACTACCGCGGAATGATTCTGGGTGCTTCCGAGGCGGCCAAATATATGGTGGAAGCCGGCGTACAGGGCACCATTTTGTTCAACACTTCGATCCGTGGATTTGCCCCGCACAGTGTGGACGGCGTATACGGTGGGCTGAAGGCCGGTTTGAACCGGACCATTGCTTCCTTTGCCATTGACCTGGGCCGTTATGGCATCCGCGTCAACGGATTTTCTCCCGGTGTGACGAATGTACGCTGCCCGGAACCTGAAAGGGAACAGGAAGACTGGTTTTATCGCAATTCCCCGCGTTTTATTCCGCTGCGCCGGAATGGTTACGCAAAGGATATGGGAGATGTGGTCTCATTCCTGGTTTCCGAAAAAGCGTCTTATATTACCGGCCAGGTGATTTGCGTGGACGGCGGACTTTCTGTGGTCGGCGGCGCGGAGCATCTGACGGATCTGTTTGACGCCTGTGATGTTTTGGAGATTGCGAAGACCTATCGTCCGGAAGATCGAAACGTATAACGAACATGAGTTTCCAGGGATGGGCGGATTTTCCCCCATTCCTGGTTTTCATTTCTATTAGAGAAAAGAAAGGGGTAGAATGATGAGAAACGGAAAAGTGGCGCTTGTTACGGGTTCCAGCACCGGAATTGGGGCGGCAGTGGCCAAACAGCTGGCGCGCGATGGTTACGATGTCGCGGTGCATTACAACAGTTCTCGGGAAGAGGGGGAAAAGGTGCTTGCTGCGGTTCGTGCGGCGGGAGTGGAAGGTTGCTTGCTTCATGGCAATACGGCCGAGGTGGATGTGCCGGATCGTCTGATTGCGGAGTGCGTGGAAAAACTTGGACGGCTGGATGTATTGGTCAACAACGCAGGCATCACCCGGTTTGAAGATTTGCGTGAGATCAAGCCGGAAACGATGGACAGTTTATATAACTTGGATTTCCGTGGGATGATCCTGTGTGCGAAAGCGGCGGCCAATTATATGGTGGATCATGGTGTGGCGGGCGTGATCTTGTTTAATACGTCCATTCGCTCGTTTTCCCCGCACACGAGCGACGCGGTATATGCCGGGTTGAAAGCGGGATTAAACCGCGCCATTGAGTCTTTTGCTATTGATCTTGGCCCGTACGGCATCCGTGTCAACGGATTTTCACCGGGTGTCATTGACGTACGTACGCCGGAAGATCAGGATTCAAAGGACAGTATCTGGTACCGCGATCATCACCGTTATATCCCGCTGCGCCGTGTTGGACGTCCGGTCGATATGGGAAATGTGGTCTCGCTTTTGGTGTCGGACAAGGCCTCTTATATTACCGGGCAGGTAATTCGCGCGGACGGCGGGCTCTCGATTCTGGGTGCGCCGGATAATATGGGAGATATTTTTCGAATTTTCGATATTAAGGATTTGGTCATCAACTATAACGAGGACGAGGAACGCCGCAAAATTGAGGAAATGCGTGCCGCGCGTCGTAGGGAAAAAGAAGAAAAGTAAGAAAATCCCGCCGGATTTCAAACCCGGCGGGATTTTCTATAGGATTGATGCGGAGAGCGTTAGGAACCGGTTGATTTATAGTGCCGAACTCCGACGCGCCACAGCAGAAAACAGGGGAGGAGAAAGAGACAGGCAATCAGCGGCATTAGAAAATATATCAAATTGTTGCTTCTGCCGGTTAAATAGAGGAACGGGTAATATTGTACCAGCGCAAGCGGAACCACGAAAGTGAATAGCTTTAAAATGCCATCGCCATAGACTGCAAGCGGATACGCGCCGAATTCCCGGCCGCCATCTGTAAAAATATTGATAAATTCAAGCCCTTCAGTCGTAAAAAAGCACAGGGCGGCATAGATGACAAAGAGCCCGGAGAAAACGGCAATTCCGGAGAAAATCATCAGAATTAAAAGGAGGATTTTTTCCGGCGTCCAAAGAATGCCGCTTGCGGGGATTGCGTAAGAAAATACGAAAACTGCCTGCACCAAACGGCCTAAGCGTGAGAAATCAATTTGTGAGCAAAGCACCTGTAACATTTCTCCGCGCGGCCGTACCAGAATACGATCAAACGTACCGTTTGAAATGACGGCAGAAAAACGATCGAAGCCTCGGACAAAGCATTCCGCCAGGGAAAACGCCATTAAGATAATAGCAAAGCACAGGAGGACTTCACTGAGCGAAAAACTGTCGATCTCGTGAAACCGTGACATGAGAAAGTAAATGGAGAGCAACGCGGAGAAGGATGTGACAAACTGTCCAATTAAGGTGAGAAAGAAAGACGCTCTGTACTGAATCTGACTTTTAAAATGAATTTTTAAATACTTCCAATAAAGGCGCATCGCATTAACCTCCCTGTATGACAGTGCGCCGCAATGCGTGCGCAAGCAATATCCGTCCCAGCGCGAGAAGTGCCAACAGCCAAAAAACCTGCAAACCGACGGCTTGCCAGGCAGCAGCTCCCGCCAGATCCCCGCTATAAATGCGGAAGGGTACATTCGACATGGCTGCAAACGGGGTCAGTTCCAGAATACGGGAAAGCGGTTCTGGGAAAAAGGGAAGCGGGATGAGGGATCCGGTGAGGAGCTCCGACAAGGAATTAAAGGCGATGCGTATGCCTTGCGGCTGCATGGTGTACATGGTGAGAATATAGATCAGCATCAAAGAAGCGCAGGTGACGAGAGAGCCCAATACCAGTGTTCCAAGAAAGCCGAAAAAAACAACGGGATTTGCCGGAAGAGTAAGGCCGTAAGGAGCCGGAAGAATGATGGCAATGAACAGAACCGGGCCGGCGCGCAAGAGGACCTTTGACACGCGCGCGGAGAGACAACGTATGTACCACATACTGAAAAGGTCTGCGGGACGGGCAAGCTCGTAGGCTACATTGCCGTTGACGATGGCGTCAAGGAGATCGCCCTCCATGCTCCATGTTTCAAAGAGCGTGAGAAATGCCTGCCGCAGCCACATATAGGAGACGACAGCCTGTAAGGTCATGGGGAAGCTTGCTGCGTGGTCGCGATAGAGTGTGACATACAGCATAATATTGAGAAACCCCCATGCATACTGCGTGGCGATACCGGCCAATGCCGCTGCCCGGTACTGAATCCCCGCATTGAAACGAATTCGGAAAAGGCTCTTATATTTCCTAAGAGATTTCATATGGCAAATTCCTCATAAAGTGAAACGACCAGCTCTTCCGCGGTGATGCTTTCCACTGTGAGATCGGTAATTTCCG
The DNA here is from genome assembly GCA_944376195.1 of uncultured Clostridia bacterium. GTDB lineage: Bacteria > Bacillota > Clostridia > Oscillospirales > QAMX01 > Allobutyricicoccus. Next base: position 23,541 of record CALWBW010000012.1, on the reverse strand, counting down.
CATACCGGGAGAGACCTTCAATTGCACGCGACACCCCGCATATGCGCGTATCAACCGCAAATGCGGCACGTCCGTGTTCGTCGGAAAGCAGGGAAACGCCCTCCGGTAGGACAAAATACCCTCCGGCATAGGAAACATGCAGCCTGCGCACGGGAGAGTTTCGGTTTTTTAGTTCGTCAAGCGAGCCGTCGAGCAAAATTTCGCCCTTTCCGATCAGCAGGATCCGTTCCGTCAGAGCCTCGATATCCTGCATGTCATGCGTGGTAAGAATCACCGTTACTTTTTTTTCACGGTTCAGACGGCGGATAAAATCGCGCACTGCAATTTTGGAGACGGCATCCAGGCCAATGGTCGGCTCGTCAAGAAAGAGAACGGTTGGATTATGCAATAAGGAAGCGGCAATTTCGCAGCGCATACGTTGTCCCAGGCTGAGCTGGCGGACCGGTGTGCGGATGATTTCGCCAAGATTTAAAAGTGTGACAAGTTCCTCCAGGTTTTGGCGGTACCGGACTTCGTCCACTTCATAAATATCGCGAATCAACTCAAAGGAATCTACGACCGGCACATCCCACCACAGTTGTGAACGCTGCCCAAACACGACGCCGATATGTCGGACGTGCTCGCGGCGTTCTTTCCAGGGAATACGTCCGTCAATTCGGCAAATGCCGCTGTCTGGATTCAAAATACCGCTCATGATCTTGATGGTGCTGCTCTTTCCTGCGCCGTTTGGGCCGATGTAGCCGACCATTTCTCCATCTCCTATTCGAAAGGAAATGTCGCGCAGGGCATGTACGATGGTGTATTCACGCCGGAATAGCGCGCGTACCGCTTCCCCCATACCCGCGTTTCGTTTTGCGACGCGAAACGTTTTGCAAATATGCTCCAATTCAATCATCTGTACCTCCTTTTACGCACGTCCTTTTTATGGATGAATTCTTATGAAAAAGTGACGGAAAAGTAGAATAACATATTAGTCAAAACGAAATGTAAATTCATTATAAATTTTTTGTAAATTATAAAGACAAATGGTAACTGAAAAGACGCTGCGTGGGACGAAAAAACGGCTTTCTCTGACAACAGAGAAAGCCGTGGGTGAAAGTTCAAATTTACCGGAAAAATTTCGAAATTCCGATCATTGTTTATTCAACGGTATAGGAACCGTAAACCATAATTTTTGAATCGGAAGTAGCTGTGAAACCACGCTCGTCAACCGTTACGAGGTATAAATGGTTTTTCTCGAGGCTTCCGCCACCTTCCAGTTCCGAACCGGACGTCGTATCAATGATGCCCGGAGAAGAAGGGGTATAGCACGTGGCACTGCCGATGCGCAGGAGAACCATTCCGCCGACCGAAAACTTATACGTCTCGCCGGAACTGACCTGCACCAGCTGCCAACCACCGGAGGTAATACCGCCAATGGATGTGGAGGCGTCGCCCGTGCCCGAACCGCTGCTCTGTGCCAAAACGGCGTTTGTCACTGCCGAAACAAAGCTGGGGTCCGTGGCAATATTTTCATTGCGCGATTCAAACTCCGCAATTTTTGCCTCGAGGTCATTGGTGTACTCCGTCAGGGTCAAATTCATGGATCTCTGCATTTCCTCTGCCTTCAGCTCTATTGCCTCATTGACCTTTTCAATCGTCTCCGGGGCCAGAACATCCGTTAAATAACTGAGCGCGACCAAGGGATCTTCCCGATCCGTCGTCTCAGCGGCGACCGCCATATAACTTGCGAGCAGCAGAAGCACCAGAAGTACGGCGCTGGTACCGGCTATCCATTTTCTTTTCACCATTGTAATACCTCCCTGGTAAAGCGGGCGGCGTTTCACCGCCTATTGTTGAACATCGTCGCCGAGGCCAAAACTTACCGCGATTGCTTCGTCTACGCGGCTCATTACGCCCTCGTCTAATTTGCCCATACGTTCGAGCAGCCGCTTTTTATCAATGGTACGTATCTGTTCCAAAAGTATCACACTGTCCTTTGTCAACCCAAAGGAACGCGCAGATAACTCAATGTGCGTAGGCAGACGCGCTTTATTAATTTGAGATGTGATTGCAGCAGCAATCACAGTCGGGCTATGCTTGTTGCCAACGTCATTTTGAACGATAAGTACCGGTCTTATGCCCCCTTGTTCACTGCCTACAACAGGACTCAGGTCGGCAAAATAGATATCTCCTCGTCTGACATTTGTGTCCACTGAATTCACGCTCCGTCGGAATAGTATACGGCATTCCTTGCCGCACCGACTGTATTTTTCCCCAAAAGCCCGGCGTATATAATCTACGCGGAGAAAAAATTACCGGAGCCTTTCAAGAAGCCCGGCGGCTTTCCGGGACGTTATCAGTATATGCCAAACGAAGATGCATCGCCAATCCTTAAATGTAACTGAGCCGCGCGACATTTTTGCCGTCGCGCTGATAAAGGCGCAGAACACGCTTGGAGATGCCCGTAATGACTTCATATGGGATAGTACCGGCGATTTTTGCCAAATCTTCCGGCGTGGTATAAGGAGACTGCCCGAAGACAATTGCTTCGTCGCCCTCCTGTACATTGGGAATATCCGTTACGTCCAGCATACAGATATCCATACAAATCCGGCCGATCACAGGAGCAGGTTTTCCCCGTACCGTCATGAAAGCGCCAGAATACGCACGCAGATACCCGTCGCCATAACCAACTGGGACAGTTGCAACACGAGTTTCTCTCGTTGCGGTAAACGCCATCCCATAACTGACGGAAGCTCCCGCAGGAATGGTTTTCACCTGTGTAATGGGTGCTTTCATGGTCATGGCGGGAATCAATTCGCCGCCGGAGGAGCCGGGAACGGGTTCCAATCCATAAAGCGCCAATCCAACACGGACCATATCGAAATACGTACATCCGTATTTTAGCACAGCGGCGCTGTTTGCGCAATGTTTTAATAGATTTTTTACACCCTTAGCCTCAATTTCATCCAAAACGGCAATAAAATTGGATAATTGTGTCATGGTAGGACCATCATCGTCCTCATCGGAACAGGCAAAATGCGTAAAAATCCCCTCGACATTCAGCCCTTCCATCGAGCAGATTTCCAACGCCTCGCGGGCGGCCTCCTGGATACGGCCCTGACAGACAATACCGTAACGGGACATCCCGGTATCCAATTTAATATGTACGCGCAAAGGTTCTCCCAACGCGGCGGCTGCCGTCGAATATTCCCGCGCAGCCTCCAGGCTTGGGACACATTGCGTAATGTGGTAATCAATCAATTTTTCAGTCAGTTCAGGAGGCGTATAACCGGAAATCAGAATGGGCGTTGTGATTCCGGCTTCCCGTAAACCGGCCGCTTCAAAAATGCTGGCGACGCCGAAATAATCGACGCCGGCGCCTTCCAGACAGTGCGCCACCTCAATGGCCCCGTGGCCATAGGCATCTGCCTTGACCATGGCCATTACCCGGCATGAGCCGGGAAGGCAGGCACGTACCGTTTTTAAATTGTGCTCCAATGCATTTAAATTAATTTCTGCACGGGTCCAGTGATCATAGGAAATCATAATGCGGTCCCTCTGTTTTCAAGGTAAAACGTCATAAACGTCTTAAAGGTTTATCTGGAAAGTAAGAAATTCGCACGAAAGCGCGAGTGTTTCCCCTTCGTAAAATTCTGCGTATAGGGGTGTCAAACGCATCGGATCAAACCATACGCGCTGCATGTATTCCCTTGCCCCACGAGTCTGCGAATAGGTGACGGCAAGCGTTTCCTGCTCTTGCCAATCTTCACGGACACAGTCTTTTACCAGGCCGCCGGACCATCCAAAATAGAGCTCCGGAAGGGCTTCTAACGGAGAAACGCCTTCGCCGGAGGAATCCACAACCAATACGGCGTCCGCATACCGGAAAGTCAAACCGTCGTCCTCGGTTTCTGCGGTAATACCGGCAATTGGTTCCGGTTCCACAACCGTCATGGTACTGGTCCCGGCAGCGTACTGCCAGTCAATGACATAATTTGCAGTACGGCTCGGCAATTCAACTGTGACAGAAACGCGGGAAGTAAATTCTTCCGTGGAAGCGTAGCGGTCTGTGATTTCAGAAAGCAGGGTTTGGTTGGATCCTGCCGCGCAAGCGGGAAGAAGCCACATCATCAGTGCGCAAAAGAAGAAAATCCGGCGTTTCAACAAGGCCCTCCTGTTTTAAAAATACATGATGGAATTGAAAGGCCGCAGACGCGGCGGAATGGCACGAAGGATATCGCCGGCTGTCATACCATATTCGCCGATATCACGCGCACAATCGTCTCCCGCAGCGCCATGTAGCCATGCGGCTGCACAGGCTGCCTCAAAGGGTGGAATTCCCTGCGCGATAAAGGAGACCAAAATTCCTGCCAGCACGTCTCCGCTGCCACCGCTTGCCATCCCGGGATTCCCGGTGGGGTTTACGGCACACCGGCCATCTGGAGAAGCGATCACCGTACGATGCCCTTTGAGGAGAACGACGCTGCCGCTCTGACGTGCCGCATCGGACGCTGCGAGCATCCGGGCGCGTGCGCCGTCCGGCGGCATTGCGCCGAAAAGACGCGAAAATTCGCCGTCGTGCGGAGTTAAGACGGGAGTCTGCTGCATGTGAGACAATATATCTATATGCCCGGACAGGGCGTTTATACCGTCTGCATCAAAGACAACAGGTAACGTTATCATAGAGGCAATATCCTGAATCAGTGCGGCCGTTGCTTCTTCCCGGCCAAGCCCCGGACCGATTAAGACTGCGTTGGCTGCTGAACACAGCGCCAAAAGATCATAGAGGGAAGCTTTCCCCAGAAAATGATTATCCGGCAGGCAATAAGCCATGGCTTCCGTTAATTTTATGGCCATTGTACCATGAATAGACGCGGGAACTGCCGCCGTCACCTTTCCGGCGCCGGAAAGTACAGCGGACTGCGCCGCAAGGTAAGCTGCGCCGGTATATCGCGCGCTTCCCGCCACAATCAAGGCGTGACCAAAGTTCCCCTTATGCGCCTTGCGGTCTCTTCTTGGCAGAATTTGAAGACAGGCTTCATCACACATAGAAAAAGACGGGGCATAACGGCTGGAAATTTCATCGGGAATGCCAATATCGGCGACGATGACACGCCCGCAGTTTGCCGCAGCCGGAAGCAGCAGGCAGGAGGGCTTGGGAAAAGAAAAGGTAACCGTTGCGTCGACGGAAACGGCATTTTCACACATCCCGCCGTAATCGGAATAAATCCCGGAGGGAAGATCCGCCGCCAGGCGGAATCCATGGAACTGATTAATCAGTTTGGCGGCTTCGCCACAGTCGCCGGTCAGTTTGCCGCGGAATCCCGTTCCATACATGGCATCGACAACGGCATCCGCTTTTTTCAAACAATCCGGATAAAAATCGTGTACTTCTCCATCCGATTCCACAAAGCGGCTGTACATGGCGTTACAGTCGGCCGTCATACGGGAACGGTCCCCTGTAAAAATCACAAGAGCGTCACCGCCGCCGGCCATGACCAACGAGGCCAGCGCAAATCCGTCACCGCCATTGTTGCCGGAACCGCAGAAAATAACGATCCGCCGCCCGGAAATTCCATGGAGCGCCTGACAAAGCGTATCATAAAGCGCCCTGGCAGCGGCGTCCATCAAATCCAGACCGGAAATTCCGCTTTCTATCGCAGCGCGATCCATATCCCGCACATCTGCGGAGGAATATACATTGATCATATGGGCCAAATCCTTTCCACCGGAAATGCCGGTGCACACGGGGAAACGGTTTGCTTGGTATGCCGTTTCGAAAAAAGAAGCCCGAAACCGGGCGTAAAATCAGGGTGTTTATGAAACGCTATTTAAAATTCTTCCTCTTCTTCATCGTCTGTCGGCGGTTCGTATCGAACAGCCATTTTTCTGGGGAGATATTCCGAAAAAATCTTTAGCATTTTCGGCGTCGGTTCAAAAAGGATACGCACACGTCCTGTATCGCGTACCTCTGCGATGACAAACCAGGCATCGGCGGCGGGGGAAGACCGTGCATCGATGGTTTTTGCAAATTCTCCTTCTTCATAGGCGGCACGATGTTCGTCGTCATAGGGCGCAATCAATTCATATGCGTTGGTTTTCACGTTTATCATACGCTTGCGGCCCCGACGGGCAATAATACGGTCAATGTCCAGCTCGCCATTCGTTACAATATATTCATATTCAATGCTGTACATCAAATAAGCACGATATCCTACCCAGGCAATTAATGCCACACAGGCCGGCATGATAAAAATCAAGTTATACGCCTGCGTCAGGGCAATTGCAAAATACATCAGAATGGCGCTGCCTAAAATAATGAGAAGCTTCATCAGAGAAGATTTCACGTCTGCCCGCCGCTTGACGATATATTCTGCGTACATATCCAGCATGGGTCTGTCACCTCTTTGGAAAAATCAAGTGAAATCATTATAGCAAACTAAAAAAGGGATGTCAATTTCACGGCCGGATACCGGACGTAGTATTCCACTCAAGCGTTCGCTCCGTTTTTTATGGCGTTCATTTTCAGATAAGCAGAAATAAACCCGTCAATATCTCCGTCCATGACCGCATTGATGTTGCCGTTTTCATATCCGGTCCGATGGTCTTTTACCAGTGTGTACGGCATGAAAACATAGGAACGAATCTGGCTGCCCCATTCAATTTTCTTCTGCTCACCCTTAATGTCTTCGATTTTATCATAGTGCTCGCGCTCTTTGATTTCCATAAGCTTTGACATCAACATCCGCATGGCAACCTGGCGGTTCTGCACCTGGCTGCGTTCATTCTGGCAGCTTACCACGATCCCCGTTGGAATATGGGTGATTCGGATTGCGGATTCCGTTTTGTTGACGTGCTGCCCACCTGCGCCGGAAGAACGGTAGGTGTCAACCTTCAAATCCTCGTCGCGAATATCAATCTTCATATCGTCTCCCATTTCCGGCATGACTTCAACGGCGGCAAAGGACGTATGCCTGCGGCCGGAGGCGTCGAAGGGGGACACACGAACAAGACGGTGCACGCCCATCTCGGATTTCAAGAATCCAAAGGCATTTTCCCCTTCAATCAAAATGTCGGCGCTTTTGATGCCCGCTTCTTCTCCATCCAGATAGTTCAGAACCTTATACCGATAACCGTGTTGTTCTGCCCAATGGGTATACATACGATACAGCATCGAAGCCCAATCCTGCGCTTCCGTGCCGCCCGCGCCCGCATGAAAGCTCATGATGGCGTTATTGCGGTCATATTCGCCGGAAAGCAGCGTGCGCATGCGCACTTCTTCCAGATGTGTAGTCAGAGCTGACATTCCGGCAGTTACTTCATCTGAAAGACTTTCGTCGTTTTCCTCCAGCGCCATTTCGCACATCAGCTCGAGATCTTCCGCTTCACGGCGCAGAGATTCATAAATATTCCGGCGGTCTTTCAACTGTTTAATGCGCTGTAAAACTTTTTGTGAATTTTCAAGATCGCTCCAAAAATCTGGTTCGGCGGCTTGTGCTTCCAGCTGCTCAATTTCTTTTGCAGCTGCTTCAAGATCAAGCGCGGCGCCAATTTCCTCAATTTCCGGGCGCATAGCATGTAATTGTTGTTTGAATTCTTCGAATTGTAACACGGATAACCCTCCGAAAACATAGATATTTTATTTTAGCATTATTTGTATCGCTTTGCAAGAGAAAAAGATACAGAGTTCCAAATCATCTCCCGTACTGATGGTTGACAAAGCGGTACTGGATCATGTACAATAATATATATCGAAAAGGTAAACAATAAACGCCGCGCTTGCTGCGCAGCGAAGGAATATCAGGCGAGGAGGGCGAAAGTTTGCGTCTGACGAATGAGAGCGATTACGCATTGCGGATAGCAAACGAATTGGCGGTGATCGGCACGGTGGCAAGTGCAAAGGATTTGTCGGAGCGGACCGGCGTTACCATTCGGTTTGCTTTGAAAATTTTGAGAAAATTGAGTTTGGCCGGAATCGTTGATTCCAAAAAAGGAGCGCAGGGCGGATATTATTTAAAAAAAGCACCATCCGAAGTAAGTGTTGGCGAAATTGTGGAGACCATTGAGGGTCCTATTCATGTCAGCAATTGTTCTCGTGAGGATTATTTGTGCCCGCGTTCCGTTGCGGAACCGGAATGCCGGTTCCACCGGTATTTTTGCGAGTTGAACGACCGTCTGCGGCAAGAACTGTACAGCGTTACGCTTTCTTCTCTCTTGGAAAATGAACCGAAATAAAGTTTTCTGGAATAAACGCGCCTGCGTATCTTATGAGATAAGCAGGCGCATTTGCTGATTTAGGACAAACTTTTACGAATAGAGTCCGCAGCTTCATTTGCAATTCTGGTCACTTTATCAAGTTCCCGTCCTTCCACCATAACGCGGACAAGCGGCTCCGTACCGGAAACGCGAATGACAATGCGGCCTTCCGAGCCCAGTTCAGCTCTTGCGCGTTCCGTAGCGGCCCGTACACAGGGATCGGAATAAAAGGCAATTTTCCCTTCCGGCGAGACTTTGACGTTTACCATCACCTGTGGGTATTTTTCCATGATGCGGGCGAGTTCCGAGAGCTTTTCCTTGCGTCTTGCCATCATGGAAAGCAACTGAATGGCTGTAAGCTGTCCGTCTCCGGTAGTCGCAAAGTCGCGGAAAATCAGGTGCCCGGACTGCTCGCCGCCAAAACTGTAATTTTCAAGCAGCATTTCTTCCAGCACATACCGGTCACCAACTTTTGTGGCGGAGAAACGCAGACCGTTTTCTTCGCAGAAGCGCATAAATCCCATATTGGTCATAATGGTGCCGACCACTGTGTCATGGTTTAATTTCCCGCGCTCTTTCATATCTTTGGCGCAGATTGCCATGATGATATCCCCGTCGATTTCGCTGCCGGTGTCATCTACACACAGGCAACGGTCGGCGTCGCCATCAAAGGCAATGCCGGCATCCAGCCCATGTTCGACGACATAGGCCTTCAGCGCATCCAAATGCAAAGAACCACACCCCGCATTGATGTTGGTGCCATCCGGCGTATCAAACAGGAATGTCGCATCCGCGCCAAGCTCAGTAAAAAGCTTGTGCGCAGTTGTGCTTGCAGAACCGTTTGCACAGTCAACTGCAATTCGAAGCCCGTCAAGCGAATAGGGAACAGTCGTTTTTAGATAGTTTACATAATCAAGGCATGCGTTTTCCGCGTGGGTTGCTTTTCCCAAATCAATCCCTACGGAAGGCTTCCGCATTTCCGCGCCGTCTAAAACAATGGCCTCGATTTGTTCTTCCAATGCGTCGGCCAGTTTATATCCGTCGCCGCCGAACACCTTGATGCCGTTAAACTCCGCAGAATTGTGCGAAGCGGAGATCATGACGCCGGCGTCTGCCTTATATTTACCGATCAGATACGCGACAGCCGGAGTCGGGACAACACCGGTAAAAATCACATCGGCGCCAACGGAACAGAGTCCGGCGGCGATGGCGCATTCCAGCATGTCGGAGGACATCCGGGTGTCCTTACCGATGACGAAAAGCGGCCTGCGCCGCAGGCCGGAGAGAACTTCCGCAGCGGCGCCGCCAATTTCCATGGCAAGCTCCCGGGTCAGCGTCTCTCCTGCGATTCCGCGTATCCCATCGGTTCCAAATAATCTCCCCATTATCGGTTCTCCTTTTTCACGATATTGCCGGGCGCTTTCCAAATACATCCCTCCGGGACGTAGCCGCGTACACAGGATGTGGGATATACGGTGCTGTGACGTCCGATTACCGTGCCGGGATTTAAAACACTGTTGCAGCCGATTTCCACATGGTCTCCCAGTATCGCGCCGAATTTTTTTAATCCCGTCTCGATAGTTCCGAATGTGCCCTTTACGGCCACCGGAGTCTTGTCGCTTTTTACATTTGAAGTGACGGCGCCCGCGCCCATATGCGCCCGATACCCCAGAATGGAATCTCCTACGTAATTGAAGTGCGGTACCTGGACGTTATCAAATAATATGACGTTCTTCAGCTCCGTAGAATTTCCAACCACGACATTTTCACCGATGATGGCATTTCCGCGGAGGAATGCGCAGTGACGGATTTCCGTTCCGGGTCCGATAATGCAGGGACCTCCAATGTATGCCGAAGGAAAAATCTTGGCTGTATTGGCAATCCATACGCCGGCCTGGGGGCTGTGATAGGCGCGAGGATCAAGCGTCGGTCCGATTTTTAAAATAAAATCTTTAATATGCGCAAGTGCCTGCCACGGATATTGATATGTAGACAGAAGTTCGCCTGCTATCGAATGCTCCAGCGTAAACAGCTTACATGTTTCAAGATTTTCCATACTCGACCTCTTGCGGGGATATCCCGCCTGCAAAAAATTTATTTTATGCTTCCGTCCGCGTGGAAAAGCGGAAGCTTTTCCAAATAAAGAATATCGTCGCGTTCCGTGGCGTCGCCTTCCGCCAAAACGGCCATGCGGCCGACTACGGCAGCGCCGGCTTTCTCTACCAATTTCTCAACGGCATAAAGCGACTCTCCGGTACTGATGACGTCATCCACAATTAAGACGCGTTTGCCCTTGAGGTATTCCGCCTCATCCTGGGCGAGGTAAAGGGTCTGCTCCCGATCCGTTGTGATAGAGCGGACTTTGGTTGCCACAACATTTTTCATGTACAGTTTTGGGTACTTGCGTGCTACAATGTAATGATATTTGCCGGATTGCCGCGCCATTTCATAAGCCAGGGGAATGCCCTTTGCTTCAGCTGTTACAATGACATCAAACGCTGGCGCGCGCTTTAAAAGCTGTTCGGCCGCTGTGACGGTCATCTCTACATCGCCAAACATGACAAACGCACCGATGTAAAGATCATCGGTTACCCGGCAGAGCGGAAGATCTCTTGTAATACCGGCGATGGTAATTGGATAGACGCTGTTCATCATGATCTGCTCCTTCGCACAGGCCGAAATCCGGTTGCGCGGCCTGTTTTCACATATTTGAGAAAACCGAGAGTTCTTGTTGGAATGGCCAGAATTTGCAATTACAGATATCCGGTCGAAACCGCAAAGAACCTGTTTTTTCGCCTTTATGCCCACAGTATACCACACCCCCCCAAAAACCGCAATACTTACCTGAAAAAGAAATGACAGAACGGTTACAAATGATTACAATGCAAAAAATGGAGAAAAGAGGGTTGAGATTTTATAAGAATTGCAGTAAAATCTTAATAGATTATGTTGACTGTTTTATATGTTGCTTGTGAGATAGAAAAAGGTAAAAACCTTGTGGTTGCCAGGGAGGGTCATGATGAAAAAAGTATGCAAAGGAGCCTTTGTAACAGCGGGAATTTTGATATTTGGATTGGTTTTTGAGCTGTTTAGTGGGATTAGTTATCGTATAGACGGCACCAGCGGTGTTTTGGATGGTATCAGCGTTGTTATGTCTACCGTTTATGTTCTCCTGTTTTTACTGGTTCCCATATGGCTTGGTTATAAGAAATGGACCTCCTGTTTTGTCGCCTATGGCGTGTTACTGGCGCTGGTTGGCATTATGGGAGCAATGGGCTATTTGGGATATGGATTCCTGCTGGGCGGATTTGCACAGCTTTACTTTTTGTTAATTGCGCCCTTCTCCGCACTTGTAGAAGGAATGGCGCTATCTTGGAATTTATATTACGCGGCGGATCGGGTTTTGTTGCTTGTTCCTTTGGCAATTTATTTTTTCGCCATGGTTTCCTATATTGTCGGAACGATACTCCGGGCGCATGAACGCGCTTTGCATTATTCGTTGATGCGCCTTGACAGCCGGTATGAGTATCGTATGCCGCTTGAAGAAAGCTTAGAGGAACGCCATACCGCGTAAAAAAGGCAGATATCAGGGTTATTACAAAAAATACGCAGATTTAAATCTGCGTATTTTTTCAAGTTTAACTTCAGGAGGAGGTTATGGAACGGGTGCATGAAACAGAAACTCTGACGTTGCAGCCATTGTCCTTGTCTGACGGTGAAGCAGTTTATGAAATGTTGCAGGGTATTGGAAAAAATGAAAACGGCTTTCACAACCAGGTAAAGGGGATATCTTACGATGGGTTCCGTGCGTGGCTCAAGCAGGAATATGCATATGACCACGGGATCGGTATGCCGGATTGGATGGTGCCGCAGACGACCTACTGGTTGATGGCGGACGATATACCGGTTGGGTGCGGACGTCTGCGCCACGAGCTGAACGACAGCCTGCGCGAAGGAAGCGGTCATATCGGCTACGCTATTGCGGAACCATACCGAGGCAGGGGCTACGGCCGTCGGATTTTGGCTTTGCTGATGGAGGAGGCTTGGAATCTGGGAATCCGGCAACTTCAGGTCAGTGCAAACACGGATAACGAGCGCTCAAATAGAGTGATCCGCGCAAACGGTGGTGTGCTTTACCGCGAAAGCAACTGTAAAAATTTTTATTATATTGATCTGAAGAATTGATGTTGCGAGAAAGCTTTGCTGAGAGGGTTTGCCCGCTTTATGGAGAAATTAATAAGAAGGGCATGTAAAAAACCCGTCCGGCAAGTATTATTTGCCGGACGGGTTGCCAGTTTATGCAGCGGCAGGGCAAAACGGATGTAACAGTACAGCCGTTCTTCTTGCCGGGACTGTTAAAACAGCAGCAGATGGGCAATGCCGAAATAAACAAGCAGCGATATCGCATCTACAATCGTGGTGATGAAAGGACTTGCCATCACAGCCGGGTCAAACCCCATCTTTTTTGCGGTCATCGGTAAAATGCAGCCGATAATCTTGGCAACAAGCACGGTTAACGCCATTGTCACACAAACGACCGCGGCGACAAGTACTGTTACGTCGGTATTGCCCATGAGAAGCCGGTCAATCAGCATGATTTTTACAAAGCAGGCTGCGGCTAACACGGTTCCACAGAGGACTGCTGCACGGATTTCTTTCCAAACGACGCTGGCTAAGTCGGAAAATTCAATTTCTCCTAAGGATAGTGCACGAATAATTGTAACGGACGATTGGGAACCGGAGTTTCCTCCGGTATCCATCAGCATGGGAATGAACGCCGTTAAAACGACCTGAACGGCCAGGGCACTTTCAAATCCGGTGATAATCATTCCGGTAAACGTGGCGGAGACCATGAGCAAAAGGAGCCACGGAATCCGGTGCCGGAATAAATCCAGAGAAGTAGAACGCAAATACGTTTTTTCAGACGGCGTCATACCGCCCATGATTTCAATGTCTTCCGTGTTTTCTTCCTGAATGACGTCCATGGCGTCGTCAAACGTGACAATGCCGACAAGGCGATTTTCCGTATCTACCACGGGAATGGCAAGCAAATCGTATTTTTCAAATTGATGGGCAACATATTCCTGATCGTCGTGCGTACCGACGCTGACAATATTGGTGTCCATGATGTCGCCAATGATACAGTCCGGAGAAGAGAGCAGGAGCGTCCGCACCGTGACGAGACCGAGCAGCTTTCGGCTGGCGTCTGTGACATAACAGTCGTAAATTGTTTCTTTGTCATAACCGGTTCGACGGATTCGGTCAAAAGCCTGCACGACCGTCATATCGCGTTTCAGATCGACATATTCGATGGTCATGATCGTGCCGGCGGAGTCTTCCGGATATTGCAGAATCTCATTGATGCTGCGGCGTGTCTGCACGTCAGAGTTTTTCAAAATACGTTTGACAACACCCGCCGGCATTTCCTCAATGATATCGACCGTATCGTCAAGAAACAGTTCGTCCAACATTTCACGCAATTCCCGATCGCTGAAAGAACGAATCAAAAGTTCCTGCTGCTCCGGTTCCATTTCGACGAAGGTTTCTGCCGCCAATTCTTTCGGCAGAATACGATAGACAAGCGGAAGGGTCGCTTCGTCCACCTCACCAAGCAGGACGGCAATGTCCGCGGCGTTTTGCGTCTTTAAAAGACGGGCTAATTCCATGAATTTGCGCTCTTGAATGAGCTGCAATGCTGTTTCCATCATGTCAACTTCCTCCTGATGATTATTTATTTTTCACCAACACACGATCTCATCATGCAGTAAAACGCACGAAAAGAACGTCTGTGCAGATCCCTGCGCAGACGGCGGTGAAGATAGGAAGTGTGACACAATGCAGGAGTTACAGAAACAAAACGGCCGACAGAAAAGCCGTATTGCTGGTTTTGGATAATCGAACTCCCACATCCGTGCCGCAACTACTTCCTGCGTCCATTCTGTTTCACCTCGCTTTTTTTGTTTTGCCGTGTGATTCCCGGCTACCTCATTGTAGCACGCGCAGACACCTTTGACAAGTATACCGCTTGAGAAAGGCGGCAACATGAAAAAACCCCGAAGATGCTTCTTCGGGGTTTTTTTGGAGGCGCCACCCGGAATCGAACCGGGGATGAAGGTTTTGCAGACCTCTGCCTTACCGCTTGGCTATGACGCCGTGTCACCGCTTTTACAACGGCGAGGATTATTATACTATGAATGTTTCAAAAAGTCAAGAAGGAAAATTTCCGCACAACTGAAATTTGAAAAAATGAAAGAATGTGAAAAACTGGGTGGAAGACCTTGTCATGCACAAAAAAAACGGCTATAATAAAAAGATAAGCATGGAGGAAAATCGAAAAATGAACACTGATTTTCATGATATTGCGATACCGCCCAGAATGACGGAATATGCACTTCCGCTTGACACGGCGGTGCGGTTCCTCTTTGAAGAACAGGCTGCGGCGTTGCGGCTTTCTATCTATTCCGCCGGTGAGGAGCGTGCCTATGGGGGACGTGGCCGGATCCTATTCCCGGAGGGATATGCCAGGCTGGAAGGCCTTTCGATGCTGGATCCGTTTTTACAGGAGAAACGTTTGCTTCCCGCCCGGTATTTCAAAATTTTTTTCCGTGCCCAGCTCCCCAAATTAACGGCAGGAAGCGTGCCGGTTTCCTGTGACCTGCAATTAGCTGAAACGCCGGCCGTCCTGATTACGATACGCAGTTGCGAAGAAGAATATGCCGAGTATGATCTGCGTTGGTACGTAGCACAGGATATTGTTCGTACAGTTCCGGGGTTTGACGGGTATGTGGTTGCCGGAAACCGGGCTTTTCGGGGCTCCCAACGGGAATTGCAGTCGATTCCCCATGCGTCGGACGGTGCGTACACAGCACGGAGAGAGGAATTGCATTGTTTACGGGAACTTTATCGAACTTCTCCGTATTTGTTTGACGTGCGCAGCGGAAAAATTCCATTTTCTTCCGGAACCCGAATTGCCGATGTGGTGGAACGGATTCGGGATGACGTGCTGGTACGGCGAAAAGTGCGAAATTGGGGCGGACCGTCATTGATCCGTACGGCGTGCGCGCCTCAGAACAGGACAGGGACGTCTCGTTTTGCCCATTTTATCTCAGAAGCAAAACGATTGGCAAACGTATCGGTTCGTGCTGCGGAGTTTGTCCCGTTTTCCTGTTATTGGCCTACATACGCCAACATGTCTCGGGAACAACAGGCCTGGTATTTCTACTGGCGCGATGCGTTTGCACATGGAACGGTTTTAAAAACAGATCTTTCCTATCTGTTTGTAGCCATTTATGAAATTATAAACCGGGCGTATCCTGCTGGGTTGGAGTCTTTGGAGCGGATGATTCGAATTTGGGAAGCGTATCGGGAAGCGTTCCCCCGTTTGGATTATTATCTGTCCCAGTGGTGCGTAGATTATGTGATTACAAACGATTTGGATTTTTCATTTTCGGAGATCCTGCGCCGTATCCCACTCTCTTTGTCCAATATGCGTCCGTTTTTGGAGTTTTATATAAATGACCTCCTAAAAACCGGCCTGCATGCGCTGCCTTTTGATGTATTATGTGAGTGTTCAGGATACCGGATGAAAGCCAGCCGCTTTTACAAGGATCATGCAGAATTGTGCGAAGAAGCCGTACGTGCGGCACTTCAGGAAATCGATTGCAGCCTTCGCGCTGCCAAGCAGGTTGGACTGCTGGAGTACCTGGCTCCCCGACCAAAGCGGGAGGTTTGGGAATCCTATGTGGGAGCGGTGTGCGGCCGTGCGGCGGCAAAACGGATTGAAGCTGAATATATCCCATTTTCCAAAAGTACGGGGATTCGGTCGTTTATCGGCAGCGTAATGCGTTATGTGGAAAATGCGTTGCGCAAACGGGAAAAGTATGCCGGACGTCTGCGGGGAATTGAGTTATCAGAGGCGGTTATAAAGGCCATTGACCGTTCGCTTGCGGGAAAACCGGAGGCGTCACCGGCTCTGGTGATTGACCTGTCGCGTGCTGCGGAACTGGAGCAGGATTCCTGGGATAATACGCGCCTTCTGATTGAGGCGGTGGAAGAGGATACGCCCGAGCAGGAAGACCAGTTTGTGGAAGAAGAGCCGGTTCCGGAGCAGGCTTCCGTGGAACTTCCGTCGTCGGAGGAAACGGAGCAGACCGCCCCGGAAGGCTGGCAAGGTTTTTCGGCGTCGCTTGAATCGGTACATCGGGACCTGCTGCGCGCCATGCTCGAGGGGGCGGACGCGGCGGCTCTTGCCGCGATCGCAGCACAGTCATTTTCGTTTCCGGAAGCACTTTATGAGGAAGTGAACGAACTTGCAGCGGATACGCTGGGCGATATCTTGATTGATTTGGAAAACGGGACGATTTTTGAGGAACACCGTGCGCAGCTTGCGGCGGTTTTATAGAAATGGAGAGAGGTATATGGCGGAAAATCGAAAGATACAGGAAATCCCCAAGCGGATTTCCGGCGCGATTTTGAATTCTCTTGCAGCAGGCGTAGTGCCGCGCACCGGGCTGGAGTATATTGCGATTGGCAGAACGCATGAAATCGCCGCCATGTTGGGCGATTTGGAAACCGTGGAATCCGGTGGCAGCGCGTTTCGGCTGATATCCGGCCGGTATGGATCAGGAAAAAGCTTTCTGATTCAATTGATACGCGCCCATGCGATGGAACGGGGGTTTGCTGTTGCGGATGCGGATCTCTCTCCGGAACGGAGATTGGCCGGCTCAAAAGGTCAGGGACTTGCGACATACCGGGAGCTCTTGCGCAATCTTTCCACACGTGCTGCGCCGGACGGCGGTGCGCTTGCAGTGATCTTGACGCGCTGGATTTCCCGGATTCAGCTTTCGCTTGCAAAGGAACACGGATTTGCCCCCGGCAGCCCGGAACTGGCGGATGCTGTGGAACTGGCGATTATGGAAGCAATCAATGGTCTGGAAGTTATGGTTCACGGCTTTGATTTTGCCGCCGCTGTTCGGGCGTTTTACCGCGGCGCGGTGTCGGGGGACGAAGACCTACGCCAGGCTGCGCTGCGTTGGCTGCGCGGCGAGTTTGCAACCAAAACGGAAGCGCGTGCTTGTCTGCCGGTTTCGGGGATTATCGAAGACAGCAGTTGGTACGATTATCTGAAACTAGTTGGTGCACTGCTGGTTGCTGCGGGACATAAAGGATTCATCATCCTGATCGACGAAACGGTGAATTTATATAAGATTACGCAGTCTGTTTCCCGTGAGGCGAACTACGAAAAACTGCTCAATATCTTCAATGACGCCACACAGGGGAAACTTTCGCATATGGCGTTCGTTTTCGGCGCGACGCCACAGTGCGTAGAGGACCGGCGCAGAGGCCTTTACAGTTACGAAGCTCTGCGTTCCCGCCTTTCCGGCAGCCGGTTTGCACAGGCGGGAATTCTGGATTTGTCGGAGCCTGTGATCAAATTGCAGCCTCTGACGCCGGAGGAAATCCTGGCGCTTTTAAAGCGTATCTTGTACATTCACGCAAAGCATTACGATTGGGACCCCGGCGTGACGGATGAACAGATTGCGGCGCTGGTGCAGAATTTGGCCGGACGTATGGGCGCGGATATTCTGTTGACGCCGCGCGAGGTGGTGCGTGATTTTACGGGACTTCTCAATATTTTACGACAGAATCCGACGGAATCCTTTGATTCTTTGGCGGAAAAACTGGATATTAAAGCGGAGGCTCCGTCGGGGGAGGATACGGGCGGCGAACAGTTTGCCGAGTTTGAGCTGTAGAGTCCCCGGGGTCTGACGGGTATCTTGCGTGA
Source organism: uncultured Clostridia bacterium (assembly GCA_944376195.1). GTDB lineage: Bacteria > Bacillota > Clostridia > Oscillospirales > QAMX01 > Allobutyricicoccus. The sequence goes on along the minus strand of CALWBW010000012.1, from coordinate 5,516 downwards.
ATATACATGTACCGCTGGAAAGGCGGTGCGTGAAATGGAGACCATTGCGCTGTATACCCTTATCGGAACGGCTGCGGGTGTGTTGGGAACGGCAGGAGGCGGGTTGTCGGCCTATCTGTTTCGGACGGAAAATCGGGGAGTCCTTGGCATAGCGTTGGATTTCGCGGCGGGGATGATGTTGGCAGTCGTCTGCTTTGAATTGCTGCCGCAGGCATTTGCGCTGGCGCCGTTTGCCGGTGTAATGGCGGGGGTAGGGGCCGGCGTCCTGTTTGTGATGGCAGTGGAACGTCTTCTGGAACGGGGGAAAAATCGGCTTGATGGCCTTGCGCTGGCTGCCGCCACAATTGCGTTAGGAATCACGATTCACAATATCCCGGAGGGCCTGGCTATCGGCGCGGGATTGATGGAAAACCGGCAGCTGGGGCTCTCTCTTGCCATGACGATGTTTTTGCATGACATTCCGGAAGGCTTGGGAATTGGTTTGCCGTTGCGGATTCGCGGGGAACCGTGGTGGAAAGCGGCGGGACTTGCGCTGCTTGCGGGACTTCCAACCGGTGCCGGTGCTTTAGCAGGCACGCTGGCAGGAGGTATTTCCGAGGTGGTTTCGGCGGCCTGTCTCTCCTCTGCGGCGGGCGCTATGCTTTATCTGGTCCTGGGAGAAATGATGCCGGAAGCTTATCGAATGATGCAGGGGCCGGTCGCCAAGCTAGCCGGCGTATTCGGCGTCATTTTCGGTGTTGTCATATCTGTGGCACTGGGATAAAATAGGGGTAGGAACAAAAGAAGGTTGAAGGAAAAACATGAAAACCGTAATTTATTCAATAGAGGATGTGGAACAAGCGGGGGCGGTCATCCGTGCAGGCGGATTGGTGGCGTTTCCTACGGAGACGGTTTACGGTCTGGGTGCGAATGCCTTGGATGCGGACGCTGCGCGCCGTATTTTCGAGGCCAAGGGAAGACCGCAGGATAACCCGCTGATTGCACATATCGCGGATTTTTCCATGCTGGATGCACTTTGTCACGATATCCCGGATGTTGCCCGGCGGATCGCGGCGCGGTTTTGGCCCGGGCCGCTCACCATGGCGCTTCCAAAACGTGAGATTGTTCCCGATACGGTAACGGCGGGATTGCCAACTGTGGGAATCCGGTATCCTTCCCATCCGGTTGCGCAGGCACTGATCCGCGCGGCGGGCGTCCCGATTGCCGCGCCGTCGGCAAACCGGTCGGGAAAACCGAGCCCGACCACATTCGCCCATGTATTGGCGGATATGGACGGCCGGATCGATGGAATTATCCGTGGCGGCGATGCGGAAGTGGGTGTGGAATCCACGTTTATTGAATTTGCAGAGGGAAAGGTCCGCATTCTGCGGCCGGGTTATATTACGCCGGAAGATTTAGCGGAAGTGGTGGGTGCGGAAAACGTGGAAATTGACGGCGCCGTACTCAAAGGTCTTTCAGAAAACGAACACCCGCGTTCTCCCGGTATGAAGTACCGCCACTATGCGCCATCGGCGCCGGTGGTGGCTGTTTTGGGAAATAATTGGGATTGTGCGCGGGAAATCCGCCGTGGCGTGCGGGGGCAAGTAGGCGCGGCGGCCATCCTATGTGACGAATATGCGGATTGGATCCCCTGTGAAACGCTGCGCGTCGGCAGGTATGGCGATTATGCGGCACAGGCACACCGGCTTTTTGATGCGCTTCGGGAACTGGACCGCCCGGACGTGCGAATGATCTATGCACAATGTCCGGATGACCGCGGTGTGGGGCTTGCGGTTGCAAACCGCTTGAAGCGTGCGGCGGGCTTTCATGTGATTCATGCACGGCAGTTGTTTGTGCTTGGCCTCACCGGTTCGACCGGCGCGGGAAAAGGGCTTGTGTCTCAGACGCTCGCGCGTATCGGCGCGGAGATTATTGATTGCGACGCGGTATATCATGAAATGTTAAGAAACGATCCGGCACTTTTGGCGAATCTATGTTTGGAATTTCCGGATGCGTTTTCCGGCGGGACGTTGGATCGTAAGGCACTGGGCCGTCTGGCTTTTCAAAATGAGAAAGAATTGCGGCGTTTAAACGACATAACGCACCCGCATATTCGACGGCGCATTACTGAAATTCTGGACAAACTGGAGAAACGCGGCATACGGTTTGCCGTTTTGGATGCGCCGACGCTTTTTGAAAGCGGCGCAGACCGGTTTTGCGATGTTACGCTGGGCGTTACAGCGGATCCGGATGTACGTGCCGCGCGAATTATGGAGCGCGATGGGTTGGACGAGGAATATGCACGCCTTCGGATCAGCGCGGGAAAACCGGATGAATATTTTAAAAATCAATGCGATTACATGATTACAAATGATGGCGCGCCGGAAGCTTTAGAGCAGGCGGCGCGGAATATTTATCAAAAAATCATTTACCAGCAGGAGGATAGGAAACATGGAACATCAGGAATTGCGTAAAAATTTATTCTATGCGCCGAAAAACGGATATGACCGGATCAGCGAGGAAGAACGCCGCGGCGTTTTCAAGACGGCCGAAGCGTATAAGGCGTTTTTGTCCCGCGCAAAAACGGAACGCGATGCAGCTATGGCAACGGTGGAACTTGCCGAGGCGGACGGGTTTGTGCCCTATAGCCGCGGTATGAAACTGACGCCGGGCGACCGTGTTTATACCGTCAACCATGGAAAGTCCGTGATTTTGGCGGTGATCGGACGCGACGGGCTGGATACCGGCGCGCATATCCTGGCGGCGCATATTGATTCCCCGCGTCTGGATCTGAAACCTATGCCGTTATATGAAGATAAAAAGGAATTGGTTTACTTGAAGACCCATTATTACGGCGGCATCAAGAAGTACCAGTGGGCGGCGATTCCGTTGGAGCTGCGCGGCGTGGTTGCACTGACGGGCGGCGGCGTAGTCAATGTCGAGATTGGTTCGAAACCCGGCGACCCGGTATTCACCATTACGGATCTTTTGCCGCATCTTGGTAAGGATCAGAACGCCAAAACGCTTGCTGAAGGAATTTCCGGGGAGGCGTTGAATGTTTTGGTCGGCAGTGTTCCTATGGCGGAGGAAGAGGGCGCGGACCGTGCAAAGCTTGCAATTCTTGCCTGGCTTTTTGAACAGTACGGCATTCGGGAGGAGGACTTCCTCTCGGCGGAGCTCTCCATTATTCCGCATTTCCCGGTCAGCGACGTGGGCCTGGACCGCAGTCTGATCGGCGGCTATGGTCATGATGACCGCTGCTGCGCTTATTCTGCGATCCGCGCGCTTTTCGACATAAACGGCATTCCGGCGAAAACCGCCGTGTGCGTTCTGGCGGATAAGGAGGAAATCGGTTCTGTGGGCGTGACCGGCATGCAGTCCCGCTTCTTTGATACGTTCATGGAGGATCTCTGCGAAGGGTTCGGCATACCGCTGCGCGCCTGTTATGAAGCTTCTTCCTGCCTGTCTGCGGATGTCTGCAACGCATTTGATCCGATTTATGCAGAGGTTTCCGACCCGCGCAACTCCGCTTACGCCAATTACGGCGTGAGTTTTATGAAATATACCGGTTCCCGCGGCAAATCCGGTTCCAACGACGCCAATGCCGAGCTGGTGGGTACGCTGCGTACGGCGCTCAACAACGCAAACGTGGTCTGGCAGATGAGCGAACTGGGTAAAGTGGATCAGGGCGGCGGCGGAACGGTCGCGTGCTATATGGGAAACCGCAATATCAGCACGATTGATATCGGTATTCCGGTGCTTTCCATGCATGCACCCTATGAAGTGATTGCAAAGCTGGATCTTTACATGGCCATTCGTGCCATGAGCGCATTCTGCGCAATGGAAGACTGATAGGAGGAACCATATGACGCTTCGTGCGTATCTGGATGCCCTTGCCGGAAAAAAAGTGGCGGTTTTAGGCGTAGGCGTCAGTAACCGTCCGCTTTTGCGCCTGCTAGCCGGCAGCCGCGCCTCTGTTACGGCGTATGACCGCCGTGACCGTGCGGCGCTTTCCGAGGTTTTGGAGGAATTAAACCAATTGGGAATTGCACTCTCCTGCGGAGACGGATACCTGGACGGACTGGCGGCGGATGTCATTTTCCGTACGCCGGGTATGCGGCCTGATATTCCACCGGTCGCGGCTGCGGTTGCAAATGGCGCGGTGTTGACCAGCGAGATGGAAGCATTTTTTGAGGTTTGTCCCTGCCCGATCATCGCCATTACCGGTTCGGACGGCAAAACAACGACGTCTACACTGATTGCGGAAATGCTGAGCCGCGCAGGAGTACGCTGCCATTTGGGCGGCAATATCGGACGTCCTCTGCTTGCCGATGCGGACAAAATGAGCCCGGAGGACGTTGCGGTGGTGGAACTATCTTCATTCCAGCTGATGACGATGCAAAAGAGTGCGTCTGTTGCAGTCGTGACGAATGTAGCGCCCAACCATCTGGACGTTCATCGAGATATGGCGGAATACGTAGATGCGAAACGCCGGGTGTTTGTACATCAGAGTCCGTCCGATCGGGTAGTGCTGAATTTTGATAACGAAATTACGCGCGGGTTCATCGCAGAAGCGAAGGGCCGTGTGGTTCCTTTTTCCATGTACCCGCTGGAAGGCGACGGCGTATATCGGAAAGACGGCGCGATTTGGGTCAGCATGAATGGGAAAACGGAAAAAGTGCTGGAACTCTCTGATATTTTCCTGCCCGGGCTTCACAATGTGGAAAATTATATGGCGGCAATTGCCGCCGTGTGGGGCCGTGTACCGGTAGACGCCATTCGCCGTACGGCGCGGGAGTTTCACGGCGTGGAACACCGAATTGAATTTGTGCGGGAACTGCACGGCGTACGATATTATAACGATTCTATTGCAACGTCTCCGACCCGCGCTATTGCCGGTCTGCGTTCTTTCCCGGAAAAGGTGATTATGATTGCCGGGGGCTATGACAAACATTTAAGTTTTGCGCCGCTGGCCCCGGAGGTGCTGGCTCATGTCAAAACGTTGGTGCTCTGTGGCGCGACGGCCGGTATGATTCGTGCGGCAGTCGAGGCAGAACCGGGTTTTTCGGCAGATGCACTGCCGATTCTGGAAACAGACGATTTTTTGCGGGCTGTAGATTTGGCACAGCAGAACGCTGCACCGGGGGATGTGGTGATCCTCTGCCCGGCGTGCGCGGCGTTTGACAAATTCCCGAATTTTATGGTACGCGGAAAGACGTTCAAAGATTATGTAAACTCGTTGCCCGAATAAACGGAGGGAGAGCTCTTTGCATACAAAAGAAATCGTAGCGCGATTGTGCGCTTTGAGCGCGCGTTCCGGATATGAACAGGAGACGGCAAACGAAGTGTGCCGGATGTTTCGGGACTATTGCGGCGAAACAGTTGTGACGCCGATGGGCAGTGCCGTGGGAATCCGCCGTTCGGGGCGGAAAAACGCGCCGCTTGTGATGCTGGATGCGCATTTGGATCAGATTGGATACACGGTGAGCCGAATTGAAGAGGGCTTTTTGCACCTGGTTCCGGGGTATGACCGTACC
>CALWBW010000011.1 GCA_944376195.1 uncultured Clostridia bacterium | reverse complement strand
CCGAAACGGCCAGCATCCCGCCAAACAGGAAGGTCCAGCCGCGCGGGTGCTCCCCTGCATGGGAAAAAAGCGGGTAGAACGCACAGGTTAACGCCGTACCGAGCACGAGAGAAAACAGAACGTCCGCAGGCGTGTGGACGCCTAAGTACATCCGGGAAAAGGCGACAAGCAAGATGACGGCCACCGCCGCGCCCCGGACAATCCGGCGCCGGCTCCATCGCGCGGCAGAACCAAATACCGTCACGGCATTTTGTGTGTGCCCGCTGGGAAAGGAATACCCTGTCGCGGCCTCACGCGCGTTTTCAACGATGGAAAAGCCCGGATCGCGTATCCATGGCCGGGGAACCCGGCAGACCAGCTTTAAAAACTGATTGCAGAAGGTGCCTGCAAAGCCGACCGTCATGATATAGTAACCAAACCGTTTGTCATAACACCAATAAACGGCGGCGGCAACTAACAGAAATATGGTTTCGCCGCCAAGTTCCGTGACGGCGCTCATCAGGTGATCGAGAAAGGGCGTGCGCAGCCCCTCTAAAAATCGGAGAACTTCCATACCGGGACCTCGAAAAAAAGAAAATGACCCCGCCGGAATCCCAGGCGGGGCCGCTTTTTGGGTTACCAGGGCATTTCGCGGTTGTCGTAGTCGATGAATACCACGCCATCAAAACTTTCGCGCCGGGCTTCAAAGACCTTGCGCATCCGTTCGCTGTGCTCGTAGGGGTCGAAAGGCGCTTTGGCGTTGCCCGCGTTGGTGCGCATCCAGCCGGGATGAATGGCGAGGACGCGTACTTTTTTCTCCGCTTCGTATTTGTTATAGAGAATCTTGGAACTCATGTTCATGGCGCATTTGATCATGCAGTAATCCAGGTCGCGGTCGTTCCGGCAGGTGGTGATGCACCCTGCGCCGGAGGAAATGTTGACGACCATGGCGGTGCCGGCAGATTGATACAGCAGCGGCTGCATGGCCTGGATGACGCGCAACGGCCCGACGGTGCTGACGTCGAATGCGCCGGCAATGTTGTCAAGCGTCATTTCCTCAAAGGGATTGTGTACGGGATAGTCCGGTGTGGTGACGACGGCGTTATTGATGATCAGATCGAGGCATGGAACGAGCCGCGCCACTTCTTCCGCCGCCGCGCGGACAGAGGCTGTGCTTCCGATATCCATTTCCAGGATGTGCAGCCGGTCGGGGTATTGCTCTTTCAGTTTTTCAAGCGCGGGAGATGGTTTGCGCACAGTTGCGAAAACCGTGTCGCCCTGCTTCAGATAAGTCAGGACAAAGCAGTATCCCAGCGCGCCTTCGCGCCCGGTGCCGGTGACTAAAACGTTTTGTGCCATGATGCTCCTCCTTTTTTTTACGCGCGGGGATGTCCCGGCGCGTTTTTGTGTATACTGCATGTATTCCCAAAAAAACGGACGAGTAAAAAATCGGGATTATCGGATCTGAATCCCCGGACAGCGCCGGGCAAGCTCCGCTAAGAAATCATCCTCGCGCTCCGGAGAAAGGACGATTTTTCCACGCTCCGGGTTGAGACCGGGATTTAACTCAAGCCGGTCAAACGCCAGCGCCATCATAAACCCGTATCCGCGCGTGCGCACAACGGTTTTTAAATCGGCATAGGCATACGCCTCGCGCAGCGGGCCGCACCTTAAAATAAGGGCGTCCTGTTCAAACGTATAGGACGTGGCACACAGCACCCAGATGAGCAAAGCGGCCAGAATGGCGTCGATGGCGGCGACGACGAAACGCATGGCGCCGGACAAGAAGAGGAGTGACAGGACGACGGCTGCTGCCAGAATGAAGAGAAACAGTGCAAAAAGCGCCATCATGCCGGGGCTTTTGGCGGAATGATATTGCAAAAAACTTCGCTCCCTTCAGGATGATTTGAAAAAACGGCGGAAACCGCACCGGAGGAAACGGCTTTGCCGGCATGTCAAAACTTTTTTTCATTTTACCATAAATGACCGGGAAATTCAATCTTTGATTCGGGAAAAGGCCGGGCGGGGCTTGAAAAAAGCGGGAAAATGAGATATGATAACTTGAGCTATCATAAAATTCAGGAAAGAGTTGGAAAGGATGTGGGCGGTATGTGGACAGCGTGCGTTTTTCTGTGTGTTTGCGGCCGGATGCGGCGAATGTGCCGGCGGCCGGGTCCCGCCGCGCAGATCCTGCGGCGGACGGCGGCCGCTAAGACCGATGATTTTGAAACGACAGGAGAGAGGTTTCTGCTATATGAGTAAGGGAACATATTATATTACCACGCCGATTTATTACCCTTCGGCAAAACTGCACATCGGCCATGCCTACTGTACCGTTCTGACGGACGCTTATGCGCGTTATAAAAGGCTGCAGGGCTATGACGTCATGTTTTTAACCGGGACGGACGAGCATGGACAGAAAATCGAGGAAAAAGCAAAGGCGGCGGGCGTGACGCCGAAGGAATACGTCGATCAGATTGTCGAGGGCGAGCACGGCGTGACGGACCTGTGGCGGCTGATGAATATTTCAAACGACCGCTTTATCCGTACGACGGACGATTACCACGTCGCGGCGATTCAGAAGATTTTCCGCAAGATGTATGAAAACGGCGACATTTATAAGGGCGCCTATAAGGGCCTTTACTGCACGCCGTGCGAGTCCTTCTGGACGGAGAGCCAGCTTGTGGACGGAAAGTGCCCGGACTGCGGCCGCGAGGTACAGCCCGCTGAGGAAGAGGCGTACTTCTTCCGTCTTTCGAAGTATGCCGACCGCGTGCGCGAATTGCTGACCACGACGGATTTCTTGGAGCCCGCCTCCCGCGTCAACGAAATGGTGCGCAACTTCATCGATCCCGGGCTTGAGGACCTGTGCGTCTCGCGTACGAGCTTTACCTGGGGCGTGCCGGTCGACTTCGATCCCGGCCACGTCGTCTATGTCTGGGTGGACGCGCTTTTTAACTATACCACCGCGCTTGGTCTTTATAACGACCGGTATCATGACTACGAAAAATACTGGCCCGCCGACTTGCACTTTGTCGGCAAGGAGATTGTCCGGTTCCACTCCATCATCTGGCCGGCCATGCTGATGAGCATGAATATGCCGCTGCCGAAAAAGGTATTCGGCCACGGCTGGCTGAATTTCAACGGCGAGAAGATGTCCAAATCCCGAGGCAATGTGGTGGACCCGTACCTGCTCTCCGAGCGCTACGGCGTGGACGCGCTGCGGTTCTTCCTGCTGCGCGACGTGCCGCTGGGCTCCGACGGCAATTTTACGAATGAAGCGCTCTTTTCCCGCATCAACTCCGACCTCGCCAACGACCTTGGCAACTTAGTCTCCCGAACGGTGGCGATGGTGCAGAAATATTTCGGCGGCCGTCTCCCGGCGACGCGCGAGGCGGATGCGCTGGATGAGGAACTGATCTCTATGGCGCGCGCCCTGCGGGATGTCTATGAGCAGAATATGGAGCATTTTGCGCCGCAGAACGCCATTGCGGAGGTGTTCCGCGTGATTTCCCGCGCGAATAAATATATTGATGAGACGGCGCCCTGGATCCTTGCCAAGGACGAGGCAAAGCGCGCGCGTCTGGCAACGGTGATGTACAATCTTCTTGAAACGGTACGCCTGTGCGCAACGCTGCTTCTGCCGGTGATCCCGGCAAGCTGCGAAAAGATTTTCGCGCAGATCGGTGCGGCGCCGGAACTTGCAACGTGGGAAAATGCTGCGGTGTTCGGCGTGCTGCCTGTGGATGCGGAAGTGCAGAAGGGCGAAACGCTCTTCCCGCGTATTGATATTGAAAAGGAACTCGCGGAACTGGATGCGATCACCAGGGCACAGCAGGCGGCGGAAGCCTCTGAAGAATCGGAAAAGCCCGCGATTGCGCATCTGCCCGATATCAGTTATGACGATTTTATGACGGCGGAAATCCGTGTCTGCAAAATCCTCTCCTGCGAGCGTGTGAAAAAGGCGGACAAACTGCTGCAGTTCACACTCTTTGACGGAGAACGGGAACGCACCATCCTCTCCGGTATTGCGGAGTGGTACAGCCCTGAGGAACTGATTGGGAAGAAGGTGCAGGTGGTCTGCAATCTCGCGCCGCGCAAAATCCGCGGCATCATGAGCGAGGGAATGATTCTCTCTGCCGATTGCGGGGACGCGGCGAAGGTCGTCTTTGTGGACGACAGCGTGCCGGAGGGCTCCAGAGTCCGATGAACGAACGGCTACTTTTCGATACCCATGCGCACTATGACGACGCGGCGTTTGACGCGGACCGGGAGGAATTGCTTGCCCGGCTGCCCTCAGACGGTGTGCGGTATGTGGTGAATGTGGGGTGCGACCTGGAGAGTTCGCGCCGGGCGGTGGCGCTGGCGCAGCGATATGACTATCTGTATGCCGGGGTGGGAATCCACCCCGGTAATGCGGAGGCATGTACGCCGGAGGCGCTTTCAGAATTGCGGCGGCTGGCCGCACAGCCCAAGGTTGTGGCAATTGGGGAAATCGGGCTGGATTATCACTATGATACGCCGCCGCGCGACATCCAGCGCGACGCATTTCGCGCCCAGATGCGCCTTGCGCAGGCGCTCGGCCTGCCGGTTTCCATCCACGACCGCGATGCGCACGGCGAAAGCCTTGCCATCGTGCGCGAGTTTCCGGATGTGCGCGGGGTCTTCCACTGTTTTTCCGGGTCCGTTGAAACGGCACGGGAACTGGTGGCGCTGGGATGGTACCTGGGATTTACCGGCGTTGTGACGTTTCAAAACGCGAAAAAAACGGCGGCTGTCGCCGCCGACGCGCCGGAGGACCGAATTCTTATCGAAACGGATTGTCCCTATCTTTCCCCGGAACCATACCGGGGACGGCGCTGCGATTCCACGCGCCTTCTGTATACGGGGGCGAAAATTGCCGCCTTGCGCGGTAAAACACCGGAGGAAATCTACCGACTCACCTGCGAAAATGCCCGTCGTTTTTATCGTATTCCGTGAAACCGAACGGCCGGGTCGCCGTTTTCTCGACAGAAAAAGGAAAATTTCCGTGAAGATTAACATATCGGTAACACAAAAAGTATTATCTTTGTGTTAAAATGAACTGCAAAACGCTGAATAGGAGTCTGCATGGAACGACGCGGTGCGCCGTCCATGATGCTGGGAGGTATAAGAACAAATGATTGAAGTCAGCGGCCTTACAAAGTACTACGGCAATAAAAAAGCCGTCGAGGACCTCAACTTCACCATTTCAAGTGGAGAAGTAGTCGGGTTCCTTGGGCCGAACGGCGCCGGAAAGTCTACGACGATGAATATCCTGACGGGATATCTCTCCGCGACGTCCGGGACTGCGAAGATTGACGGCATGGATATTCTGGACGATCCGATTGAGGCAAAACGGCATATCGGCTACATGCCCGAGCAACCGCCCCTCTACCTTGACATGACCGTGGAGGAGTATCTTAATTTCGCGGCGGAACTCAAGGGCGTGAAAAGCTCGTCCAAGCGCAAGCACATTGCCGAAATCTGTGAAAACGTTTCGATCACGCATGTGAAGGGCCGCGTGATCAAGAATCTGTCGAAAGGATATAAACAGCGCGTCGGGCTGGCCATGGCGCTGATCGGCGATCCGGATACGTTGATTTTGGACGAACCGACCGTCGGCCTCGACCCCATCCAGATCATTGAAATCCGGAATGTCATCAAGGAATTGGGGCGTCAGCGCACGGTGGTGCTCTCCAGCCACATCCTTTCCGAGGTACAGGCCATCTGCGAACGGGTGCTGGTTATCAATAACGGGACCATTGTGGCAAACGATACGCCGGAAAAACTCAGCGCGAATATTTCCGGCGAGCACAAGATGAACGTCCAGATTGCCGGGCCGCAGTCAAGCGTGATGTCGGTCCTCAGAAGCGTGGACGGCATGACGTCCGTAGCGCTGCGCCGCGACAACGAAGACGGCACCGCGAACTTCGTCATTGAGTCCGATCCGAATGTGGACATCCGTAAACCGATGTTCTTTGCGCTGGCGAAGGCGGGATATCCGATTCTCTCGCTGCAGCCGCTTGATATGAGTCTTGAAGATATATTCCTGCGCCTGACTGTGGAAGAGGATACGGCTTCCCGCGGCGCCAGAAAGAAGGTGGCGAAATGATTGCGATTATGAAGCGTGATCTGAGGAGTTTCTTCACTTCCCCGATCGGTTACGTCTTCTTGGCAGTGTTCCTGCTGGTCTCCAATTATTTCTTCTTTGGGTATAATGTTTCCGGCGGCGCAAGCTCGCTGTCCTATGTTTTTTCCAGCATGCTGCTCATCCTGGTGTTCTTAATCCCGCTGGTAACCATGCGTCTGATGAGCGAGGAAATGAAGCAGCGCACGGATCAAATGCTGTTGACTGCGCCGGTCCGTGTGATCGACATAGTACTGGGAAAATATCTGGCCGCTATGATGGTATTTGTCATCGCGCTGGCCTGCACGCTGATTTGGCCGCTCATTGTCACGATGTTTGGCGATCCCGCTGTTTTTGATATTGTGGGTAACTATGTGGCGATGTTCCTTTTGATCGGCTGCCTGGTTTCCGTAGGACTTTTCATCTCCTCCCTGACGGAGAGCCAGATTATTGCTGCAATTTTCAGCTTTGTTGCGATGCTGGCGCTTTTCATGTTCAGCTCCATTGCTTCCGCCGTGGATAATGTCGTGGTTTCCGCCGTTTTGAACTGGCTGAGCGTTTTCAGCCGGTATTCCAGCTTTACAGCCGGCGTTTTCTCACTTGCGGATATCGTTTATTATCTCAGCGTATCGGTCGTATTTTTGTTCCTGACCGCGCGCGTGATTGAGAAGAAGCGTTGGGCGTAAGGAGGAAAACACGATGAACGAAAATATGAATGAGAAAAACAACGCGCCCGTGGAATCCACACCGGAGGCCGCTCCGGTTCAGGATGTCACAGGAGAAATTCGCGAGCGTCGTTCGAAACTGCTAAAAAAGAAAACGCGCAAAAATAAAAAACCGTCGGGCGATCACGCGCCGGTCCTGACCCGCCGCAGATTGACGTATGGTTCGATTTCTGTCGGCCTTGTCGTGGCGTTTTTGGCGGTGATGGTGCTGTTGAATCTGGGCGTTAGTTATTTGACGGACCGGTTCTACTTAAAGGCCGATATGACCCCGACCGGCGTTTATGAAATCAGCGACACGACGAAAATCCTGCTGGAAAATTTGGACATGGACGTTCGCATTCACATTTTGCTTTCCGAAGATGATGTGATTAATTCCACCTATTATAATGTGGCAAATGAATTCCTGAAGCGGTACCGTTCCCTGTCTAATAACCGGATCAGCATCGATTATGTGGATATTTACAAAAATCCGGCATTTTTGAACAACTATACGGCGACAGATGATGAAATTACATCCGGTTCGTTTATCATCGAAACCGATTTGCGCTATAAGGTTTTGAAACTGGCGGATCTTTATCAGCTCAGTACGACGTTAGACTATACCACCTATGAGATGTCACAGTATGTTTCCGGAATCGACGCGGATCAGACGCTTGCGACAGCCGTGCAGTATGTGACGTCGAAGGATCTGCCGACGGTCATCTTCCTTACCGGACATAACGAAGAGTACGGCGGAGATTTTACAGATTTATTCACCAACTCCAACTATGGCTACGATGAATGCAACCTGCTGTTTGATGAGATTCCGAATGACGCCGCCATCGTGGTGGTGGGTATGCCCTCGTCCGACTATACGTCCTATGAAATTGATAAGCTCGACGCCTATATGAAGTCCGGCGGAAATATCATTCTTTTCACGGCGGTGACGTCTGTGGAGACGCCGAACCTGAATGAATGGCTGGAAGAGTGGGGCATCGGAATCCGTGACCAGATGGTCTTAGATTCGCAGCGTGCGCTTTACAGCCCGGTCAACATCGTGGCGGACATCGTGGATGATACGGTCTGCGAAGATCTTGATATCACGGACACCACGTACATTATGATGCCGAATGCCCGTGTGCTTGAGCAGCTTTGGGATTATAAGGATTACCGCACGACAACGGTTGTCCTGCAGTCCTCCGACGCGTCTTATGCCAAGGCCTATTCTGCCGATACGCAGTTTGATTCTTATGACTTCGCGGAAGGCGACGAGGAAGGCCCGTTTGCACTGGGCATTCTGACGAGTTACGGTACCACGGTGGGCGGCGTTTCGACCACGAGTAAGCTTCTGGTGCTGTCCTCGCTTTATATGACGTCCGACGCCACCTTTGAGATTGCGGCGTTGGCCAACAAGGCGTTCTTTGTCGAAGCGATCGACTATATCAACCCGATGACGAACGTTCTCACGATTGAATCGCGCGACTATTACAGTGAGAATCTGACGATTCTGTCTTCCCAGGCAAATGTCATCTTCTGGATCCTGATCGTTGTGATCCCTGTCATAATCCTGGCGCTTGGTCTGGTCGTGTGGCTGAGAAGGAGACATAAGTAATGGACAAGGACCGTTTGAACCAGGAAGAAGAAACTATGAAAAAAGACGTCCGGGCGGAGGAAACGTCTCTGCCCGGCGACGAACCGGCTCCAGTTTCGCAGGAAGACGAAGATTTGGGCGAGGAACTATCCCAGGAAGAATTGGATGCGGCGCCTGCCGTCTATGAGGAAGAGGAAGCACCCGCACCTACTACGGTTGAGCGGAAATGGGATAAGAAAAAGAAAAAGAGCGGAGGCATCCCGAAAAAATTCCGGCCTTTGGTCTGGGCGATTTCTGCGGCGTTGGTGCTGGCGTTAGCCTATGTTGGCGTGGTGACGCTGTTCCCGCAGGAAGAAGTGGTGGAAGAGGAAGAAGAAGGCGGCCAGTATGATTATCTGGTCCAGTATGATTCCAGCGATATTGCGGCGCTGGCATTTGAGTTTGCCGATGGGTACTCCTATGAGGTGACGCTCAGCCGCTCCATTGCCGATACGGGTTATACGCAGACGACCTATACCGTGACGGGCAAGACGGAGTATGAATATAATTCTACGGCATTTTCTTCCCTGCTTTCTGCCGCGTCTACCATTACCTCCGCAACCACGGCAGTGGAAGCGCCGGAGGATCTGAGCGTTTACGGTTTGGACGAGCCCTCTGTGCGTGTGACCTATACCGACCTGGAAGGCAACCAGACGGTGCTGATCCTGGGCGATCAGGCGCCGGTCGGCACGGGATACTATGGAATGCTGGAGGGCGGAGACAAGGTCTATGTGGTAGGCTCCTATAATGCCGAGTACCTGCTTTATAAAGACATGTATTACCGCAATCTTTCCATTACCTCCTATACGGATGCGGTGTCGGAAGTGGATTCCGTCCGGATCGTCCGGCCGGACGGCGAGCTTCTTGTACGCCGCCAGACGGAAGAGGAACGAGAGGAAAAGGGTATTTTCGCAACGGAGTTCCAGATCAAGGAACCTGTCGATACGGCCTGTAATGCGGTATATCTTGAACAGTATATCCTGAGTTATTTGACGGAGCTGAACGCGTTGAGCGTGGTGGAGGACCGTCCGGAAGATTTGGCGAAATATGGCCTTTCGGAGGAAGACGATCCGGTCCTCGTGGAGATCCTCAACGCTGACGAGACCAGCAAGCGGATTTATCTGGGAAATACCACAGAGGACGGCGCCGTCTATGCCAGAATCAGCGGCATTACCTCGGTGTATACGTTTGATTCTGCGTCGTTTGCCTTTATCAATACGACGTACAGTAATTTGATGGATGTGGCGCTGTGGACTTACATGATCGATACGGTGGAATCCGTAGAGATGGAATTGAATGGCGAGAGCCACGTATTGGAGTTCCAGGACGTCACAAACGATTCCCTTATCGCCTATTTGGATGGCACGGAAATTTCCGAGGAAAACGGGCGTATGCTGTATACGCGTATTTTGCAGATTTACAGTTACGATGTGCTCCCGGAGGATGCGGAACTGGGCGAAATTGTCTATTCGTTCCGAATTAATTTCCTGGACGGCACATATGCGACGCTGGAGTTTGCAAAGGTGAGCGAGCGTACCTTTGCGGTAATCCGAAACGGCATGGAACTGGGGATCTATTCCCGCATTTCCGACTTTGAGTCCATCCTTACCGGAATTGAAGACATTAAAACCGGTTATACCATCGGACGTGTGATTACGTAAGCCCGGTGGATTCCGCCGGCATAAAACGCCCCGGCCTTATGGCCGGGGCGTTTTGCAATTAATATACACTGTTTTCTAAAGAAGATTTCCTGTAAAAAAGGGCCGGCGGTGAAGCTGACTGGGAGATTGGCATAGGAACAAACCTTTATAGTTTGTCCGGGCAATAACCGTTTATGAAAGTATTCTAACTGGGAAAAACATATAATTCTTTCCGTTTACAGGACAAGTGAAATCGTGGACAGCTCCGACTAAAGCGATAGCATTTGCCCGCATATAGTCCAGTACTTCTGAAAATGTATGTTCGTTTTCAACCTCTGCACAAATATATTCATAGCCAGGAATGGTCCATTTTGTCCATCCCTCGGGCGCTTCAGCATCATCCCTACATTCCACACCGGCAAGGTAGAGCCCTTTGCGAAAGTTATCTTCCCACGGTTTGTATGAATGGGAACAATCGGACATTGCGCCCCAAATACCAACCAAATTGCCATTTTCGTCTTTTTTGGCCAACGGCTGAACTTCGTCAAAATGAGAGTTTGCATCTGACCACAATTTTTGAATAAAGCCTTGACCATCCAAAGTGGAACCTTCTTTACCAATTACCACAAAAGTATGCTTTGTGCGTTTTTCAATCTTCATACGAGCTCCTTAAAATTTCAGTTTATCAGTCTGTTTGATTACATACTATCACATCAAAGAAAAAATGCAAGAACAGCCACGACCATTCATTCGATCGTGGCTGTCAACTCTCTGGCCTCACCAGTCATGAGACCGGGGCGTTTTGTATTCCTGTTTGCTTTCCATAGTGTTGTTTTGCACATGAAATCAGCATGGCGGACAAGAAAGGACGGGTGAAGAAAGGAGGTGGCAAAAAAGCAGAGCAAAGTTTTTTGTTGCCATTTGCATACGCCGCGTATATAATGAGGAAAACGGGAAGCGGACGAATGTCCGGTTCCCAAGGTGAGCCCCTCCTTTTGGCGGGACAAAAAATCCCGACCAGGGAGCATCGCTTCCGGTCGGGATTTTTGATAATTTTTAATTTGTGTGGGATTCATCGGAAGTCTTGCTTGCGTTCTCCTGTGCGACAGCTTCGCCGGAGGGGAAGACGGCGAAAGTTTCCGCTGCTTTGCGGCGCCACTTTCCACGGTGATAGAAGAAAACCGTAATGATGGCGCCCAACACCCAGCACACCAGCAGGGAAATGAAAATTGATTCCGGACGTCCGTTTACATTGACTTCGCTGCGGGTGAGATAAGCAAGTCCATATGCAATCGGGATACGGAGCACAACCGTCGTAATCAGCGAAATCCACATTGGCGTGACGGTGTCGCCCGCGCCACGCATGACGCCGCTATATACCTGCGAAACGGCCATGGCGATATAGCCGACTGCCAGGATGCGGATCATGTAAACGCTCATATCGATGAGTTCGGGCGTATCGGTAAAGGCCATCATAAGGTACTTGCCGAAGATCAGGATCAGAGCGACCAGCACAACTGCGGTACCTACGGCAATGGCAGCGCCCTGACGCGTGCCCTGACGAATGCGGTCGATGCGTCCCGCGCCGACATTTTGTCCGGTATAGGTGGTCATGGCCTGTCCAAATGTGAAGTTCGGCATCATGGCGAAGCCATCGATGCGCATGATAATGACGTTACAGGCAATAAACATTTCGCCAAAGCTGTTGGTCAGCGACTGCACGACAACCATAGCCAAAGAGAAGATGGCCTGCGTAATACCGGAGGGAAGTCCAAGCCGCATGATGCGGGAGATGTATTCTTTGTAGGGCGCGAGATATTTGCGGCTGAGATCAAAAATTTCACGCATCTTCAAAAGCTTGACCAAACAGAAAATTGCGGAGATAATCTGCGAAATGACAGTTGCAAGCGCAACGCCCGCAACGCCCATCTGGAATCCTGCTACGAACCAGACGTCCAGGCCAATGTTGAGTACGGTGGCCAGAAGCAGGAACGCCAGCGCGGAAAAGGAGTCGCCCAAACCGCGGAGAATTCCGGAAAACATGTTGTAAAACACGAATCCGGCGCTTCCCAAGAAGAAAATCACTAAGTAATCCGTACACCAACCGATGATGGATTCCGGCGTGTTCATCAGAGAGAGGAGCGGCCGGGCAATCAGAGGTCCGATAACCATGACGATGACGGAAGAAATGATGGTGAGCGTAATGCAGTTGCCGACGGTCGCCGATAAACGCTCACGATCTTTTGCGCCGAAATATTGGGAGACCATGATACCGGCGCCGGTTGAAATACCAACGAAGAAGACAAGCAGCAGGTTCATGATGGGGCCGGCGCTGCCGACTGCGGCCAGCGCGTTGTCGCCGACGTACTTTCCGACGACGATGGAGTCGACCGTGTTATAAAGCTGCTGCGCAATGTTGCCGATGAGCATCGGCACAGAAAATTCAACGATTCGTCTCCATGGCATGCCCTCCGACATGTCACGAGGCGAAAACAGTTCTCTCAAACTTGCCACGTTTTTCCACCTTTCATTTTTCAATATTTTTATACAACCAGTTCATGGTATCACGGTTTTTTTTATTGTCAACGGTTATTTTTGATATAAAAACCCAAAAATTTCACCAGAGAACTTGGGCGTTTACATGGGAGAAAGCAGATGCGTAAGATGATGTATTCCGAGACTTTGTGTACTCCGATCGGCAAAATTCAGGTTCAGGCATCGGAAACGGCGCTGGTTCGCGTGACGCGCTTGCAGGATGGCGCTATGGAAGAACATGCACCGAACGCAGTGACAGACCTGGCAGCCGCGCAGATTAGAGAGTATTTTGCAGGGACGCGCCGGGTTTTTACCGTTCCGGTTGCATTCCACGGGACGCCGTTTCAATGCGCCGTATGGCGGGAATTGCAGCGCATCCCGTTTGGTTGTACGGTGTCGTACCGCGAACTGGGGGAACGGATGGGACGTCCTGCCGCCTCCCGCGCGATAGGCGGTGCTGTGGGGAAAAATCCGCTGCTGATTTTTGTGCCGTGCCATCGGGTAATTCGCGCGGATGGCGGTCTGGGGGGATTTTCCGCCGGGCTTGACGCCAAGATCGCATTGCTGGAACGGGAAGGCGTAACCGGTTTTCGGATGGGGAAAGCCGGAAAGTAAAATAAAAAGGAGGAGAATAAAATGAACGCAGCAATTCAAAAAGGGCTGAAAGACTACCAAAGCGCGATGAAAATCGGTGCGCGTGCGGACGGCGGAGGAGCGCGCGTGGCGGGAGATGTAAACGAGCGGATCCTGTTGCGGGACTTTCACGCAATCACGGCAACGGCATATCCGTTTCTATGGAAGGGGCCGTTTTGTTATGGGTTCGAAGCGTTTAACGACTGGGTCAACTGGGGCGTTGAGCGGGGAATCCCCGTCTTGATGCATATGATTGCCGGGCCGAATATTTACTACAGAGATTGGGCTAAAACGGCAGTGTGGAATGGCCCGGAACTTGATTTTCTCTTTTACGAATATATCCGGAACCTGATGACCCAAAACGAAAACGGGCGCAAGGTGTATGCGTGGAATGTGACAAACGAAGTGCTTTGCCGGGGAAGCGGGCAGTATCGGGCAGCGGAGGACTGCTTCTTAGAACAGATGGGCTGGGAAACGGATGAGTCCGGATTGACCGGGGAAGCGCGTATAAACGACCGCCACCCGAAGTTTATCGCAAAAGCTTACGAATATGCCGGGCGTTTTGCATCGGGCAAGCTGGAATTGCGCGAGGACGATTTTGAATTTGAACCGGAAGGGCGTAAGGCGCGCGCCATGATCCAGCTGATCCATCATTTACGCAATCGGGGCCTGCGTGTCGACGCGGTGGGGTTCCAGACGCACCTGTACTGGAATCCGCAGATTGACTATACGCGGCTGGACGCGTTTCAGCGCAATGTGGAACAGTTTCACCGTCTGGGGTGCGAAGTGTATGTCACGGAACTGGACAACCCGCTGCTCGAAGACGGCATCGAAGGCCAATGCCGCCGTTGGGAGGAATTTTATCGCGCCTGTCTCGCCTGCGGCGTGGAGCAGGTACATACCTGGGGCGTGGCGGACGGCGTGGACCGCGCCTGGCGTGATGGAACGCATCCGCTGCTGTTTGACGAGCAATTTGAAGAAAAAGACGCGTATTTTGCGGTTTCCCGCGCACTTGCAAACCAGTAAGTTGTAAACTGATTTTCAGAGAAAAGACTCTGTCTCGTTTGGAGACAGAGTCTTTTTTTGTTTGTTTGACACGCGGCGGGAATCGCCCGGCATAGTTTACCGGAAAGCGGAGATAATAAAGGAAACTGTGGTGAACTATGGAGTTGGAATGATGAAACAGAATAGAAAAACCGGTGCGGAATGGGCACGGGAATTGATAAAAAACGGTACGTACAGCCGTACGTTGACATCCGGTACGGCGATGCGGCGGCTGAATCATGCGTTTTCCGCGCTGCGCGGGGTCTATGATGCAATTCGCGCCACGGGGGCGCGCGACTTGCCGCAGGAGTTGGAATGGCTGGCGGACAATCGCTATATCCTGCAGAGGGAACGCAACATCGTTGCAGAGGCGTTGGCCGGTCTTCCGCGTGGGCATGGCGCGGAGCTTTTTGTACTGGCGCTGGCAACCGGGCTGTTAGAACAGGGGTTTTCAGATGACGCAGAACCGACAAAGGAGTGGATTCTGGCGTTTTTACAGGATGTGCAGCGCGAGGTGAACCTGACGGAAGCGGAACTTTATGCCTTTCCCATTATGCTGCGTCTGGCCGCAATCGTATTTTTGGCAAAGCCATATGAAAAGTTGATAGCTGCCGCACAAGCCGTCGGAAAATCCGGGCGTTCCGGCAATCGCGCGCTGGCGCGCCGCCTGGGATATGGATTTGGCGTGCTGCGTTTTCTTTCCTCCGTGCAACTCGAAACCGTCTTGCCGGAGATCAGTGTATTGGAGCAGCTTTACCGGCGCGATCCGGCGGGCGCGTACCCGCATATGGATGAGGAAACCAAGGCGGCCTATCGGGGAGAAACGGCACGCCTTGCAAAGGCGGCGGGTATTTCGGAAAAATCCGCTGCAGAGCGGATTTTGGCGCTTGCTGAAGCGGGAACGACCCCGCGGGAACGTCATGTCGGGTACTATCTTTATGAAAAACCGCTGGGAAAACCGAAAAGCCGCGCCGGACGCCTGGGATATGCGGCCGCACTTTTGGGATTACCGCCGGCCGTTTCTCTTGTGTGCGGTGTGCTTTCCGGGAGCGCGGCAGTCGGTTTTCTGGCGTATCTGCCGCTTTTTGCGTTGTTCCGACAGTTGACGGACCATGTCGCGCCGTGTTTTGTCCGGCATTTGCCGTTGCCGCGCATGTCGGATCGAAAACCGTCTTCGGCGCGTACGCTCTGTGTGGTAACGGTTTTATTAACACGCGCGGGAGAAGTCGGGGAGTATGCAAAAAAGCTGGAACAGTACCGGCTTGCGGCCGGGAATATAGGCGATCAGATGGTCTTTGGACTGCTCACGGACTTAAAAGAGAGTGAACGGGAAACAGAACCCGCCGATCAGATTATTTACGAGGCGGCTCGACGGGAAATTGCGGCGCTCAACCAAAAATGGGGAGGCGGTTTCCTGCTGCTTTGGCGGGGACGGTCTTTTTCTCCCACTGATGACCGATACCGGGGCCGTGAGAGAAAGCGAGGGGCGCTGGAGGATCTGGTACGTCTGATGAAAGGCCGGCCAAGCACGCTTCGCGTGGCGGAGGGGGACAAAAATTTATCTTTTTCCTATATTATTACGTTGGATGCTGATACGGAACCCGCTGTCGGCACACTGCGGAAACTGGTTGCCGCGATGGAACATCCCCTGAACCGTCCGGTTGTGGACCCTGCCCGGCGCGTAGTTACGGCGGGACATGCGCTGATTCATCCGCGCATTGCTACGGGATTGGAGGCTGCGTCGCAGACGCCGTTTGCCGCGGTATACGCGGGCCCCGGCGGCAGCGATCCCTATGGGGGAACGGCGCCGGATTTGGACAACGACCTTTATGGTACAAGCAGTTATACGGGAAAAGGGATTTTCGAGGTGGAATCCTATGCCGCGGTTTTAGATCGCCGTTTTCCGGAAAACGCTATACTTTCTCACGATATGATCGAAGGAAGTTATCTGCGGGCCGGTTTTGCGGATGGAATGGAGTTTCTGGATGGATTTCCGGGCAGCGTAAGTTCCTATTTTACGCGCGAACACCGGTGGATACGCGGAGATTGGCAACTGATTCCCTGGTTGTTTCCCCATGTACGCACGGGAGAAGGGGGAGAACGGAATCCGCTGGACTGGCTGGCAAAGTGGCGAATTTTAGATAATGTACGGCGGAGCCTGACCCCTGCCGCACTTTTGTTTGCCATATTGGCGGCTGCATGGGGCCGCTTCCCGGCACTGCCCGCCGTTGTACTGCTCTGCTTGGCGGCGCCGGTGTTATTTTGCGCCGTGCGGACCGACGGCGGCAGCGAACGCTATCTCAGCGGGGTGATGCCCACACTGCGTACCGCAGTCTGGCGCAGCATCCTGGACACTGTGTTTTTGCCCTACCGCGCCTGGATTGGGCTCAGTGCGGCGGCGACGGCATTATGGCGGATGCTGGTGACGCACCGGGGCATGCTGGAGTGGACAACCGCAGCGCAGCTCGCGGGAAAACAGGACGACAAGCGGAAATACGACACCCGGATGTGGCCGTGCTGCCTTGCAGCGGCGCTGGTACTTGCCGCGCCGTATCGGGGCATTTTCCGTGCGGCGGCCTGTATTCTAACGGCGGCGGCGTGGTTTATCGCGCCGTATGCCGCGCATCGGATCAGCCGGAAGCAAAATGCTGAGCCGAAAGCGCTTTCGGAGGAGGACCGCGCCTGGCTGCTTGCACGGGCCGGACAGATGTTTGCCTATTTCCGCGACCATATGAACGCGGAAAATTGTTGGCTGCCGCCGGATAACGTGCAGCTGCAGCCTGCCGTCGGCGTGGCGCAGCGAACGTCCCCGACCAACATCGGGCTTGCGCTGCTCGCCTTTCTCGCTGCGGCGGACCTGGGACTGGAGGAAACGGATGCTGTCCTCGAGCGAATGGAACGTACAATTTCCACCCTGGAACGTATGGAGAAATGGAACGGGAATCTCTATAACTGGTATCAGACAAAGGACGCCTTGCCGATGTATCCGCGCCGTGTCTCTTCGGTGGATTCCGGCAACCTGCTTGCCTGCCTGATTGCGTTGGAGGCCGGGCTGCGAGAAATGCCGCTGCCGCGCGCGGAAGCGCTTGCCGGACGTGTCCGGAAATTGTCGTGCGAGATGCGCCTGGCGCCGCTTTATGACGAAGAGCGTCGTCTTTTTCGCCTGGGCTGGGATGTGGAACACAACCGGCCGGGCGAGGGTCATTATGACTTGCTGGCCAGTGAAGCCCGTCTGACTTCCTATGTGGCCGTTGCACGTGGGGAAGTGGAACCGCGTCACTGGGGAAGACTGGGGCGTTCGCTCCTGGGCCTTGACGGTTATCGTGGTCTGGCGTCCTGGTCCGGCACGATGTTTGAATACCTGATGCCGCCGCTGCTTTTAGAAAGCTATCCGGAATCTCTTTTATATGAGAGCGAACAGTTTGCGCTTTACTGTCAGAAACGGCGCGCGCCCGACGGGATGCCCTATGGAATTTCAGAGAGCGGGTTTTTCGCGTTTGACACAGAGATGAATTATCAGTATAAAGCGCACGGTGTACAGGCGCTCGGGCTGAAACGCGGGTTGGACCGGGAAACGGTTCTGGCGCCTTACGCGGCATATCTGGCCCTGCTTGTCGACCCACAGGACGCGGTGCGCAATTTGCGCCGCTATGAGTCTTTGGAAATGAGCGGCGATTACGGCTTTTTTGAGGCGCTTGACATGACACACCCCAGGGTGCCGGATGGATGCGCTTATCTGCCGGTGCGCTCCTATATGGCGCACCATCTCGGGATGAGCCTGCTTGCCGTGGCCAATACCCTCTGTGAGAAGGTGATGGTGCGGCGGTTTATGTCGGACGCGCACATGGCGGCGTTCCGGTCTTTGTTACAGGAACGGGTCCCGGTCGGCGCACCGCTTGCGCCGGAGAACGAGCCGGCAGAGGTACGCACGGAACGTGTAGTGCCCAAAAGCGATGCGGTGCTGTATGAAGGCGCCGAATATGATCCCTGGAGGCCGGAATGCCTCATGCTGTCCAACGGCAGTTATCGTACGCTTGTGACCAACACCGGGTTGAACCGCACGCTTTGCGGCATGCGGGACCTCACACGTTTCGACGGACGCCAGGTGGGCGGCGCTTGCGGAATCCTGTTCTTCGTAACAGACGGCGGCCGGCTGCTGTCCCTGACGCCCGCCCCATTTTTTGATAGAGACGTCCGGTACACGGCGCGTTTTGAAACGGCGCGCGCTATCCACGAGATGGCTTGGCAGACGCTTGCGTGCAGCGTTTCCACGCTGGTCTGTCCGGACGATACCGCCGGCGTACGCCGGGTGCGGTTGCGGAATACCGGTTCGCAGCCGTTGGAAACGACGCTGATCTGTTACCTGGAACCTGCGTTGGATACCATGCAGGCCGTTTCCGCACATCCGGCATTCTCCAAACTGTTTCTGCGTGCGGAGCCGCAGCCGGACGGCGCGCTGCTCTCCCGATTTGCAAACGACGGAAGCGAGAGTTACGCATATGTCGCGTGTGACGGTGCGCTTGCCGGCGTGTGCAACGCGCGGGAAAAAGCCCTGGGACGGGCGGGTTATCGCGGCCTGCTGCGCGACGTCCCCGCAGAGGGCGCCGGCGCGCCGGACCCCTGCGTGGTGCTGCGCATTCCAATTTCGCTGAAACCGGGCGGGGAACAGTCTGTGACGGTCTCGCTGGCGTATGGACGCAGCGCGGAAGCGGCGCGTACGGCCGCGCGGCGCGCCTTGAATGTGAACCCCACTTCGGCGGCTCATCGGATTACGGAATTGCTCGCCTTGCTGGATATGTCGCCGCGCGGCGCACGTGAGGCCTTTCGAATGTACCGCGACGTCTGTTTCCTGACGCCGGACCGCAGGCATATGGCGGAGTTTATTGAACGGAACGAAAAAAGCCGCGAAACGCTTTGGAAATTCGGCGTATCGGGAGATCTGCCGATGATCGCGGCGCATGTGAGCGAGGAACTGGGAGAGCGGGAAGAACGTCTGCTGAAACGCCACATGTTTCTCTATTTAAACGGCGCGTATGCCGATCTTTTGTTATTTGTCAACGATGGCGGAGACTATATGCGGCGCTGCCACAGCGCTGTTTTGGATATTTTGAGCAGATGGAGCGGTGAAAATCTGGTGGGAACGCGCGGCGGGATTCATTTGATTGAAGAATCTGCCCTGGAACCGGGGGAATACGATGCGTTGGTCGCCTTTTCCGGCGTCTATTATGACCTGCGCCGGACGCCGCAGGAGACAAAGCCCGCCGAACCCCGAAAACTGGAGATTTTACCGGAAACTACGGAATTTTTCGTATGCAGCCCGGAACCGGATACGGAATTTACGGGTGATGCTGTAAAGATCTGTGGAGTTCCGTCGCTTGCCTGGAGCCATCCCCTGGCAAACCGGGCGTTTGGGTATCTGGCGACGGATACGGGCTCAGGCTATTTGTGGTATTATAATGCGCGGGAAAACAAAATGAACGCCTGGGTCAATGACCCGCTGGCCGTTACCGGTCCGGAAACGCTCGAGGTACTTGCAAACGGGGAGACGTACAGCCTGTTCGCACGCGGTGGGGACAGCCGGACCCGATTTTCCCCGGGCATGGCCGTATGGGAACGGGAACTGCCCGGCTTGCACACCAGCCTGACGGCCTATGTGCATCCGTGGATCAACGCACGTGTCCTGTTAGTTGAGCTGCGTGGGGAACGCGCGCGAAACGCGAAGCTGCGCTGGTACACGTCCTTACAATTACAAGAGCGCCCGGATGGACAGGTAAAGACCGTGTTCAGCGCGGAAAAACGCGTAATTTACGCACAGAATACCGCAAACCGCCTGTTTGCGCCCTACGTCTTTGCGTTTACCTCGCAGCCAGCCCCGGAACGTTTTACCTGCGACGAGGCGGATTACCGGAGCGGGACGCTGAGTTACCGGACGGGCGCCGGACTTTTGCCATGTATCGCGGCGGAAATCCCGCTGGAACACGAAAACGATGTGTTCCGCGCGGTCATTGTCTGCGGCTGCGCATCAGAGGATGCCGCGTTGCGCCTTTTGACCGATTTGGCAGATTATGAACGGGCAGCGGCGGGACTTCGCACTACGTTGGATTACTGGCGCGGCCTGACAGGAGACCTCCATGTGAAAACCCCGGACACACGCCTGAACCGTTACCTGAACGGTTTTAATGCCTATCAAGTCATCGCCGGACGTCTGTTTGCCCGTACGTCCCTGTATCAAAGCTCCGGCGCCTACGGATTTCGCGACCAGTTACAGGATGTGCTTTCCTTACTTGCACTCCCGCCGCGGGAGGAGCGGTACCGTCTGGTACGGGGGCAGCTGCTCCGTGCGGCGGCGCACCAATATCCGGAGGGGGACGTGCAGCATTGGTGGCACCCCGACCGCCGCCACGACCGGATGGTATCGGACCGCGGCGTGCGGACGCGCATGACGGACGATTTGCTCTTTCTCCCCTATACGGCGCTCGCCTATCTGCGCGTGTCCGGTGACCGTGCTTTCCTGGAACGGGAGGCGCCCTATCTGCGGGAAGCAGAGCTGGAACCGGGCCGTGCGGAACGGTTTGGAACGCCGGAGAAGGCAAACGGCCTGCGTGAGAGCCTGTGGCGGCATTGTGTTCGTGCCGCGGACTGTTTTGTACGCCGCGGGACGGGCGCGGAGGGACTTGCGCTGATGGGCGGCGGTGACTGGAACGACGCGATGAATCGGGTCGGTGCAGAAGGCCGCGGCGAGAGCGTCTGGCTCTCGTGGTTTGGCGCGATGGTGCTTGCCGGAATGGCGGCGGAAGCGCGTGTGCGCGGCGACGAGACGCATGCCTTGGCATGGACGGGGTTTGCGGACCGTCTGACGGAGGCGGCATACCGCGCGTGGGACGGACGCTGGTTCCTGCGCGGACGCTATGATAATGGTGCGCCGCTGGGTTCTGAGCAGTCGGACGCGTGTCAGATTGATGCAATTTCGCAGGCGTTTGCGCCAATGGCGGACCCGCACCCGGCGGATGAAACCCGCGCCGTGCAGCAAAGGACCGCCCTGGAGAGCGCCGTTTCCCTGCTGTGGGGGAAAACCCCGGTTGTGCGGCTGTTTACGCCGCCCTTTACCCGGGATTCCGTACAGTCGCCGGGGTATATCAAAGCGTATCCCCCCGGAATCCGCGAAAACGGCGGACAGTATACGCACGGCGCCATCTGGCTCGCCATGGGCCTTTTCCGCGCCGGGATGACGGAAGAGGCGGCGGCCCTGCTTTTGACGCTGCTGCCCTCTGAGCGCGGTGCACGGTATTTGGCGGAGCCTTATTACCTCGCCGCGGACGTTTATGCGGCGGACGGCCTGTATGGACGCGGCGGATGGAGTATTTATACCGGCGCGGCGGGCTGGTATTTGCAGGCGGCGCTCGGCGAACTGCTCGGGCTGCGGTTTGAACGCGGCAAGCTTTATGTCCATCCGAAGCTGCCGGCCTCCTGGAATGGATTCACCGTCGAATTTGAGACGGACGGCGGCTGCGTGGAACTGAAGGTGCGGCGCGGCGGCGCACGGGGACTTGAGGTGGACGGAAGGCCTGCCGACGCGATTGACCTGCCCACCGACGGCGCCCGGATCCGAGCAGAACTGGGTATTTGACAAAAATCCCCCGGACGTTATCGTCCGGGGGATCTGGTCTGTCGGAAAGTCGTGAAGTCAGGAATGCCGTTTGCGCTCGCGGGTTTCGCCGCCCGGCATGAGATATTCGCCGGCGTCGTATAAAAGCGGCATCGTGTACCGGCTGTGTTCAGGGTACTTTTGTTTTAAAAGGTCATACGACATCCCCGTTCCGCCTGTCTTGGAGTTGGAAAGGGAATTGGATTGCAGTTTAATTTCCAACTCCGCGCGTTTCATCTCGATATCGACGAGTTCGGAAAACGAGGAAAACGGCACGGAAAACAATTCATCCTTAGTGCCGGGATACGACATATAAAGGTAACGGAAGACCTTGTAGACCGCGAGAACCAGATATTCCTCTACTCGTTCGGTGAAGACAGCGTTTTTAATGCTGCGCAGTAAGTCATAGACAAGGCTGATGGAATTGGCAAGCAGTTTTAAGCGGGGAAGAGAATCTTGTTCTCCGTTGCCGGAACTGTCTCCGAGCAGGATGTCTTCGCTGCGTTCGCGCGACATGGTGAGTCCCAGCAGATAATCCGTGGAGACATGGTAATAAGATGCGGCGCGAATTAAAAAATCGTAACTGGGCTCTCTTGCCCCGTTTTCGTAATGTGATAACAGCGCCTGCGACACATGCAGTGCTTCCGCCGCGCTGCGCTGGCTGATCCCACGTTCTTTGCGAAGGAGAGAAAGTGTCCTGGGAAAAGCTTCGGCCATGAAAATCCCTTCTTGTTATCGTACTACAGGCTCATGAATAAGCCTGAAATATAGTATAACATATCCGTTATACATTGCAAGTAAAATACAGACAGTTTAGCAATTCTTTTAAAAATTTACGTGGCTTTGAAGGAACTTTGTGGAGAAATACCGAAAGTCGGCTGGGGAAAAACCGGAAAAACATTGACGGAGTCTTTCGAATGTGGGATAATATTTGCAGTATCGCAGGAAGACTGTGGAAACATGCGCGGGCGGATGCCTGTTTTTTTGGAGGAAAACGGTTTTGATCGAATTTGTGACGGAAAAAAACCGGGAGGAATATGAATCGTTTGTCATGTCCCACCCGTATGGACATTTTATGCAGTCCTGCCTGTGGGGCAGGGTGAAGGACAACTGGATTTGGGAGGGCGTGATGTCCCGCGGGAAGGATGGCGCGGTCCGCGGCGCGATGAGCGTTTTGATCCGCCGTCTGCCCGTGGTGCCCTGGACCATCTTGTATGCCGGACGTGCGCCTGTCTGTGATCCGCACGACAAAGAAACCTTACATGAGCTGATTTCTGGCGCGCGGCAGATTGCCAGGCGTTATCACGGCTATGAGCTGAAGATGGATCCCGCCGTGCTCTCGTCCGATACGGCGTTTGCGCAGCTTTTGCGCGAGGAAGGCTTCCGCATCGACGAGGGAAGCAAGAATTTCGAAGGCGTACAGCCGCGTTATGTCTTCCGTATTGATATGGCGGGACGCGGCGAAGAAGAATTGATGGCGTCGTTTCAGCAGAAGACGCGCTATAACATTCGCCTGGCGGTGCGAAAAGGCGTCACTGTGCGGATTTGCGGGAAGGAAATGGTGCCGGAATTTGCGCGTATTATGCAGGAAACCGGGGTGCGGGATGGGTTTATCACCCGTGGCGCGGACTATTTTGCCAAAATGTTGGACGCACTGGGCGAGCACGCAAGACTGTATATGGCGTTTTATGAGGGAAAGCCCGTTGCCGGCACGCTGGCCATCTGGTACGGCGACAAGGTGTGGTATCTGTATGGCGCGTCGTCGAATGAGTCGCGTAATGTGATGCCGAACTACCTTTTGCAATGGGAAATGATCCGCTGGGCCATTGAAAAGGGCAGCCGCATTTATGATTTCCGCGGCGTCTCGGGCGACCTTTCGGAGGACAACCCTCTTTATGGGCTCTATCGTTTTAAAAAGGGATTCAACGGTGATTTTTGTGAATTTGTAGGGGAAACGAACCTGGTGCTGAACCGGCCGGTATATCTGCTGCTGGAACATGGGCAGCACTGGTACCGGAAATTGCGCAGGCTCCGGTATACGCATAAAAACCAGGCTAAGTAAAAAAATGGAGGCGTCCTTGAGATGAAAGCGTATATAGTGGAGCGGGACAGGCTGAGAAACAACATCGACGCGGTGAAACGCAAGGCGGATGGCCGCGCGGTCTATGCTGTCCTGAAGGGGAACGGATATGGGCTCGGGATGCTTCAATTTGCGCATGAATTGCGGGATTGCGGCATTGAGCGTTTTGCCGTGACGGAGCCGACGGATGCCATCAAACTACGCCTGGCGGGGTTTATTGACGAGGAGATCCTTGTCATGCGCTCTACCGCCGACGAGGAAGATATTGCGGATATCTTGGAGGCAAAGGCTGTAGCAACGATTGGTTCCTATGAGGCGGCTGTCGTGTTAAACGGTATGGCGGAAAAACGTGGTGAAGTTGTAGAGGCGCACATTAAAGTGGATACCGGAATGGGACGGTATGGGTTTCGGGCAAATGAGACGGATAAAATTCTTTCGATTTTCCGGTTCATGCCCAAAATCGCTGTTTCGGGGATTTATTCACATAGCAATCTGGCGTTTTCCAAGGGAACTACGGCGGATGAACAACTCAAATCATTGCTGTCCACGGCGGAGGCGATTCATGCCGCGGGTTATGACCCCGGAATTGTACACTTTGCCAATTCCGCGTTTTTGTTCGGGCACGATATCAGCGGTACGGACGCGGTACGAATCGGGTCGGCCTTTCTGGGCCGCGTAGCGGGACGGGGCGCCTCCGGGTTGCAGCCGGTAGGACATGCCGTGGCGACGGTGACGGAGGTTCGTTGGCTGGAGGCAGGCAGTACGGTGGGATACGGCGCGGCGTTTCGTGCAAAGGGCCCGACACGGATTGCCGTAGTGCCGTTTGGATATAGCGACGGCTTTCAGGTTTCGCGTGAGCGCGATATTTTCCGTTTCCGGGATAAGCTGCGCTACCTTTTCAGCGATTTCAAACTTTTGCTGAAACGCAAACGTATTTATGTTACGGTGCGGGGAAAGCGCGCGCCGGTATTGGGACATATCGGAATGGTGCATACGGTGGTGAACGTCACCAAAATTCCCTGTGAAGTGGGGGACGAGGTCGTGTTTGACATGAATCCGATTTACGCGAATCCGCTTTTGGAACGAATTTATCAGTAAAACGCCGCATGTTTTTCAAAAACAAACGGGTTTCAAAGGATGTCACAAAAAGAAATGTAATTTTTGTACAAAAAACAGTTGAATGTTTCTGTGAAAAATGGTATACTTATCATGTAAATGAAGGATAGGGGGATGACACTATGAAAATGGTTCTTGCCATAATCAACCAGGATGACGCCAACGTTGTCGTGAATGCCCTGATGCATGAGGGGTATCATGTCACCAAACTCTCCACAACGGGCGGATTCCTTCGTGCGGGAAACATGACCATCCTGATCGGCGTGGATGACGATAAAGTGGAAGATGTGATTCGTATCATCCAGAAACATTCCCACAGCCGGAAGCAGGTCGTTCCCACTACTACCGACATTGGCACGAATTATCTGCCTTCCATGCCCGTTGAGGTAACGGTAGGCGGCGCGACACTGTTTGTCCTGAACGTAGAGCGCTTTGACAGAGTTTGAGAGATTGTCGCAGTTTCTGCCCGGAGAGGGCGGGGACTGGCCGCATGCTGTGCTGGTAGAACAGGACGGCGCGGATGGTGTGCGCTTTGCGCGTGAGGCCGCTGCAATCCTTCTCTGCGGCAGGCGGGACTGTGCCTGCGGCGTTTGCCGCCGGGTGCGGGAGGGAATCCATCCGGATGTGCAGCTGCTGGATCGCGGCGAACGGGACATCGCGGTGGACGATGTGCGTGGGCTGCGGCGGGACGCTTATGTCGCGCCGCTGGAGTCCGGGCAAAAGGTTTACATCATTCTGCATGCGCAGAATATGAACGGAGCCGCGCAAAACGCGGCTCTTAAGTTGTTTGAAGAACCACCGGAAGGCGTATATTTTATTTTGCTGTGCGATTGTGCGCAGGCGCTTTTGCAGACGGTACGTTCGCGTTGTGTAATTCTGGGCGGCGCGGCGGACGGCGGCGAGGAGCCCGACGTGGACGAGGAAGCGCGGGCGTTGGCACGGGAGTTTGCCGCCGTTATCGCGGAGGGCGGTGAGTTGCCGCTTTTGGCGTTTTGCCTGGAACATGAAAAGCTGAAGCGTGCACAACTTGCGGGCTTTTTTGCGGCGGTTCTGGATTTGCTGGAACCGGCGCTGCGTGCAGTTGTGGAAAAAAAGCCGGAGCACGGTGGTGAGCTGGCGCGTTTGCCGGCGGAACGGATCGCGCGCTTGATCCGGATGGTGCAGCATCGTGCGGCGCTGTGTGAGTCGAATGTCGGGACGGCGCACTTACTGGGAACCATCCCGGCGGAACTTTTTACGGGAAACTAACGATTGAGGTAACAAATTTGGTAGAAATCATTGGCGTACGGTTTAAAAGAACCGGAAAGGTATATTATTTTGACCCGGTAGGACTGAAGGTCCAAAAGGGCGACCACGTAGTCGTGGAAACAGCGCGCGGAATTGAACTCTGCGAGGTCTGGCTGGATAACCGTACGGTAGAAGAAACGGAACTTGTGCAGCCGCTGCGCAAGGTTTTACGGGCGGCGACGGAGGAAGACCTCGCCGTGGTCAAACGCAACGAGGAGCGGGCTAAGGATGCCTTTGCCGTTTGCGAGAAGAAAATTGCCGCGCACAAATTGGAAATGAAGCTGATTGACGCGGAATATGCGTTTGACGGCAGCAAGCTGCTCTTTTATTTTACGGCAGACGGGCGCGTGGACTTTCGTGATCTCGTAAAGGATCTGGCTTCTGTGTTCCGAATCCGGATTGAACTGCGCCAGATCGGCGTACGGGATGAGACGAAGATGTACGGCGGACTGGGAATTTGCGGCCGGCCGCTATGTTGTGCGTCGTTTTTAGATGATTTTCATCCGGTATCGATCAAAATGGCAAAGGAACAGGGCCTTTCTTTGAATCCGACCAAGATATCCGGAAACTGTTCACGACTGATGTGCTGTTTAAAATATGAGCAGGAGGCCTATGAGGATCTGCTTCGCAGGAGTCCGCGGGTGGATTCCGTGGTACAGACGCCCAACGGCGTGGGCACGATTGTGGAAGTGAATCTGTTAAAGCAGCAGTGCAAGGTGCGGTTTGACAAACCTGGTGAATTACCGAAGGTGTATCCGATCGGGGACTGCCGCGTTTTGAAAGCGGCCGGCGGACGGGGAAATCATCGTTCCCACGAGACGGCGCAGGATGACGAACAAAAAGAAGAATAAAACGCGCCGCCCGAATCCTTTTCAGGTTCGGGCGGCGTATTGTTTCGCGTTTATATGAGGTTATTTTTTCAGCGTCATGATAAAAGCCGCAAGGTCTTCTGAGGCGTTTGGCTTGTGGTACAGCCGGATGCTTTCTTCCATGATGCGTACGCGCTCCGGATTGGAGAACAACTGATAGAGCGCTTCATCTACCGGGAACGTTTTGGTTACACGCAGGGCCATGCCTCCGTTGAGCAAAAATTCCACATTCCGCTCTTCATGTCCCGGGATGGGGGAGAGGAGAATCATCGGCAGTTCCTTGGCAAGCGCTTCGCTGATGGTAAGGCCGCCGGGTTTCGTGATGATGCAGTCGGCGGCATCCATCATTTCATCAATATTGTCGACAAAGGAGAAAACGCGGAAATTGGGGGAATCGTAGGGCTTCAATTTCTCATATTGTGCTTTGTTGTTGCCGCAGACGACCAGAAGCTGCATTTCCCCGTGCGTTTCGTGCACTTGCCCGGCGCTGTCTTTGATATTGCCGTAGCCCATGCTGCCGCTCATCAAGAGTACGACCGACGCGTCCAACCGCAGACCCAGGCGCCGGCGCGCCTCGTCCTTCGGCATTTTGGTGGAAAACTTTCGACGCACCGGGATTCCGAATGTTTTGATGCGGTCTTCTGAAATCCCGCGTTTTTTACAGCGCGGAATAAAAATTTCACTGGGGAGCACAATGTAATCGACAAAGGAAACGTCAGACCAGATGGGAGGGAGCGTATAGTCCGTGACAATGCCGACGACGGGTGCGTCCAGCCAGTCCCGGCGCTTCATTTCATTGACGAGCTGCGCGGCGAAGGGATGCGTACAGACTACGACATCCGGTGCGTAATCGTCAATAAAGCTGGAAAATTTCATTCCCATCAGCGTGTTAATAAACCCGGTGATGGAGTATTCGGAAGTTTCCGGCGGACGTTTTTCCAGATAGCGGTACGCAACACGGTATCCGGTTTTCAAATACTTCATAGTCATGAGATAGCCTTTGGACAGGCCGTGCTGGAACAGGCGGTTGATTTTCTCATAAATGTCCACCACCTCGACTTCCGCGCCGCGGTTTTTCAGACTTTCCGCCAGCGCGCCCGCCGTGGCGTGATGGCCGAAGCCGGTCGATACGGACAAAATCAAAACTTTCACAAAATCTCCTCCAGACAGGGTGTCGTTCTACATCCAGTATACCGCCTGTCTGAAGCAAAGGCAAGCCTTGCCGCGTTTTTTGGCCGTTATTTTTCGGTTGTATTAGACCGCTCGTTGTGATACACTTCCAATATGGAGGATTCCAGAAGGCTGCGCATTTCCTGATTGATGGGGTGTACAATATCGCGATAGGTGCCGTCGGCTAACCGCTTTGACGGCATGGCAAGGAAGAATTTATCCTGTCCTTCGATTATTTTGATGTCGTGGACGGCAAAGGCCGCGTCGAATACGACGGATACGGCCGCGCGCATGCGCCCGCCATCGTCGATGTGTTTGATCCGGATGTCCGTAATTTTCATGGAGCGTCCTCCTTTGTGATAATCCTGGGTGATTGGTGGTAAACTTGGTGGGGAAAACAAAGTTTTTGATGGGAGTTTTCCCGTTTGGTAACTATTTTTTGCGAAACGGCATAGTATCATACATCTAAAATTTTCTTTCGGAGGAAGATATGCGGCATCCAGAACTCATAAAACCCGGCGCCAGAGCCTGTTTGATCGGAATTGGGGGAATCTCCATGAGCAGCCTTGCGTTTGCGCTTGCCCGCCGCGGCTTGACGGTGTGGGGGAGCGACCGTGCGCAAAGTGCGATGACGGACCGCCTGGAAGAGGCCGGCATCCGTGTTGTGCACGAGCACAGGGGAGATACGGTGGAAGGGGCGGATGTGGTGATTCGCACCGCGGCCGTGCATGAAGACAACCCGGAGATGATCCGTGCGGGAGAATTGGGCATTCCCGTCCTGGAACGCGCGGAGGCGTGGGGGCAGATCATGCGGGGATACCGCGATGTAGTCTGTATTGCCGGCTGTCATGGAAAGAGTTCCACAACCGGGATGGCGACGCATATCGCGCTGGAGGCCGGATTGGATCCGTCCGTCATGATCGGCGCGCAGCTGTCCGCCATCGGCGGAAACTACCGGGTGGGTTCCGGCGGCCTCTTTCTGGCGGAAGCCTGTGAATACTGCGACTCCTTTTTGCAGTTCCCTCCAACGGTTGCCGTCATCAATAATATAGAAGAAGATCATTTGGATTATTTTAAAGATTTGGAGCACATCAAGCGCTCCTTTCGGAAGTTTGCAGAACTGGTGCCACCGCGGGGCGCGGTGGCCGCAAACCGGGATTCAGAAAATGTGCGCGCTACACTGGAAGGTTACGACGGCCGCATTGTGTGGTTTGGATTGGGCGAAGGCTGCGAGGTAACGGCGCGGGACCTTGCGACGGACGGCGGCTATCCGGCGTTTACGCTGGTGCGTCCGGACGGAGAACGCCGGCTGCGGCTGCGTGTCCCGGGCGAATACAACGTCTATAATGCGTTGGCGGCAGCTGCGGCTTTCTATGTGCTGGGAACAGATCTAAATGCCACCGCGCGGGGGCTTGCGGCCTTCGGCGGGATTGCACGGCGTTTTGAGCGGTGCGGCGAAGTGGGCGGCGCACCGGTGGTGGACGACTATGCGCATCATCCGACGGCTTTGCGTGAGTTGCTCACCGCCGTGCGCGAGATGGGATACCAGCGGATTATCTGCGCGTTTCAGCCGCATACGTTTTCCCGCACGGCGGCGCTTTACGAGGAATTTAAAAAGGCGCTTTCCCTGGCGGATATTGTACTGCTTGCGGATGTGTACGCCGCGCGGGAAGAAAATATTTACGGCGTAGACATGGCGCAGATGGCACGGGAAATAGATGGCGCCGTGTATCTGGGCAGTTTTGAGCGGATTGCCGCGTATATTCGCGAGATTGTACGCCCCGGCGATATGGTGCTGACAGTCGGCGCGGGAGATATCTGGCGGGTGAACCGGATTTTAACCGGTCGGACCTGAAAAGGAGGATATGGGAATGGATAAGATTGCAGGGAAAAAAGGAATCAGACAGGTTCTGGAGTGGAAAACCGTCGCGGTGCCTTGCGTAACGCGCGTTCTGCGGAATTGGGTCCGCCCGGATATCCCGGGGATTAAGTCCGTTGCGCTGGACGCGTGGGTAAAACTTGCGGGACTGTTTGGCGCGGTGTGCGCCTGTTTCCGCCGTCCGGGGATTTCCGAAGCATCGGCGGTTTTGCTGTTCGGCACGTCTGCGGTGGGGGCGATTACGTCGCTCTTTTGGAAGAAAGCGCGGCGGCTGATGCCGCTTTTCAGTGCGCTGGCGGCAGTGGGCGCGGTGATTGTGATTCTGCGCTGCTTCTTCCCGAGAAACAGAGACTGAAACCATGGAAATTGAGGCGAAATATAAGCTTTCAGATGAAGAGGCGGGTTTGGCGGTGTTCCATTCGCAGATGGTGCGGCAGTACTGCGTAGGAGACGGTCATACGCTGCAAATGGAAAGCGAGTACTATCAGGACCCGCAGGGCAGGTTGAATGCCGAAGGGTTTACCCTCCGTCTGCGTCGGGAAAACGGCCGGGGTGTGTGCTGTTTAAAACAGGACGTCCGAACGGAGGACGCTGTTTGGATCCGGAAGGAATTGGAATGCCCGGCGGAAACCATTTCAGGAGGCGTGCGAGGACTGCTTGCGCTGGGCGCGCCGCAGTCTTTTGCGGATGCCGTGCGAGATGGCGAACTGGAGCTCGTCGCCCAAGTCCGTTTTCTGCGCCGGACGCTTTTGCTGGAGCTGGGTGGCGCCTGCGTGGAACTGGCGTTTGACGCCGGGAATTTTGGCGCAGCGCGGGGCGTCCCATTTTATGAACTGGAGATTGAATGGAAATCCGGGGAGAAAGAGCCGTTTCGGGCGTTTTTGCGTGCCCTGGAACAGGCGTTTTCGCTGGAGCCGCAGCCAAAATCCAAATATGCCCGCGCGAAGCAGATCGCATGTCTGCAAAAAATCGAAAAATAGTACATAAAGCCCCGGTCTCCAGGGAACAACCCTGGGGGCCGGGCTTTGTAATTCTAGCCGGTTCATGTGCCCGAACTTATGTTGTGCCCGCATAAATTAAATCCGCGAACCCCGCGTACAGTCCTACGCCAATCCCGGTGACGTCGCAGATTTGCGCGGGGTCCGAAAATGGACCGTTATAGGTACGGTAGCGGACAATACGGGCAGCCAGTACTTCTCCGATCCCGGGAAGCGCGTCCAGCTCTTCCACCGTTGCAGTATTGATGTCGATGCGGCCCTCCTGGGAGACGGTGGGCGCTTCCTTCCCCAAAACTTTCCACAGCTTTTCCTGTATCGTCAGGGTATCCGTCCCAGCTGTTTCCCGAGACAGTTCATAGCCTTTTCCACTCACAGATTCTTTGGAGGTTTGAAAAAGAAGCGTGGCAAAACAGAGCAGAAAGAAACACGCGGTCAGGGCCAGTATGGATTTTCCCGGATTCATCATTCATACAAGCGAACTTGACGTTCGTCCACATAGGCGTAAATTTCCGCACGGGGAGCAGGCGGTTCCGGACCGAAGGAGAGCGCTTGAAGATAGGCCGTCCGT
Source organism: uncultured Clostridia bacterium (assembly GCA_944376195.1). GTDB lineage: Bacteria > Bacillota > Clostridia > Oscillospirales > QAMX01 > Allobutyricicoccus. The sequence continues at coordinate 18,942 of CALWBW010000011.1, read as the reverse complement.
GCCTCGGAAAGTGCCGCGGGTGTGTTGGTGTGCAGATAGGCCAACACGTCCCCCTGCCGTACCAGGTCGCCGGTTTTCCGCGTTAACACGATGCCTGCCGCGTGATCGATGGGCTCGTCCGCGCGCTCGCGTCCCGCGCCGAGGATCACGGATGTCCGTCCGATTGCCGCGGTATCCATGTGTCGCAGGTAGCTGCCGACGGGCGCCGCAACCGGTTCGATACAGGCTGCGCGCGGGAAACGGGAGGAATCATCTATATAGGCGGGATCGCCGCCCTGCGCTACGACCATTTCCCGGAATTTAGCAAGCGCCGCGCCGCTTTGTAAAGCGTTCTCTGCCTGCGCGCGGCATTCGCCCGGCGTTCCGCGCCCGGCAAGGACCAAAAGCGCCGTCGAGAGCTCGAGCGCGACGCGGGTATAGTCAAGCGGTCCGTGCCCGCGCAGGGTTTCGATTGCTTCGCAGACCTCGAGGCTGTTGCCGATGGTAACCCCGAGCGGGACGTCCATATCGGTAATCAAGGCGGCTGTTCGCCGCCCGGCGGCAGCACCGATGCCGGCCATGAGCTGTGCCAGGGCGACGGCGTCCCTGGGTTCGGAGAGGAACGCACCGCTGCCATATTTTACGTCGAGCAGGATGACATCTGCCCCGGCGGCAAGTTTCTTGCTCATAATGGAAGAGGCAATAAGCGGCATGCTGTCGACTGTGGCGGTTACATCGCGCAGCGCGTAAAGCTTTTTGTCTGCGGGAGCAAGGTTGCCGGATTGTCCCGCGACACAAATCCCGGTTTTTTGCGCAATCGCGTGAAATTCTTCCCTGGAGAGCGCCGTACGGAAACCGGGAATGGACTCCAATTTATCCACCGTGCCGCCCGTATGCCCCAGGCCCCTGCCCGACATTTTGGCGACGACCAGCCCGCAGGCGGCGGCAATGGGCGCAACGGTAAGCGTGGTCTTGTCCCCGACGCCGCCGGTGGAATGTTTGTCGACTTTCACACCGGGAAGATCGTGAAGATCTGCCATTTCGCCGGAGTGCGCCATGGCAAGGGTGAAATCGGCGGTTTCCTCTGCGGTCATGCCTTGAAAATAGACCGCCATCAGAAAGGCGGAGAGTTGATAATCCGGGATATCGCCGCTGACCGCGCCCGCAACGAGCCCGTCAAGTTCGGCGCGGGAAAGTGCTCCGCCGCGTTTTTTCTTTTCAATCAGGTCGTACATATGCATGGGAATACCTCCAATCCAAACAAAAAGCGAGAGGAACGAATCTTTTCTGCTTAAACTGCTGACAAATGGAAAACCCTGTTTTTTTCATCATACCACAGCTGTTTTTATCGTGTCAAACGAAAAAGGGTGGAATTAAGCTGCTTTTTCGAGTATGCGGCGCGGGTGTGCTTGCGTTTATGTAAGAATCGTAGTATGATAAAGGCAGGTTTTTTGCCGGATTTTGTGTTTTCAAGGAGGCGTGATGATGGAACAGATGCTTTCTACTCTCTGGACGCAGCTGACGTCCGCCGGGCTTCGGCTGATTTATGCCGCGGTGATTCTCTTTGTGGGACTGAAACTGACCGGACTGCTCTGCCGGTGGTTGAAGAAGAACGAACGGTTTTCGCATTTGGACGACAGTCTCCGTTCTTTTTTGAATAGTCTGATTTCCATCACGCTGCGCGTTTTGGTGTTCGTTTCCGCCGCCTTGACTTTGGGAATTCCGGCCACCTCGTTTGTTACGGTGCTGGCTTCCGCCGGCGTTGCGGCAGGCCTTGCCCTGCAGGGCGCGCTCTCCAACCTGGCGGGAGGGATTATGTTGCTCTTTTTTAAGCCGTTTAAGGTGGGCGATTTTATAGAAACGGTGGACGGAACCGGTACGGTGAAGAGTATTACCGTGTTCTATACCGTTATTACGACCATGGATAACCGACAGCTGACGCTGCCGAATGGGTCGCTGACTAACGCGGCAATTACAAACTGCACCGCGGAAACAACTCGCCGCGCGGATTTTACGTTCAGCGTGGCGTATTCGTCTGACCTGGATCTGGTAAAAAGCGTGCTCTACGAAACAGCAAGAGCCTGCGAACCGGTGATTTCCGACCCGGAGCCTGTGGTGTGGATGTCGCGCCAGGGGGACAATGCGCTTGAATATACCTTGCGCGTCTGGTGCCTTTCGGAGAATTATTTTTTGCTTTTGACGTCCGTAAACGAACAGGTGAAAAAGGCGTTTGACCGCGCGGGGATCTCCATTCCCTTCCCGCAGCTTGATTTGCATATCCAAACGCAACCACAAAATAACCTTTGATTTTTTGCTAAAAAGCCGCAATTTTTGCGGCTTTTCCGTTTGTTACAGGTTTTGTTACAGGGACGGCAGGTTTTGTTACAGTTGCGTTACACCTGGTGCGGATGGCTTGACTATTTGAAAGGCGTGGATTATATTGTATATGCCAAGGGCTCCCGTGGATTACCATGAGGCGTGCCCTTAGGAAAACATTTATCAAGGAGGATTTCAACCATGAGCAACCTTAAAAAGGTTCTCGCCCTCGTTCTGGTTCTGGCTCTGTCCTTAACCATGTTCGCGGGTGCGATTGAAACTGTTCTCCCCTATGATGATGTTGACGAGCTTACTGCTGAGCAGCTTGACGCGCTCAAGCTCCTGTATGCTCTCGGCGTTATCAAGGGCGACGGTGAGGACAGTGTCAATCCGACTGACACGCTCACTCGTGCTGAGCTGTCTGCTATCCTCTATCGTCTGTACACCGGCGATGCTGAAGAGAAGTATGTTTCTACTTACAGCACAGATTGCCCGTACTTTGACGATGTTGAGGACGGCAAGTGGTATGTCCCGTATGTAAACTGGGCATACATTAAGGGCGTCATCGCCGGTTACGGTGATGGCAACTTCGGACCGGAAGACAATGTCGACGGCGTCCAGGCAGCCACCATGCTGTCCCGCCTTGTCGGTTATGAAATCGGTTCTGAAAACTGGGAGCTCGTTGCTCGCAAGTATGCGCTCGAGCTCGGCCTCGATGACGGCGTCTCTTCCAAGGATCTCTTTGGCACCGACCTGTCCCGTGGCGATATGATCGTAATGGTCGCGAATGTTCTCGATTGCTACGAAGTTGGCACGAAGGTTACTCTCGCTGAGAAGATCTTCGACCTCGAGATCATCCATGGCGCTATCCTTCTCGGCGCTGACAAGCTCGGTTCCACCGATTACTCTGTCTTCGCGTTCAAGGATGAGATCGCCGGCAATGTGAAGTACTTCATCACGGACCTCCTCAGCATTGAAGAGGAGCCGACTGTCGACGAAATCGGCCAGAAGTACACCCTGTACGTTGCAAAGACCACCGAAGTGAACGGCTATAAGGTTCTCTACGCTGCCTATGAGGAAGAAGAGGGCGCTTATTATCAGACCGTCACCGGTACTGTTGACGATGGCAAGCTGAATGTGAAGGATGCTGATAAGGACGATTATCTCCTGAAGCTCCTTGACAATCATGTTATCGCTTATGTCAACGGCGACGTCGTTGCAAATAACAAGGCTGATGCGTTTGCTGCTTTCAAGGCTTCCTATGGCCTGAAGAACAGCGCTACTTACAAGCTCATCGATAACGATGGCGATGGCAAGTATGAGTACATCTTCGTTCAGAGATTGACTCTGGCTGCCATGAACACCACGAAGATCGTGGCCAATGTTGTTTCCTACAACAACATCACCGGCGCTTACACGCTCTCCGATGGTAACACGTACCTCCCGGGCCAGTACTGGGCCGTGGATAAGGATGACAAGATCACGAACAATGTTGTGAACGCTGTTGACGCGATCCGTGATGCGATCGGCACCGGCAACTTCACCGCTTCCGCTGTGCAGTATCAGTTCACCATCGAGAACGGCAAGTACATCATGCTGGCCGAAATCTGCGATGAGACTTACTTCGCGGGCGATTATGTCCTGGCTATGAACTCTGTTGGCGATTCTACCTATAAGGGTATGCGTTATGTTGAGTTCCTCACCGAGGACAACACCACTCTGTATGCTTACGTCAGCAAGATTAACCACAATGACGTGAGAAACTGGAATGGCGCTAACGACAATAATGCTACTGGCGCTTATAACTTCATGCTCTACTACGTCAACGCTTATGGCGATGATACCGTTGAGCTCTTTACTCCGGATTACATCAACAGCAACTATGTGAACGATTATGTCGATGGTAACGATTGGAGCATCATCACTGTTTCCGATGGAATCAGCGAGGTTGTTCTCCCGAAAGTTGGCAACGTTTACACGAACATCGGTGTTAAGACCGGTGCAAACGGCGGCTTTGTTCCTGCCGAGGACTTCAATGCTAACCGTGCTTACTTCCTGAAGATCGGCGATAAGTATCAGCCGGTAGTCTTCACGAAGTCCACGTATGCTGGTTACTTTGCTAGCTTGGCTAACAATGTTTCCGAGGATCTGAAGGCTGCGGAAGCTGCTCTTGAGGATGCACGTGAACTTGTAGTGGATGCTGACGAAGTTCTGACTCTTTGGAAAGATTGGGCTGATCTGAAGAAGGCTGTCCTGAATGGTACTGCTACGGCTGCGCAGATTGCTGCTGAGCCGAATGCATGGGCTGATCTGGATGAAGCCTATAAAGCAATTTGGACTGATACTATCGTAGACGCCTATTTTGCAGGTGCTGCTGCTACAGATGCTGCAGCGGTAGATACTGCTACGGAAAACTTCAAGACCAATCTTGAAGCTTGGAAGGCTAATACAATTGCTGCTGCCGAGGCTGCTGTTGAGGCTGCCAAGAAGGCTACCGTAACTTCCGACGTCTATTATCTCTCCGCTCCGGCAAGAGATGCTGTTGAGATGTCTGTTACCTTTGACGTATACTATGTCGCTACTGAGTACCAGATCTTCAAGGCTTATGGTACCTGGTACCTCCAGAACTATGCTGATGACGATGCTGTTATCAACTGGACTACCTATTTCACCGTAGACGGTAAGACTTGGGAAGTTGTATACGATGCGACCGATGCTTGCTTCTATGTCGTTACGTACGATGAGGATGGCGATCGCGTTGTAACCGATCAGATCTTCTCCGTTGGTTCTGCGGATGCCGATGTCCTGTATGATTCCATCAAGAATGCAATTGCTGACATCACTGGTGAAGGTACTTGGGACAGCACGAAACCTGATACTCCTGATTATATCTGGGGCAATGCAGAATCCTTGAATACTTCCAAGGGCGTTGTCTTTGCTTATGGTCAGTATCCGGTTGACGGCGTTTATCGTTGGAGAGCTTACAACTTCGATGAGTTCAATGTGAACTTCTTCGGTGTTGGCGGCGAGAACGATGACAATGCACGTCTTGGCTTGGCAGACCAGATGATCTACACGATCTCCAATGGTCAGTACTATGTCAAGGCTGCGAAAGTCACCGTTGCAGCTCCGAACGGAAATGAGACTCGTTATGACACCCTGCCGATGGGCTGGATGGTTGAGAACTCCATGCTGTTCATCTATGGCGAGGCTCGTGGTACGATCACCATTGACGGCCAGACTGTCCAGGCGATCCTGCCGAACGGCGCAACGAAGGATGTCTTTATCTCCTACGGTATGCTCAATACGAATGTGCCGACCGCATGGCGTTACGGCGATGTCTACTATGCTGTCCTCGATGAGAATGGCAAGGTAGTCTCCGTTGAGTATATCTGCAATGTCTTCAATGTATTTGATGGCAATGCCGGTGATACGCTGCTCCAGCTGAGTGGTGTTGATAAGTTCCTCGATTACAATGCTGATGGCACTGTGAAGGTTCAGGGCAAGCTTGGCCTTACCTACAATGTCACGATTGATGTCGAGAAGACCTTCTTCATCATCAATGGCGAGTTTGTATCCAGCAAGGACTTCGCGGATTATCTTGATAACCACAATGTGGACTTCGAGATCCGTGTTGACGCTTACGGCTACAACTATGCTTGGATCAAATAATTGAATTCTCCTTGATTCAATTGTCCGAGGTTTCTCTTTTGGGAAGCTGAGGATTGAAAACCCCCGGTTTTTTAACCGGGGGTTTTTCCTTGTCTTTTGTACGGTCTTACGGGGAAAAGCACGAGGAAGTTCACAAAAAGTTCGTGACAAAGTATGACGTGGGGTGTATAATAGACACATTGTAATTATTGCTGTTTTGAGGTGTAGGATGAATGTCCCGAATGTATTGTCGCTGATTCGGCTGATTCTGGTGCCGGTGTTTGTCGCGGTGTTTTTTTCTGGCGATCCAAACGCGGGTTATATAGCGGCAGCGATTTTTCTGGTTGCGTTTTTGACGGATGTAGCCGACGGGTATATTGCGAGAAAATATAATCTGGTGACAAAACTCGGGCGAATTCTTGACCCGCTTGCTGATAAGCTTATGAAAGCGGCGGCGGTGATCTGCTTGACAATCCGCGGCGATGTACCGCTGTGGATTATTCTGATTCTGCTGGTGAAGGAGCTTGTGATGCTTTCCGGCGGTGCGGTAATGCTGCGAAAGCTGCGCGATGTTCCGGGTTCGAACTGGTGGGGGAAATGTGCGGAAGGTTATATTTGCGCGCTGACGTTTTTGCTCATCATGCTGCATTTGCCCAGGGAATTATCGTTAATGCTGTGGTGTGTGGCAATTTTGTTTGAAGTTTTAGCGTTGATAGTCTATGGCGTGCGCGCCGTGAAACTGTTGCGTGCGCACGGGGAAGGAAAATCATGAAGATGAAGCTTTGTTCGCGGTGTAAGAAAAACATCGCGGTCGTATTTTTGACGAAGATTGAGAATGGCGAGGTCGTGAACGACGGTTTGTGTTTAAAATGCGCGCGGCAACTTGGTATTCGCCAGGTGCAGGATGTGATGGACAATATGGGCATCACAGACGACGACCTTGACAGTATGGAAGCGATGACGGAGCAGGCGGGTTTGCCGCTTGATGAAAGCGGTGAGGCTGTGGATCTTGTTCCGGCCTCCAATGATGACGACGACGATCGGGAACAGAACACGGGCGGAACCGCCTCGTTCCCATTTATTCAGAATATTTTCGGACAGGACGCGCAGGGAAACCGTAACCCGCCGCCGCCTCGTACGGGCGGCCGCCGCGAGCCGAAGCGAAAATACCTGGATATGTACTGCACGCATTTGACCGGTCAGGCGCGAGAAGGGAAATTGGATCGCGTGATCGGACGTGAGCAGGAAATCCAGCGTATGATCCAGATTTTGAACCGCCGCCAGAAGAACAATCCCTGTCTGATTGGCGAGCCCGGCGTCGGTAAGACTGCCGTTGCGGAGGGCCTTGCGGTGCGGATTGTCAATCGTCAGGTGCCTGCCAAACTTCTAGATCGTGAAATTTATCTCCTTGATTTGACGGCGCTTGTCGCGGGCACGCAGTTCCGCGGTCAGTTTGAAAGCCGCATCAAGGGCCTCATTGAAGAAGTCAAGAAACTGGGCAACATCATCCTTGTGATTGACGAGGTGCATAATCTGATGGCCGCGGGCGACGCGGAGGGCGCGATGAACGCCGCGAACATTCTGAAACCCGCTCTGTCGCGAGGAGAAATTCAGGTCATTGGCGCGACTACATTTGCGGAATACCGCAAACATATTGAAAAAGATGCGGCGTTGGAGCGCCGCTTCCAGCCGGTGATTATCAATGAACCCTCCCGTGCGGATACGGTGGAAATTCTGCGCGGAATTCGCCCCTATTACGAGAACTTCCATTGCGTCAAGATTTCGGACGAGATGACGACGCTGGCTGTGGATCTTTCAGAACGGTATATCTACGACCGTTTCCTCCCGGATAAGGCAATTGACCTGATTGATGAAGCCTGTTCTGGCTTAAACCTCCAAAATGCGGCATTGGTTGAACGGGAAACTTTGCATACAGAGCTGCAGGCGAATAATACGGAACGGGAAGCGTTGATGTCTGATTCGACGATTGACGCCTATGCGCGTCTGGCGGAGCTGCGCAGCAGGGAACTACAAATCCGCCAGCGCCTGACGGAGATTGATAATGCCCCTGTCCCGGAACTGACTCTTGCCGATCTGGCGCGTGTAATTGAGCTCTGGACACACATTCCGGCTTCGCGCGTTGCGGAGGCAGAATATGCCCGTCTTTCCGGTATGGCAGACCGGCTCCGCGCTCGGATTAAGGGACAGGATGGCGCGATTGATACGGTTGTCGCCGCAATTTTACGGAACCGTGTGGGATTGGCGGCAAAACGCAAGCCGGTGTCCTTTATCTTTACGGGTCCGACAGGCGTTGGAAAAACGGAACTGGTTAAGCAGCTGGCACAGGATATGTTTGATGCGCCTGAGGCGCTCATCCGGCTTGATATGTCGGAATTTATGGAGAAGCACTCCGTCTCCCGTATTATTGGAGCGCCTCCCGGATATGTCGGGTATGATGAGGCGGGACAGCTGACAGAACGGATCCGCCGCCGCCCCTATTGCGTGATCCTTTTTGATGAGATTGAAAAGGCCCATCCGGATGTGCTGAACATTTTGCTGCAAATTTTGGACGACGGCCGCATTACCGACGCGCACGGCAGGACGGTAAATTTTGAGAATACGATTATTATCATGACGTCAAACGCCGGCTCCGATCGTACGGACAACGCGATGGGCTTTGGCCGCACCATCGCAGAACAGGGACGCGAGAAAGCGCTTAAGGCCCTTTCGGAAATTATGCGTCCGGAGTTTATCAACCGTATCGATGAAATTGTGCCGTTTGACCATTTGAGCATGGAGAATTTCCGCGATATCGCGGTGATCTTCTTAAACGAACTGCGGGACTCCCTGGCTTCCCGTGGGGTACGCCTCACCTGGGACGATGCTTTGGTTGCGTACGTCTCCGATAAATCTTATTCAATTAAGTATGGCGCGAGAAACCTTCGCCGTACCATTCAAAAAGAAATTGAGGACGTCGCCGCTGCCAAACTCATTGAGGCATATGATCGCGATATTCACGAAATTGCACTCTCTGTTCAGGACGGAGCCGTGACAGTTGCGCTCTCCTGAAAGATACCAGATACCCCCGCGTTCAAACCGGTTTGCCGGTTTTGAACGCGGGATTTTTTTATCTGTGCTGTGGCGGCGCTTGCTTTCCTGCGGTCTGTTTGGTATGATGGAATGGGATGCCTGGAGAGGATCAACTGAGAAAGAGGTGTTTTCGTGGAAATCACCGGCGTTATTTTTCATGTGACGGAACTTGTCGGGACGGTTGCGTTTGCAGTATCCGGTGCGCTGATTGCAATTGACCGGCGGCTGGATTTGTTTGGGGTGTTGTTTTTAGGCATTGTGACGGCGCTGGGAGGAGGCACGATACGCGACATCCTGCTGGGGACCTTTCCGCCGCGCGCGTTTTACAGTTACGAATACCTTGCCGTAGCTTTTTTCACAGCGGTGGCAGTGTTTATTGTGGTTTGGGGATACCGCACGCGCTATGCGCGGTTTAAAACGCCGATGGAAAGCATCAATAATATTTTTGACGCCATCGGACTGGCGACATTTTCCGTAGTCGGTTCGCAGATTGCGGTGGCGCAGGGATATGGCGATAACGCGTTTTTGTGTGTGTTTTTGGGCATGACGACGGGAATCGGCGGCGGCATGATGCGGGATGTCCTTTCAAAAGAAGTGCCGTTTGTGTTTAAAAAGCATATTTACGGCGTGGCGTCATTGGCAGGCTGTGTGGCGTATTGGGTGATTTTACGTCTGACGGCTCATGAGACGGCGGCGACGCTTTCCGGCGTGTTTCTGATTATTGTGATTCGCCTTTGTGCGACAGTCTTTCGCTGGAATTTGCCGCGGATTCCTTTGCAGGAAGAGCAGCAATAAAAATGGCTTTCAGAATATAAAACGCCCTCCCGAGCTGTTTTCGGCTCGGGAGGGCGCAGCTTCTTTTCACGGACACAAACGCTTAATCGTCAAGTTCTCTGGCGCAATTTGTCAGGAAAGCGAGCTCGTCCGGCAGGAGGTGGATCTGAGAGACGGTGAGTGTGTCGCGCAGCGTTTCCAGACGGCGTGCTCCGACGAGCAGATTGATGCAGGGAGATTGGGCACGGACCCACGCACAGGCAAGTACGGCCTGGGAACAGCCGTATTTTTCCCGCAGCGGCTGGAACCGATCCAGCATGGCGGCAATCCGCGGCAGCATGTCCGGCTGGAACCAGCGGAGGTTTGCACGTACGTCGCCCTTGGGCGGAACAAAGTCCGCCGGAATTTTACCGGTGAGCGCTCCCTCTTCCAGCGCGCGGTAGGTTTGGAAGGTGATGTCGTTTTTTTCGCACAACGGGACAAATTCGTCCAGGCGGGAGCGTCCCAGCAAGCTGAGTTGCTCCTGCGCCAAATCTACCTGACCGCAGGAAAGATACGCCTCCAAATGTGCGACTGTGGCGTTAGAAATGCCGATTGCGCGAATTTTCCCCTCTTTTTTGAGGGAAAGCAGTGTGTCCATCACCTGGGGGACGTCTTCCACCTCCGGCTGGCGGTGTGTGATATAGACGTCGATATAGTCGGTACCCAGACGCCGGAGGCTGTCTTCCAGGTCGGCCCGGATACTTTCCGGCGAAAAACAGCGGTAGACGCTTTTTCCGTCGCGCGTATATTCCAAGCGGCCTGCGTCGGTGCGCCAGTTCAGGCTGCATTTTGTCCCGATGACGACTTTGTCCCGCCGGTCGGCAATGGCGCGGCCGAGAATTTCTTCCCCGCGTCCTGTTCCGTAAACCGGCGCGGTGTCAAAAAACGTAACGCCCAGATCAAACGCTTCGTGCAGCAGCCGTACGGATGCGTCGAGATCGTTTTTGGTGTCGGACCAGGCGGTGCCGCCGCTCATGGCAAAAGTTCCGATGGAAATTTCCGACGCGATCACGCCGCTTTTGCCGATTTGCATGGTTTTCATAGACAGATCCTCCCTTTGCTGTATGATTTCTAGGATTTTATTATACCATGGAAACCGTCAAAAAGAAAATAAAATTAGACTTGTAAGCACGAGTTTCGGCTTTTCAAGAGGAAATTTTAGCAAATTGTAAATTGATTCTGCCGCAGATTGTGATGATGGGAAAATTGTGGTATACTAACGGCAGGATATCAGGGCAACGGAGGAATCACAATGCTTGATTACCAAATGATTACGCTGAATAACGGTGTGGAAATTCCGCAATTCGGCCTGGGCGTATTTCGCTCGGAGGTGGGTACGGAGACGTCGGACGCCGTAAGATGGGCACTCGAGGCCGGTTACCGCCACATTGATACTGCGATGATGTACCGCAATGAGGCCGATGTGGCACGCGGGATCCGGGAAAGCGGTGTTCCGAGAAACGAGATTTTTATTACGTCCAAGCTGGCCGTGCAGTCAATTGCCGACCGGAAGTTTGAAGAAGGCGTGGAGAGTTCGCTTGCGGCGCTGAAGACGGATTATATCGATCTGTACCTTCTGCACTGGCCGGTGACGAATTTTGCAGATGCGTGGCGCACGTTGATGAAATATTATGAGCAGGGTGCACTGCGCGCAATTGGGGTGTCAAATTTTCAGGTTCGCCATTTGCAGAAATTGGAGGCCGAGGGCCTGGTACTTCCTGCCGTCAATCAGATTGAATTGCATCCCTCTTTCCAGCAGCGGGAGTTAAAGCCCTACTGTGAAGAACGGAATATTCGAATTGAAGCGTGGAGTCCGCTCGGCGGGCGGGATTTCCTGCTGATCGACCGTCCGGAGATCCAGAAAATTGCCAAAAAACATGGAAAGACCGGCGCGCAGGTGATCATTCGCTGGCATTTGGATACGGGAAACATCGTTATTCCGAAGTCTGTGAAGAAGAACCGCATTGTGGAAAACGCGCAGGTGTTTGATTTCCATCTGGATGCGGAAGACCTTGCCACGATCGCCGCGATGGATACCAACCAGCGTTCCTACTGGAGCCCCGACAGATGGGACGAACCGGAAAAGAAATAAGGTTACGTTGGGATACCCCGCCAAATAAATCGTTGGAGAAATAAAATATATATTTTGGGACAATGGAACGGGCTTGTAGTTTGCAAAAAGCAAACGGCAAGCCCGCTTGCTTTTTGCAGTTAAGAAAAGTAAAAAAATTGGGAAACACTCTTTACAAATTTATTATACAAGAATATAATGTTATTAGAACGAATAAGGAAAGGCGTGATGCAAGATGTCAAAGGAAATCAAAAAACTGGGAGAAGCAGAACTGGAAATTATGCTGATTATCTGGCGAGCGGAAAAACCACTCTCTTCCCGGGAGATTTTGCGGCAGATGGAGCGGGAATGGCCGCTCTCCACACTGATGACCGTCTTGGAACGGTTATCGGAAAAGGGGTTTGTGCATTGCGACCGTTCTACACGTCGAAATTATTACACGGCTTTGATTTCGGAAGAGCAATATAAGGACGTAGAAAACAGTACATTTCTGTCTCGTTTGTACAACAATTCCCTGACCGGTTTTGTAGCATGTCTGTATGACCGCCATACGGTTAGCAGCGAGGAGTTGAATAAGCTGCGCGTGTGGCTGGAGGAGATGGAAGGGAGAGATGGCCATGATTGACTGGCTGCTGCCCGGACTTTTGGAAGCGTCGGTCTCTGTTGGCATCATCACAGTATTTCTGTGGGCGGTTTCCCCACGTCTGTGGCGGCATTGCGCCAGCCGGCAGCGCCGTCTGATTTGGATGCTTTTGGCACTGCGGCTGCTTCTTCCGGTGGGTATTACGCTGCCCTTCCCCGTCTTGGCGTTTGATTTAACAGAACTGACGGTGTTGCCTGCGTCGGCCGAAACAGTGCCCGAAGTGGAAACATCGGAAATTGCGTATGAAACCTCCAAAGATGCGGGTATTACTGAAAAAGCGGAGGATCAGGAGCCTTCCGGCGAAATCTCCGCCACGCCGTCGGGAGAGATGGCTGCCGGTTCTGCCGAAGTGCCGGAGGATGCCGGCCGCTTGGATGCACAGGAAGATGCGATCCGTTCGGAAGAAAAAACTATGTGGGCCGACGGGATGCCGATTTTGCCTTTTCTTACTGCTTTGTGGCTGGCAGGAGCGGCAGGTATGGGGATATACCAGGTGGCCGGTTATGTTCGTACACGGCGCCGTCTTTTGCGCTGGAGTCTTGCATCAACGGACCGGCAGACGAAACAAATTTATCAGGAGATACTGGCTGCACGGAAGATCAGACGGATACCAGCTTTACGTATCAGTTCGCTGACGCCTACACCGCTAATAATTGGATACTGGAAACCGGTGTTGTTGCTACCGAACGAGCATTATGACCCCGAGACGCTGACCTGGGTTCTACGTCATGAATTGACCCATCTGCGTCAGGGAGATTTGTGGTACAAACTTTTGTTGTGCGCTGCCGTATGTGTCCACTGGTATAATCCGGCGGTCTATCTGCTGCGGCGGGAGGCCAATCACGACCTGGAAATGGCCTGCGACGACCGGGTTTTGGCAGATGCAGGACCTGCAGCGCGACGTCTTTATGGACGGATTGTATTGTCGGCGGCGGATAAAACACGTTTATCTACGCCACTGACAACACATTTTGCAGGAGGTGTTGCGGAAATGAAGCGGCGAGTGAAAAATATTGTGACGCCGCCACGCCGCCGTGGTATGTGGATTGTCGCGGCGGTCCTGCTTGCGGCGCTGTTGGCTGGAGGTTTGATCGCCTGTTCGGGAAAACCATTGGAAAAGGATCCTGTGATGATGCAACCTTATGGCATGGAATTGGGCCGGCCCTATACTGAGGTTGCCAGAGAGGAGGAGGGATATACCGTGCGAAAGACCTCCGAAGCCATCACAGTCGAGCGCATGGAACCCATTCGCATAAGCGAGGTTGCTTATCGGGAAACTCTGCGTTTTGCAAGTGACGCAGAGGGCGGAATCGATGCCGCACCGTTGTGTGAAGTGACATATGCGGCTGGGTTTGCTGACGATGAGGCGGCGCGCGAAGAAGTTGCCCGGGCGTATCAGGCACTGTGTGAGGCGTATGGAGAACCGGCAAGTGCAGACAGTGTTCTTGCGTATTTGGAAGATCCTGTTGTGAAAGATCCGGATGTACATCAAATTGCCTATTTCACGAAATGGCTGGTAGACCCGGAACCGGAGTTCCCGGAGGGAAGTATCCGCGTTGTAGAGGGGGATCGCTTCAACTATCCGATATCTTACGCACAATTGACGGTTATGTTCCAGTCAGAAACCGATGTGGAGGTTACCCTTTCTTACCGGTTAGATAGTTTGACGGACAGCGGATTGAATATGGCGGAGTTCGCACGGGAACAGGAGGAAACGCCGGTTACGGAGGGAACCATACTGGAGATTCCGGACCCGCCGGAATCTTATGATGAACGGACGATGGCGTGGCCGTATATGGAACTGATGGGGAAAACCTCCCGCGACGTCAATGCAACGCTGCGTCTAACAGATCGTTATACCATCCGCGACGCCGGCGGCAGAGCCTACATCAGCGTCTATCCGGAGACGGCAGGAGATCTTTCCTTTGACGCAACGTTATATTTTGGCGGAGAGGGGATTGAAACACCGGAGGATATGCTGCTCAGCTCTGCGGAGTTTACCAGGCGGCTGTCTACTTCGGAGGAAGTACGCGCCTGCGCGGAGGAATTGTATGACGCCGCTTGCGCAACATTCGGCGTACCATCCGCTCAGTATGAAAACGGGGCGTATTTGGAAAAAAGCACGCTGGAACAGTTCATTCAGGACGGGACGCTTCCTGCATCGTCCTATATAGCAAGCTGCACCTGGCTTCTGGACACTCAGGTGGATTATCCGGAAGATTGTGTTCGGTATCAGAACCAGAATTCTAATTTTAATTATCCGGTGTTATACTATAAAATTATGGCAAACGTTCAACCGGAAATCGACGTGATATACGTCCGCGTGACTGTTGGAGTCTCGGAGCCATTCTGGTTGCCTTTTGACGTTAGGACAGATGAGCGTTTTCAGCCTTCCTATCTGCGGGATCTGCCGGAACCGCCGGATACCGCGCTGCTTCCCAGTGAAATCACGGCCCCTGAAGATTACGAGGCGGATACTTTTTCATGGCCGTTTGCCGAATTGATTGGTATGCCGCTTGCAGAGTTTTATGAGACCTATGCTCTGGAGAAGGATGGATATACAATCGAGCGTTCCCGTTTGGATCCTGCGTTTCAGAAAGCGTCAGCGGTGATATTGGACGGGATTCCTTTTGATGTAGAAGTTTTCTTTCAAAAGGAATATGAGGAAATTCCACTTGCCGGTGTAGAATATGAAAATCAAGCGGGCAGCCGTCCACAGCGAGAGACAATTTTGGCAATTTATCATGCGTTGTGCGAGGCATATGGAGAGCCTGTTGCGGCCGCAGCGGCCGATGATGTGCCACTCTCCCTTTATGAGACGGAAGGCGCTGACGGTGTGTATGTTTCGCGCTGGATTGTGGATAGCGAGCCGGATTTCCCGCCACTTTCTGAAATTGCCGTACAGCCCAATCCGGATTATCCCTATTGGTATAATGTGAAATACGCTGCGTTGTATCTTACTGTGACCGAAGAGGAAACCATTTTGAGATTACGATATGCCGTGGAGAACCTCAATGCCTCCGGAATTGCTGTTACAGAGTTTGAAAAGCGCCCTATGTCCTGAATGTTTGCTTTTGCAGAGAAATTGAATGAAAAAACAGTCCGAGGATATATCCTCGGACTGTTTTTGTTTTGAATGATTTTCTTATACGCGCTCGTCTTTTCGCTTGATCGGGATCAGGAGGTCAACCTGTGAAAAGAGGATGTCTTCACAATGTTCGGGTACCAAATTCGCGTATTGACTTTGTGGGTTCAGGTGTTCATTTGCATGAATGAACTCATTCATGTCTGGTTCCTCCCTGAAATGGTGTTTGGGAAGAGAGCAAAGCCCTGTGATGTCAGATAATTCCTGGGCAGTCAGGCTGTCCAAAGAAAGCGGCGCCGTTGTTTAACGCGGTAGGCGTACGCCTCCTGTCTCGTGCTTTGTAAAAGGCCGAGTTCCTCATAATACCGCAGCGTACGGGTCGAGACTCCGAAATTCCGGGATACCTGGCGAATGGTAAGATACTCCATGGCTTTTCACCCTCCTGTGCTGTCAGTATACAGTATGACGCGGCGTCAAAGTCAAGAGGCGGTTTTGAAAAAATGCCGGGAGTTTTTATAGCAGGGCGCAGTTCGGGCTCTCCAGGACGGCGTTCATCAGGCACAGACAGAAGGGATGTCCGGCCGGATCCAGCATTACCTTCCAACTTTCGGAAAATTGCGTTTCCGCCAGTGTGGCGCCGCAGTGTATCGCGTGCTGTACGGCTTGCTCCAGGTCGTTTACGATAAAATCCAAGTGTTCCATTTGCTGCTGGGCGCCGGAGCTCTCCGGCCAGACAGGCGGGAGATAGTCCTCGTTTTTCTGAAACGTGATGCCGGGATACTGCCCTTGTGCTGTTCCGGGAGGCGCAATGCAGGCGTACTCCTCGTCGGAATACGGCACAACCCATCCAAGCAGCGCCGCATAAAACGCTGCCAACGCATCGGGATCCGGACAATCGATCGTGACGGCATACAGTTTGATTTTACATTTGGGGTCCATATGGCACCTCCTGTGCGATGAAAAATTCGTGCAATTTGCTGTACGTTTTTTTCATCGTATCACAAAGTTCCACGCGGCGCAATCCTTGAAAATCCTTTTTTCAAAGTTCTGTGAAAACAGGGAATACAGGAGCGAAATCTTGAAAAATATCCGCTTTCGTGCTATAATATGATATTATCGTTTTAGGAGTTTGCATGGAAAAGAAGGATGTTTTCGTCCCTCGCGAGGCGCTGGAACGCCAGGAGGGCTTTATGGCGCGTGTGGCGCGGATTAATGATTTATACCGGGCGGAGACTGGTCGCCAGCGTACGGCGTTTGTAGATTGTTATGGATGCCAGCAAAACGAGGCGGATGCAGAGCGGATGCGCGGGATGCTGGTGCGGATGGGGTATGCCATGGCGCCGGACGAACGGGAAGCGGACGCCGTGGTGATCAATACCTGCGCGGTGCGTGAGCATGCGGAAATGCGCGTGCTCGGCAATGTCGGCGCGCTGTCACATTATAAAAAGGCGCGTCCGGATATGATTATTGCCGTCGGCGGCTGTATGCCGCAGCAGGAGAGCATGTCCGCCCGTCTGAAGCGGAGTTTCCCCTATGTGGATATCGTATTCGGTACGCATGCCCTGTGGCGGCTGCCGGAGATGTTTTATACCAAACTTGTGGAGGACCATCGAGTCTTTGATATCGAAAATGAGGACGGTCATATCGCCGAGGGCCTTCCTGTTTTACGGAAGGATCATATCCGTGGATGGGTCAGTATTATGTATGGCTGTAATAACTTCTGCTCCTATTGTATCGTCCCCTATGTGCGCGGACGCGAACGCAGCCGCCGGCCGGAGGATGTGCTGACCGAAGTGCGGGCGCTTCTTGACTCGGGCTGCCGTGAGATTAACCTGCTTGGTCAGAATGTCAATTCCTATGGCCGTGATTCCGGGTTTGCGTGGGATTTTTCCGACCTGCTTGCCGCGGTCTGTGAGCTGCCCGGCGACTTTATCGTCCGGTTTATGACCAGCCATCCCAAGGACGCGACGCAGAAGCTCATAGATACGATTGCGTCGCACGAGAAAGCGGCGCCGCAGCTCCATTTGCCGGTGCAGTCCGGTTCCGACCGGATCCTCCGGCTCATGAACCGCCACTATACTGTGGCGGACTACCTCTCGCTCATCGATTATGCCCGCGCGCGGATTCCGGGCATTGCCTTTACGAGTGATATCATTGTCGGCTTCCCCGGGGAAACGGAAGAAGATTTCCTCGGCACGATGGAATTGGTGCAGAAGGTGCGGTACCATTCGCTTTTCACCTTCCAGTTTTCCCCTCGAAAGGGTACGCCGGCGGCGGAAATGCCGGACGATACGCCGCATGAAGTGGTGCAGGCGCGTTTTGAACGGTTGCTCGAGGTACAGAACGCCATCAGTCAGGAACTGCACGAGGCCTATGTCGGAAAGACTGTGCGTGTGCTTGCCGAGGGGGAGAGCCGTGTTGCGGATTATCCCATTTCCGCGCGTTCAGATGGTGGGCGCCCGGTATATTTGAAATCCGAACGGGATGTTGTGGGGCAGTTCGTGACTGCGCGCGTTGACCGCTGCAGTCCGTGGGCGCTCTATGCGACGGATCTTGGGAGGTGAGCACAATGCCGGAAGCCGTGACACCGATGATGCGGCAGTATTTTGAAATTAAAAATCAGCATAAGGATAAAATCCTTTTTTACCGGCTCGGCGACTTTTATGAAATGTTTTTCGATGACGCGCTGGTTGCATCCCGTGTGCTTGACCTGACCCTGACGGGCAAAAATGTCGGGACGCCGGAACGCGCGCCTATGTGCGGCGTACCGTTTCACAGCTATGAAGCCTATGTCGCGCGCCTGATTGCACGCGGCTATAAGGTGGCGATCTGCGAACAGACGGAGGATCCCGCGAAGGCAAAGGGCCTGGTTTCCCGCGAAGTTGTGCGCGTAATTACGCCGGGTACGCTGACGGAAGCTTCCATGCTGCGCGAGGATACCAATAATTTTATTTGCGCCGTTTACAGGGATTCAACGGGTACGGGCGTTTCCTTCTGCGATATTTCCACAGGCGAGTCCTATTCCGCGGCGATTCCGGCCGGGCATTCCGACCTGGAGTCGGTGATGAATGAGTGCGGACGTTATGCGCCGCGCGAAGCGGTACTTTCAGACGGCGCCTATGCGGAAAAGTCGTTGGTGGATTTTTTGGAAAAGCAGCTCGGCTGTGCTGTGGAGGAGGGCGGCGAGTGGCGTTTTGCGGAGGCACAGTCGCGTAAAACGGTCCAGGAGCGTTTCCCCGACGCGGCGGACGTCCTTTCAGACACGCGGATCTGCTGCGCGATGGGCGGCCT
>CALWBW010000010.1 GCA_944376195.1 uncultured Clostridia bacterium | reverse complement strand
AGTTGTCGCAACAAGCACCTGAATCTGTCCTGAGGAAAACGCCTCCATCACATCATCCTTTTCCCGGGCAGACATTTTTCCGTGCAAAAGCGCAACCCGATATCCGGAAAGACTGGTTTCCTGTAACTCAGAAACAAACGCAGCGGCAGCTTTCAAGTCTTCCCGCTCCGTCTCTTCAATCACTGGACAAACCACATATGCCTGCCTGCCATGCGCCACCTGCTTCCGCAAAAATCCATACACAGCCTCCCGATATTCTTCCGTCGGCGCACGCGTATCAATAGGAATGCGTCCAGGCGGCAATTCATCAATCACGGAGAGATCCAGATCCCCATAGAGAATCATGGCAAGCGTTCTTGGAATTGGCGTTGCACTCATAACCAACATATGCGCCGGGATTTCCGCCTTCTCGCGCAGACGCGCGCGCTGCCGCACCCCGAAACGATGCTGTTCATCCGTCACAACCAGGCGCAGATGTGAAAAAACCACGCCTTCGGAAAGCAAGGCATGTGTGCCGATCACAAAATCTATCCGGCCGGACGCCAACCCTTCCAACGTTTCCCGGCGCGCCGTCTGCGGCATGCCCGCTGTCAAAAGCCCAACGCGTACGCCGAGCGGCTCCAGAAATGAAGAAAGGCCCTCGTAATGCTGACGCGCCAGAATTTCCGTTGGCGCCATCATGGCCGTTTGCGCACCCCCCTTTGCCGCAGCATAGGCAAGTGCTGCCGCAACCATCGTCTTTCCGCACCCCACATCGCCTTGCACCATACGCCGCATGGCAGGACCACCTGACTGCGTCATATCTGCCAGTGCCTCATGGATCACGCGACGCTGTGCGTTGGTGAGTGGAAACGGAAGCGCGTCATAAAAAGGCTCCATATCCGGTTTCGGCAGAGCTTCTCCCAATTCACCACGCTCTGTTTTTAAGAGAGATAACCCCAGAGATAACAAAAACAGCTCTTCAAACGCAAGACGGCGTCGCGCCTGCGCCAGTTGTTCCACACTTTGCGGCGCATGGATCTGCCGGTATGCCTCCCGGATTCCCATGAGGGCATATTCCTGAATCACCGCATCTGGAAGCGTCTCCGGCATAGTATCCACCAAAGCAAGCGCACTTTCCATCATGCGAATGAGGGAAGCATTGGTCAATCCCTCCGTCAGACCATATATGGGCAGGATGCGTCCGGTTTTTACAAAGTGATCCGGTGCTTCGATGACCGGGTTGGTGAAAAAAAAGCGCCTGCCCATGCGCTCTGCCTTCCCATAGAACCGGTAAGTTTCGCCTTGTACAACATTCAGATACTTTGCATTAAAAACCGTCACTTGCAAAGTGCCTGTTTCATCCGCGATTGTAAAACGTGAAAAAGGCTTTCCGCCGGCTCCATAACGAAACAGAACCGGACTCGTTATATCCGCGCAAACACAGGCGTTTTCACCTTCCACCAACTCCGCAATTGGCACAACACGGCTTCTGTCCTCATACGCACGTGGGAAATCATTCAACAGATCGCCAACTGTTTCAATTTTTAGGCGTTTCAAAAGTTTGGCGCGGGCTTCTCCCACGCCTTTCAAATATTGCACACTGCGGTTCATCATGCGTCTTCCCCGATTTCCTGAACACCCGCAGTTCGAATGATCCGCCGGATCTCCCGCTCTATAGCCGGCGTAATTTTCTTCCGAAACAGTGATAATGACAACGGCGCAAATAAACGTTCGTGCGTAAATTCCTGAAGTCCGACAAAATACTGCATGTAAGGACTCTCCTGAATTAAACGAACCGTTTCCGCATCAGAACATTTCAAATGATCGCCGATCATCATAGCACCCAGCATCATGCGCAGGGGCTTTGCAGGCGCTCCGCGCGAAGAATACAATTTCGTGGAGAGTGTCTGTTCCAATTCCTCCCACGGCATTGCCTTTGCACGGAGCACCCAACGATTTTGAGGGTCCAGCATATCCTCCAGCGGATGAATCAGCGTAAAAATATCCAATTGTCCGTCTGGCAGTTTATACATAGCGCACCCCTATCATTCGTATTTCTCAATATCCACCCATTCCACACTGCCGTCCAATGGGTGCCGCAAATACATCCCTGCATTCTGGCGAAATTGCGCCACACTGTCACTAACAAAATAGCGCCGGGTTCCCACATGCGTTTCCGGCGCGGCCAGGCAGGTCTTCCGCAAAGATTCCGCCACAGTTTTTGCCGCTTCCGCACCGGAATTGACAAGCGCCGCGCCGGGGACACAACGAGAGATTGCCTCAGCAAGCAGTGGATAGTGCGTACAGCCCAGAATAATCGTATCAACCCCCGCTTCCCGCACGGGAGCAAGATATTCCTCCGTTAGAATCCGGACCAACGGGTCCTCCGGCTGAAATCGACCGTTTTCCACAATGGGAACAAAGAGTGGACACGCTTTTTCCAGCACCGTGATTCCGGGTGAAATCGTATTCAAAAAATTCCCAAATACATGCCCAGAAATCGTAGCGGGCGTTGCAAGTACCGCCACACGCCCCACCCGGGTTAATTCGGCGGCGCGGCGCGACGCACCTTCCACAACGCCAAAAACCGGAATGGGAAGCTCCTGCTGCAACGTTTCCAACGCCGCATAACTAGCCGTTCCGCAGGCAATTAATAACAACTTTAAATCAAAACTGCAAAGGAACCGTGCGTCCTGTCTCGCATACTTCACAATAGTCTCCCGGCTGCGCGTCCCATAGTGCACACGCCCGGTATCTCCAAAATAGACAATATCTTCATGCGGCAAAAAAGCCGCTAATTCCCGCATCGCAGTCAATCCGCCGATACCGGAGTCAAACACACCGATCGCGCGCTTATCTACTCTCATAGATCACCGTGCAAATGCCAGCATAACAAGCCGGTCAATCAATTCCGGATATGGGATACCGGACGCCTCAAAAAGCTGCGGATACATACTGATGCTGGTAAAGCCGGGAATTGTATTGATTTCATTAAAGACAACCGCGCCATCCGTGCGAAGGAAAAAATCCACCCGGGAAAGGCCAAAACAACTCATGGCACGGAAAATCCGTTCCGCTGTACGCCGCACACAATCAGACGCTTCTGTCGAAATACGTGCGGGGATAAAAAGTTTTGATCCTTCATCGTCATATTTCGCGGAATAGGTATAAAACTCCTGCGCCGGTGCAATCTCCCCTACGCAAGAAGTCAGCACCTCGCCGTCTGCATCGCCAAATACGGCCACCTCAATTTCCTGACCGTTTACACACTCCTCCAAAACCAGCTTCCGGTCAAAGCGAAACGCCTCCTCCATGCAACGGCGGACGTCTTCCACGGTTTTGGCTTTCCCAACGCCAATGGAAGATCCCGTACGGGCAGGTTTTACAAAAATCGGGAGTCCCAGTTTTTCCACTGCTTCTGCCGCCATACCGTCCGGGTCCTTTTCAAACTTCCTCTGGTGCGCCACCATATGGTTCGCCTGAAGAATCTGTTCCCGGTCTGCAAACAGTTTGGTAATCACCTTATCCATTGTATTGGCAGAAGCCGCAACGCCGCAACCAACGTACGGAATGCCTGCCAATTCCAAAAGGCCCTGCATGGTACCGTCTTCTCCGTTTTTTCCATGCAAAACCGGAAAGACCACATCAATCCGCTCTGTGCTTCCGTCCGGATACAAAATCCCATGCACAGAGGTATCCGGAGAAATGCAGCAAGGTCTATTCCCGGGATCCCGTTCCCAGGCGCCGCTCCGGATCGCAGCAGGGTCTCCGCCCTGATAACGCAGCCAGCGTCCCTCACGCGTAATACCAACCGTTGCCACATCGTATTTTTCACAGTCTATATGATTCAGCACCGACTCCGCAGAGCGGCAGCTCACTTCGTGTTCTGTTGATGCGCCTCCAAAGAGTACGCAAAGCTTATACTGCATAAAAAGGCAACCCTCCCGAAAGTCCGCAGTTTAAAAAACCGGACGTATACAAAGATACAGTATTATAATAGCACCACAGCCGCAAAAATGCAAACGAAAAAGCAAAGAGGGCATTAACCGCGGAATTTCTCTGTTATTCTACAAAAAACGCAACAAAAAAGCGGAGGACGCCCTCCGCTTTTTAATAGAATGAGGTTTATGATTCTTTCGGCCACCAGATTCGATACCGGCCGGAAAGCGCCAACATGGCAAACAGATACAGACAGTTATCATAATAGCGGCGGATCCCGGTGCGCAGCGGCGTATTCCAGAAAAGCTCCACACATTCCCGCGCATACTTCGCATACTTCTCTGATTGAGAGGAAGCGATAGACGCCTCTGCATTGGTTGCAATAATCCCCACCGGATGCAGCGCAGGTTCGTCAACCACCGTACCGTCAATCATATAAACGCGATAATCATGCTCCGGCTCTGTTTCGCAGAAAAATTTTTGCAGCTTTCCGTTGTTTTCATGCTGCCAGGGATCCACATTAAACCACAGGCAATCCAAGCCGATATTCGCCGGAACACGATACGCATCGGAGTAATACCGGCTGATACCACGCCCCATAAAGTTACGCGGAGAACCGTCATATTCCCCAAATTCCGGGGCAAGCCCCGTCACCGGATGACAGGCCTTGTGCAGATATTCCCGGCTGGCAGCCGCCGCTTTTTTCCAGAAGTCCCGGTCCTCTTCGTTTGCCCAAAGCGCAAAGAGTTCATAAAAATGCGGCAAATGATAGGAGGCGTCCGTCGCATCCGCCTCCGGAACAAAGCGGATCAAATAGTTCGTGGGGTCCCACATGGCACGGCCCTCTTCCCCATTTTCTCCCTTATGCACGCACTCATGGAGAATTGCGCGCGCCTGCTCGCTGTAGTTATAGGGGGCCTCCCGATCGCCCCAGCGATGTGAGGCAAAAAACAACGCCATCGCATAGTATTCCTCGCCATCCGGCGCGGGTCCGTCTGCATTTCTCGTTCCGTCCAGCGCCGTCGTCCAAGCAAAATATCCCCGATAAGGGCCATCCTTATGGTGCATGAAGGTCATGCAAAAATTCCAAAGCCGGTCGAAATCCTCCTGACGGTCCATTTGTACCGCCATCATCATGGAATAACTCATTCCTTCCGTGCGGGCGTCCACATTTCCGGTATCTTCAAAACTTGCTTTATCCGGCCAATCTGGATGAAAGAGCACGCGGTCTGCCGGACCATGGAACATTTCCTCGTAGGTTTCCTCAACGCGCCGGTCAATTTCCGCCGGATCATATCCATATTCCGCAAAAACATTGCGGTACTCTCCTGTGTAAAACGCTCCCTTTTTGCCCATACACTTACCCCTTTATAATTTCTCTATCGTTTTTCATCTTCCCTCAATTTACACGCAACAACCAGATCATAGTAGTCAAACGGTTATTGTAGCATTGCTATTATACTATTTGCCTCAGCAAAAAGCAACCATAAAAACCGCTTATTACCGGTGCAAACCCTGCTATCCATCCTGTGTTTTTCGTTTGTTTTGCTTAAAAGCACCCCATTTCTATAATTTTTGTGGATTCTTCTCCAAAAGAGGTTTTCCTTCGCCCTCCGGAAAAGACACATAATCCCGCCGGACACCGCTATAATGGTAACCAAGGGCGAACCGGCGCCAGTTTATTTTTAACAACCGGCATCGGGAGGCGGACATGGTCGTATATATAGATGAGCTGTTTTTTCTCAATCTCGTGATCAACTATCTCTTGCTCCTTGCTTCCGCCATGCTCTGCGGAGCGTATATCAAACGCCTGCGTCTTTTTGCCGGCGCGGCCGCCGGTGCCGTCTATGCGTGCTTCGTTTTCTTTCCCGAATTGCACCTATGTTATACCCTTCTTGCCAAAACGGTTTTTTCCGCTTTTATGAGTCTGATTGCCTACGGCTATCACGATTGGAAAAGTTTTCTTCGTCGCACGCTACTATTTTACGTGGTCAGTTTTGCTTTTGCCGGCGCTATGCTGGCGCTCTTCAAACTGGTCAACCCGACAAACACAGCTGTCCGCAATGGCGTTTTTTATGCAGGAATCCCCTCTTCTGTTCTTCTGGCTGTCGCCTTGGGTGCTTACCTGGTCATGACGCTGCTTCTCAAAAACGCGCCGAAACTCTCTGAACACGCGGCGCCCCGTACAATAATTGAAATCGTACTTTACGGAAAGACCATCTCTCTGGAGGCTATGGTGGACACGGGAAATCGGCTTACGGATCCCGCCACAAATAGCCGTATTGTGGTGGTGGAATATACCAGAATTCGGGAGGCGCTACCGCACGGCATGCGGGCGATTTTGGATGTATTTGGTACCTTAGACGCCGCTGAAACGCTGCGGATGCTTGCAAAAGCCGGATACGGAGAAGGCTGCCGTCTGATTCCCTATCGCGCAATCGGTACGGATCATGGCCTCCTGCTCGCGTTACGGGCAGACAGCGTACGGGAACATGAAATGCAACTGGAAGGAGCGCTAATTGCTCTGACTGAAACAGATTTATCCGCAGAAACAGGATGCGGCGCCGTTACCGGCGCTTGAAATGGAGGGAATATTGTATGAAGAAACTCTTTCATTCGCTTTTTACCCGGTTACTCCTGTTGCGTTACCGATGGAAATGGCTCAGAGGATTCGGAAACATCGGCGGAATTTTTTACATTGGCGGAGCCGAAAGCCTGCCTCAACCCCTCTCTCAGGAAGAAGAACTCCGGCTCATGGCCCGTTATGGAGAACAGGACGTCGAACGTATTTTCATCGAACGAAATCTCCGGCTGGTCGTCTATATTGCGAGAAAATTTGAAAACACCAACGTCAATTTGGAGGATCTGATTTCCATAGGTACAATTGGCTTAATAAAAGCCATTCATACCTATGATCCTGCGAAAAATATCAAACTTGCCACCTATGCCTCCCGCTGCATTGAAAATGAAATTTTGATGTTTTTACGCAAAAGTTCCAACCGCCGACACGAAATTTCCATCGATGAACCGCTGAATACCGATTGGGATGGAAACGAGCTTCTGCTCTCCGATATTCTCGGAACAGAACCGGACAGCGTAATCCGCCCGCTGGAAGATGACGCAGACCGACAGCTTCTTGCCGAGGCTTTAGGCAGGCTAAACGAACGGGAACGGCAGATCATCACCCTGCGTTTCGGCCTGGGCGGCGTACGGGAAATGACGCAAAAAGAAGTGGCCGATCTTATGGGCATTTCGCAGTCCTATATTTCAAGACTCGAAAAGAAAATTATTGGGAAATTGAAAAATGATATTGCCCGTTTGCTTTAAAATTTTGATACCCAATACAACATTTTTTCTCTATAAAATTGACGCGACGAAAATCGCGTCTTTCTTTTTTGCAAATTAAACTTTTTTTCTCTTTTTTTCATCTAATTCTATGATATACTGTTTTTGTGGTTTGATAGATTTGTAATAATTGGGCCGTTGATCTCGTCTAATAGATGAAACGGCGGATTACTTGCATTGCAGGAGGATGACGGTGCTGTTTTTTACCATTACCAATGATCGTCCGGATCTTGACAGGATCATGGACGCTTACGGAACAGGGCTCTTGCGGCTTTGTTACCTTTACTTAAAAGATTATCACCTGGCGCAGGACGCAGTCCAGGAAACTTTTATAAAAGTATATTCGAAATACTCATCTTTTCGTTCAGAATCCAGCGAAAAAACCTGGATTACCCGCATCGCAATGAACGTATGCCGTGATATGATGCGCAAACGTTCCTATCGCGACCGTCCGGAGGAATTTTCTGACTATATGGCGGCAGATGCGAATGGAACACCGGAACAGAACGCGATTGACCACGATGAAAATATCGCTCTGCTCGACGCCATACGCGGTTTACCCGATATATACCGGCAGACTATTTTATTATACTATTATGATGGATTTAAAGCGGAAGAAATCGCGCAAATTCAACATACCGCAAAATCCACGGTAAATGTCCGGTTAAAGCGGGGGCGTGACATGTTGAAAAACGTACTGAAAGATGAAACATTGTAATTGCTGCTTTCGGAGGTTTTGTAAATGAGTAAATTATCCAAATTACGGGAAATTGTCGACCAACATTTGCAGGGAATGACAATGACCGAGAGCCAGAAAGCAGAGGTGCGTCGTCGTATTGCGGCAGGTGAACGAGGCAGGGTTTCCCACCGTGTCTATGGATTTGCCTATTCTGCCGGCGCTTTGGCGCTTGCCTGTCTTTTGATTGTCTTTGTTGTCCTTCCCATTTTTCAAGCAAACAGCACCGCTCCAGAAAATGGATCTGTTGCCTTGGATGATACGGAAAATACTGGAGACGCCGGATCTGACGGCGATGATCAGGACGGCATGACTTTTGATGTTCTCGCCGCGGCGAGAACATCCGGCGTCGTGACGCCGGACACCGAATTTTTGATTGAGGTTGCCGGTGGAACCATCTCCGCTGATGACCTGGAAGAACGGATTACCATTGAACCTGCCGTTTCTTTCACGCTGCAGGCAGAAGACGAGACTCTTTACACGTTAACGCCTTCCGAACCGTTCGACGAGGGAGAAATTGTGACGGTCTCCATTGCCACAGACGATAATACCATCAAATCCTGGGCTTTTCAGACTGATTCCAGCCTGGTAGTTGAATCGACTCTACCTGGGGACAAATCAGAAGGAATGCCCCTTGAAACCGGGATTGAAATCAATTTCTCACGCATGGTTTCCTCCGGCATGGAAAACTATTTTGAAATCTCTCCTGCTGTATCCGGCTCTTTTCAATATCGGGGTAAGACCGTTACTTTTGTTCCGGATCAGGATCTTGCGCCAAATACCGTGTACACGGTTACTATTAACTCTGGGCTTACATCTGATTCCGGTGAAACGATGGAATCCGTGTATTCCTTCCAATTCCGTACACCGTCTGAAAGTTTTGAAAGCACGTTACATTTTTATTCCGCAGATCGTTTTACTGAGACGTTTATCCCGGGAGACGCCATTGCCATCGGCGTTTACGCTTCTGAAGAGTTTACCACGGCAAATGTAACGCTTTATCGCGTCGGCAGCAAAGAGCGCTACCTTGAACTTGCAAAGGAGCAAGCTCAAACGCAGTCTTTATATTCCAGTACAGCCAGTACAACACGGGTTTCTCCGGATGGTCTTGATAAACTGGATACCTTTTCGGCAGATATTGTCACTTCCGGGGAAGCTTACTGGTATGGACCTTCCTTCGTGATTCTTCCGGATCTTTCGGAAGGGTGGTATTTGGCTGATATTTGGGTTTCCGACGCGGCCGGAAATGAATACACCATTCAAAAGCTTTTGCAAGTCAGCGCGCTTTCTGTCTATTATCAAGCATTAAACGGCGAAGCGCTTGTCTGGCTAAACGACGCACAATCCGGCAAACAGGTTTCAGATGCCAAAATTACTTTGACAGTCGGCAATACGACAAGCACTACCAAAACCGGTTCCGACGGTGTTGCCACGTTCTCCTATGACTCTGATCAGGCAGCCTACGCAGAACTTTCTGTGTCGGCAGGCAGCCGTACCTTTGTGGACCTGGTAGAAATCGACACGATAGCGGAATCTTCAGCGTCGAATTCCTATTATGCCTATCTTTATCTGGACCGTGAGATTTATCAACCAACCGACACCGTTTATTACTGGGGTATTCTTCTCCCACGGGCAGGCGCTGTCCTTCCGGAAACGCTGCAGGTGATGGCTTCTTCCTCCGGAGAACCGCGCGCAGTGGGAACAGTGAGCGTCAACGCAGACGGCGTTTTCACAGGGACATATTCGTTTGAAAACAACATTTCCGGATATGTCACACTTTCCTTCCAGAATAGTGGAGAAACACTTTGTTCCACGCATTACACCGTCATGGAATATACCAAACCGGCTTATGTATTGACCGCAGAATTCGATCAGGACTATTACCGTTCGGGCGAGACGCTTTCCGTGGAAATCAACGGCCAGTTCTTTGACGGTACGCCGGCTTCCGGTCTGGAGTTGCAGCTTTCCAAAGACGAATATGGAGAAGTTTTGACGCTGGACGGGAGCGGGAACGCGTCTACCACTGTTACTGCTTCTGCCCGCAGCAGAGATTGGACCCCGACAAGCCAATATATTTCCGTTTCCACTTCCGGCGCAGAAGACGTCTACGTCAGCGCATTTGATCAAGCGTATTATTTCCCAAGTGATTATATGTTGACGGCGGAAGCTGCATCGGATCACTCGATCAGTGTGGAAATTCAGTCAAATGCCATTGATTTTGCTGCTTTTGAAACCTATTTAAACAATTACTATTCTCATTTTGACGATTTTCGCGGAGCAGCGGCCGACGTCAGCGGCACGGCAACGCTTGTGCGGTGTTATTATGAAAAAACGCCTACCGGCAGTTACTATGATGCAATCAACAAAGTCACCGTGAAAACGTATGACTATGAACTCTGTGAAGTACCCGTATATACAGAGGAATTTACCACCACAAACGGCCGGTATGTGACAAAACCCTATCAAAATGCGGATTATAGCGATTATGCCTATTACCGCATGGATATTTCCTATGTTTCACCAGATGGCGTTTCCTTCACCACCTCCGTTTCCCTCGGCAATCACAGTTATCCCGGTGGTTACTACAACGGCTATTACCTGATGCGCGAGGACGGAGAAAGCAGCATGCTGCAATTGGGCGAAACCGCTACGTTCAACATCAACGGCACCGAACCGGTAACGGAAGGCACTTCACTCTACACGGTTATGACGGATCACCTGCTCTCGTATGATACGGTAAAAGGCAGCACATTTGATCTGACCTTTGAAGAGGAAATGATCCCGAACGTAATTCTCTATTCCGCTTATTTTGATGGAAAACACGTTTACTCTGTACGTCAGGCATATGTCTGGTATAACTATTCAGAACGGGAACTGAAGGTGGACTTGTCGACGGATGCAGAGTCCTATGCCCCGGGTGACACCGTCCAAGGAACCATTCATATTGAAGATATGGATGGAAACGCCGTAGTTGCAAATTATGCCATCGGTGTGGTCGACGAAGCACTTTTCGCCATTTTGGATCAGCAAATTGATCCTACGGCATCGCTTTATGCCATTCGTTATTACCGAGAACCTGTCCGGTTTGCATCTTACGTAGATAAGTCGTCAAACGGCCTCTTTGCCGAGGGAGGCGGTGATAATGCGGAAGGAGAGCCGCGCAGTGATTTTGCAGATACGGCAGCTTTCCTTACCGGACGGACAGATGCCTCCGGTAATGCGACATTTTCCTTCACGCTTCCAGATAACCTGACGTCCTGGCGTATTACGTCGGCCGTTGTAGCAAACGACGGTTATGCGGGAAGTGCAACTACCAACGTGGAGGTATCTATCCCGTTCTTCCTGAACCTGGTTCTCAATGACAGTTATGCAGCCGGCGATGATGTAGCCCTCTCCGCACGAGTTTACGGCGTGGAAGACGGTGCTTCCACAACCTACATTGTTTCCGTTGACGGAGAAACCGTTTTGGAAACAACCGGGGTTGCCGGTGAATACACCTATCTCAATTTGGGGACCCTGGAAACCGGCAGTCACGAACTCACGATCTTTGCAGAGTCAGGAACTTACCGTGACGGCATTACCCGCACCATTTTAGTCGAAGAAAGCCGTCATGAGTTGACGACGCTGCTTTATGGAAATCTTTCCGATTCATTGGAGATTGATGCGGTCAAATATCCGGTGACGCTTTTCCTGTACGATATGGATTCACGGCTTTATGTCTCCGCGCTTTCGGAACTTCTTTCTATGGACGGCAAGCGTGTGGATCAAATTCTTTCCCGTGTAACGGCGGTAGATCTATTCTCCACACTTAATCCGGATTCCTCTCTCTATTTGGAATCTCCGGAATTTTCCTCCTACCAGCGTTATGACGGCGGTATCCGTCTCTTCCCGTACGCAGATCCGGACGTCTTAACCACAGCGCTGGCATTGGTTACCGCGAAGGATCACATGGATGCCAATGCCGCCGTCAGCTACCTTTACGACGTTCTGCAGAACCGCAACGCCACATCCGGTGAAGTGGCTGCGGCTTACCTGGGGCTTGCAGCCATGCGGGAACCGGTACTCTCCGATTTGCACATTTTAGTTGCTTCTTCAAAAGGTTTTACCGATAGCGACCGTCTCCTGCTCGGTTGTGCGCTTTCTCTGCTGGGGGATGACAATGGCGCTGCTGCTCTCTATGAGGAATTGGTGCTCCCCTATGTGAAGACCACAGATACCTGGAGCTATCTGGATGTGGGAACGTTTGAGGAAAATTATAAGGCCACCGTTTATGCTTCGATTTTTGCAAACCTCTCCCATATGCCCGAACAGGATGGTTTCCTTTTGTATCTGCTTGAGCATGACAGTGCGGAAACACTCCCTGCGTTTGCGCTGCTCTCGTATGTCACGCGCCAAACGCTTCCCTCTTCCAACACATCCTTCTCCTGTATCTATAACGGTGAAAAACAGAATTGGACGCTTTCAGACACTCCGGTTGTGGTGCTGCAATTCAACCGGGAGGAATTGGAGTCTGCGAATTTCCACGTCACCACCGGTGAGGTCGGCTACATTGCAATGTATACCGGCGGGATTTCCTCCATTGAAGAGAACGCGACAGACCTCATTGCTGTCAATATGACTTGCAATTCGGAAAAGGTATCGGCAGGCGATCCGCTCACGATCACAGTAGACGTAACGCTCTCCGAGGCGTGTCCAGGCGAAACCTACACGCTTGATCTGGTTCTTCCATCCGGAACGCGATATACTCACTATGACTACGAGTATCAATCCGGCTGTTATTTAATTTCCAGTGAAGATAACCGGCTCACTTTCGCTCTGGATCGTCGGAGCAATACAGAAGGTGACACCTCTCTGCGCACAACATTCTCCCTCACAATCCACGCGCGCGCTGTACTCAATGGCAGCTTTGTCTTTGAAAAACCAATTGTCAGATGTCTCTCCGCCTCCCTGATTGCTTTTGGAGAAGAGACACAACTTATTATCGAATGATGAGACGGCTGTTTCTTTTTCTCCTTATCGTCGCTCTATTGGGAAGCTGTTGCGCTGCCTGCACCAGAAGTTCTCTGGTTTCCCCGGAGGAGGAAGACATTCTTCCTGCAGAGCAACCGGACGCAGCTTTGCCCGAGTCGGGACACAAAGAAGATGTGCGAAATTACATCGCGTGCAGTTATTCCGATGAAACGATCGTCCGCGCGCATATTGCAGCAGCGGAGCCACCTACCAGTATACAAGACATCGCGGGCGCCATAGTGCCGCACTATGCGCCCGCGATGTATATGGTTGCCGATCTTCTGGCCGCCAGAAAAGACGCGCCGGATACGGTTGTAATTGTTGCTCCCAATCATACGGGAGAAGGAGCGGCCATTCAAATCAGCGGCTGTGGTTATTATTGGAATGCCGGCTCGCTGGCAGGTGATGAGACGCTGGCCGCCGAACTGGCAAAAGCATTGGAGCAGGAGCCGGATTCTTCTGCTGCACAGCGCGACTGGTCCGCCTCGCTTCTGATTCCCTATATTGGACACTATTTCCCGCAGACACACGTTGTCACAATTCTGTTATCTCGCGGGGCAGGAGCTGCACATATTCAGACATTGGCCGAAACGCTGGCAACCATTGCTGCTACGCAGGAATTGCTTTTGCTGGGTTCCGTTGATTTTTCTCATTATCAGGATGAACCAACCGCGCGCCGCAGCGATCAGGAGACTCTGCGCATCATGGAAGGCGGCGATATTTCCAAACTTCTTACGCTCGGAAATGATCACCTTGATTCACCGGAAACAGCAGCGCTTCTGCTCGCCTATGCATCACAGACGGAGCGGGACATGCAAAAAACAGGCGAACTTCTGGAGATATTTTTACAGGACGGCATCTTGATGGCGGGGTCTTATTATGGCTTTGCGCTCACATGAAAAATTTCCGGCGACGTTCTTTCTTTCTGTGGCGCGGCTGCGGCGGCGTATCAAAGCGAACCAGAATAATATCGTCTCCGATTTTTTCAATCTGGCACCATGGCACCACATACTCTTCCCCTTTTGAAAACAGGCAGGAAAAACTCCACTGTCCTGGTACAACGATAGCTACCAGTCTTCCGGTGTTGATATCAAGTTCTACGTCGTTAACATACCCCATTCTGGCGCCGTCACAAACGTTAATAACTTCCTTGCACTGCAAATCGGCAATCCTTGTACTCATAAAAAACTCCCCCTCGGCGTGCTTGTACTCCATGTATATGCAGCCGCAGGGGGAGTTTTGCGTAAAAATTTGTGGAAAAGAACCCGGTTTGTTTTTAATCAGGCATTCTGCCGGTAAGTCGACAGGAAATCACCCAGATCATGTACTGCCTTTTCCAAAATTTCCGGTTCAGGCAACATCACTACGCGGAAATGATCGGGCTTGGCCCATCCAAAACCACGACCAGGCACAATCATTACATGTTTTTCATGCAGAAAATCCATCGCGAACTTCTCGTCATCCGTAATATTGAACCGTTTTACGTCCAACTTTGGGAAAATGTAAAAGGTCGCATCATTTTTTACAACGGAAACGCCGGGAATTTTACGCAGTTCCCGCACTGTCACCTCGCGCTGTTCATACAGCCGCCCGCCGGGGACCAGCATTGCTTCCGTACTCTCTCTGTCGGCCAGCGCTGCCGGAATTACCAGCTGCGTCAAAGCATTTGCACACAGACGCATGGAGGCAAGCGACACAATTCCATTTACAAAGTCATCGGCACGGCCATGCGCACCACTGACGACCATCCAGCCGCAGCGGAATCCGCATATAATATGGGACTTCGACAAGCCGTTCATCGTCACAACCGTCAAATCGGGAGCCAACGCCGCTACTGAAATGTGTTGCTTTCCGTCCATGACAAGACGGTCATAGATTTCATCAGAAAACACCACCAGATCATGCTCGCGGGCAATATCCAAAATTTGTTCCAAAAGCTCGCGCGGATACAGGACGCCTGTGGGGTTATTGGGGTTAATCAAAAGCAGTGCCCGCGTCTTCGGCGTAATTTTACGGCGAATATCAGCAAGATCCGGATACCAGTTGGACTCTTCATCGCACATATAATATACCGGTTTTGCCCCCGCCATCCAGGCGGAATTGGTCCACAGGGAATAATCCGGGGCGGGAATCAAAATTTCATCATCAAAATTCAGCAATGCCGTGAGGACCATCGTAACCAGCTCGCTGACGCCGTTTCCAATGAAAATATCATCCGGGGTAATATTTTGAAACCCTTTTGATTTTTGATAGTTGCAGATTGCCTCGCGCGCATCAGGCATTCCCTTTAAATCACAGTACGCAACTGCCTCGTCAACGTGATTGACAAGCGCCTGACGGACGCTGTCCGGCATTTTAAAATTGAAAACACCCGGATTTCCGGTATTTAAACGGAGGACATCAATGCCTTCCTTCTGCATCCGGAGCGCTTCAAAATAAATGGGACCCCGGATATCGGAATGCACATGTTTTAATTTATCAGATCGCAGTATGGTGTTCATGGTTAACTCCTCTATATCGATATATAATGATCAAAAGCACAGCGTTTTTTAACGCAATATGCCATCAGCCGCGGCGCAACTTTTAAACGCCGATGGGGGGTCAGGGCGCCGCTTATAATGGCCCCCGCCAGCGCAAGCCGCGAAACAAGTAACCGGTACAGATACTGCCGCGCGAAACGACACCGCGCTGCTTTCCGTTCTCTCCGTATCCCGTATGCGGCAACTACACCACATCGTTTTTCTACAGCCATTTTCGGAAAACCCGCGAAATCATAAAGCGACACATTTTTCCATAAACCCGGGTAATTTATTGGATTCGTGTTCTGTTCGTTCATAATTTTTCTTCTTTGCAAAGCGCTTCTTCAAAAAACTCTGGTTTTCCCAGGGAAAGCCTAACCATATAATTTTCACACCATTCATGGTGTCCATAAGCGCAACAACGTTTCTGCTTGTCTTCCGGCCCCTGGAAACATGCGCCCGCGCAGCGAACGCGCTGTTCCGGCAGATGACGTTCTTCTGTTTTCTGGTTATTCATGTCTTCTCCTCAATCCCAGGCGCAATAATTCCAACCTTTTTCGGAATCATCGCGCATAATGTTATATTATATTTCAAAACTTGCAATTCGTCAATCCGTATTGCCTAAAAACCTGAAAGTTGCAGACACGGTTTTATTTCTCCCCTTTCCTCTTCTGAACATTTTTGTTTTCCTGCAAAGCGACGGTTGGCAAATCTCCTCGCGTATGCTATGATACAAGTATCTATCGAACGAAACGGAGGCAATTATGAACACGCCGGAAATTCTTGCGCCTGTCGGCGGTCAGGAACAGCTGCTTGCTGCCGTACGCTGCGGCGCAGATGCCGTTTATCTGGGTGCAAAAGGCTTTAATGCCCGCCGCAACGCCGAAAATTTTGACGAATATTCTCTTACAGACGCCGTTTCCTATTGCCATGCCCGCGGAGTCCGTGTACATGTCACTATGAACACCCTCGTCATGGACAGCGAGTTAGACGCGCTGGCAGTCACCGCGCAGCAGATTGCAGAGAGCGGCGCAGACGCCGTGATTATTCAGGATCTGGCTGTCATGCGCTTTTTCCGGGAACATTACCCTACAATCAGCCGGCATGCCTCCACGCAAATGGCCGTTCACAATCGGGACGGCGCATTGCTTGCAGAAGAACTGGGCTTTGACCGCATTGTACTGGCGCGCGAACTTTCCTTACGGGAAATTGAGCAAATTACAAAGGCCGTAAACGCGGAAATAGAAGTTTTCGTCCACGGCGCACACTGCATGAGCGTCTCCGGCGCCTGTTATCTTTCCTCCATGTTAGGCGGCAGAAGCGGAAATCGCGGGCTTTGTGCGCAACCTTGTCGGTTAAATTTTCACTTTGGGAAACAGGAATATGCCCTTTCGTTGAAAGATCTCTCTTTCATCAGCCATTTACAGGAATTGCAGGAGGCAGGCGTAACGTCTTTAAAAATTGAGGGCCGTATGAAACGTCCGGAATATGTCGCGGCAGCCGTTACGGCATGTAGAAAAGCGGCGGCAGGAGAGAAACCCGATTTAGCGCAACTCCGTGCGGTATTTTCCCGCAGCGGCTTTACAGATGGTTATCTTCAGGGGAAGCGAACTCCGGATATGTTTGGCCACCGGCGCCGGGAAGACGTGCAAGCAGCGAAAGGGGTATACCGGGATCTATCGGAACTTTACCAAAGGGAACAACAAACTATACCGGTTGACCTGAGCCTGACTCTGACTCCCTCCATGTCTCGGCTCGATGTCTCCTGCGAAACGGATCAAATCAGCGTCTCCGGACCTGTTCCGCAAGCTGCACGTACCAAACCGACCGACTATGACGCGGCAAAAAAGAGTCTGGAAAAAATGGGCGGTACGCCGTTTTTTCTCCGTTCTTTCCGTGCGGAAATTGCGGACGGACTTATGCTTCCCGTTTCAGAGCTGAATGCCCTTCGCCGTGCCGCTTTGGAAGACCTGCTTTGTTTGCGGGGTGCCGTACATCCGCATCCCTATCGTGCAGTGACAAAAAAACCGGAAACAAGTCACACCCTCCAACAGACGCCCGTTTTATGGGGCCGGTTTGAACATCCAGCACAAATTCCAGACGACGTTTCTCACTTTGACCGGATTCTTTTGCCGGCAGAAGTTTTGGCAGATTATCCGATTCCAGAGAAATGGTCCGGACCCTCCGTCATCGCGGAGTTGCCTGCGCTTCTCTTTCCGGAAAAGGAGGAGGAATTTGCGTCATACCTTGTCAAGCTCGCCGCACATGGGATCCAGGATGTCCTGACCGATAACCTTTACGGGATCCGTCTGGCTCGGCGGTTTGGATTCTGTGTCCACGGCGGTTTTGGATTGAATATTTTAAACGCGACGGCGCTTTCTGAATACGAACAGCTGGGGCTCTCCAGCGCCATTCTTTCCTTTGAACTCTCCATGCAGAAAATTCGAGACATCGGCGGGACTCTGCCGCGCGGAATCCTGGCCTATGGGCAACTTCCTTTGATGCGCATGCGTGCATGTCCGGCGAAATCGCAGTGTGCCTCCTGTACGGGAACGCCGGAACTCACAGACCGGCACGGCGTCACCTTTCCGTTGCTCTGCCACCAGCGGGAGTATACCACGCTTCTCAACTCTCTCCCTCTCTATATTGCAGATAAGCCCATTTCCGGCGTCGATCATCTGGTACTGTATTTCACCCGCGAGACACGCGACCAGTGCGGCCGAATTACAGCGCTGTTTGCTGCGCACGCCGCGCCGGATTTTCCCAGGACCAACGGGTTATACTTCCGGACCTTATCCTGACAAGCGCTCCTTTTGCTTGACAATTCCCAGCGACGGAAGTAAGATAAAAAGAGATATTAGGGAAACGGAGTGTACTTTTCATGCATATTACCATTGCAGGAAATCTGGGCAGCGGAAAATCCACTATCTGTAAAATCTTGCAGAAAGAGCACGGTTTTGAAATCTATTCTACCGGTGCCGTGCAGCGCAAAGTAGCACAGGAGATGGGAATCAGTACGTTGGAGCTGAATCAACGGATGCTGACCGATCCTGCTCTTGACCACGTCATTGACGATGCGGTTGCAAAGCTCTCCCGCGAAAGGAAAGAAGATTCGATTATCTTTGATTCCCGGATGGCCTGGCATTTCGCCGAGCATTCTTTCAAAATTTTCGTCACTGTGGATCCTCTCATTGCGGCGCAACGTGTCATGAACGATTCCCGAGGAAGCGAGGAGGCTTATCGGGATATTTATGAGGCACGGGACAAGCTTTTGGAACGCGGGAAAGTGGAAAATCAGCGGTTTTTGGAGATTTACCACGTGAATAATCTGGATTATCGGAATTATGATCTGATTATTGACACGTCTTTCGCGCTGCCGGAAGTCATTGCACAGACCATTTATTCCTGCTTTACTGCCTATCAGGCACAGCCATGGCAGGGTACGCGCATGATGCTATCCCCCCGGATTTTGCGTCCCACGCTGCCTCTTGATCAAATGGATGATGCCGAAGCGGTTGAAGTGGCAGTGACGGATCACGGTTATGCCGTCACGCAGGGGCACAGCTTCGTTTTCAGAGCCTTAGAAAACGGGGAGACGTATATTTCTGCGCGCCTTGTCCAAGCGGAAGTACAGACACTCCCAGCGGATCAGCTTGCCGCGTACGAAAAAAAATACGCTGTCCAATATGAGGCCTGATGACATACATTCAAAACCCGGCTATTTGGGATTTTCCAAATAGCCGGGTTCTTTTTTCAGATTAAAGCAAAGAGGTGCAAACTTGTGCCTGTATTCGCCAATTACAGCTTTTCACGCACCCAGACCGTCATCTCAGCCGGGCCGCGATTTGCCCACGCATAGTACGGAATAAACCGCAGATGTCTCGGTTGGAAGGAAGGAGACTTTTGTCCGTCATATAATACATCGTCATCCCAGCTGGCAAAAATCAGTTCCTCTCCATCTGTCTCGATGGAAACAATTCCGCCAAGCGCCTCCGGCTCATACCGGCATGCAAACGCCGCATCCGCCTGCAAATAAATACGCTGGAGATTCTTCCCGTTGTCGGGTTCTTCCAGGCAATAGACAACCGGACCGCGCTGAACGGCAATTTTCCCAATATCCTCTGCGACCCGTGGATTCGCTCGTACCGTCTCCACCGGCATATCCAGAACAAATTCCACACAATCGCCCGCCGACCAACTATACGCAAGATACAGGAACCCGTCCCGCAGGGTATAATCCGCCACCGCGCCATTCACCATCAGGGTAAAGGTACGGCACCAACCGGGTTTGCGCAAAGCAAGCAGCATTTCCTGTGGAGCGGCATCTATTTTCATGGAAATCTTGCCGTCCCATGGATAATTCGTCTTCATGGAAAGGGCAACCTCACCGGACGGGAGCTTTGTTTTCAGGTCATTGGTAGTATAGAGATTGACAAAAACCGTATTGCCGCTGGTATGATACAGATAACCCGGCAACGAAGCCAGCAGACGTCCCAGATTCGGCGGGCAACATGCACAACCAAACCATTTTTGACGTTCCGGTTTGACGTGACGGAACTGGTGATTCTTTTCACACCGAATCGGATCGACCTCCAACGGATTGACATAGAAAAACTTCGTTCCGTCCAGCGACATACCGCTGATGGAACCGTTATAAAGCACACGCTCCATGATGTCGCCATATTCCCCCCGCGGAGCCAGGCGCAACATACGCTGTGCAAAAAATGCCAGAGAAATCGCCGCGCAGGTCTCGCCATAGACGAGATCATTCGGCAAATCATAATCAAAGGAAAACGATTCTGCCATGGCAGACTGACCGATTGTTCCGGTCAAATACATTTGACGGCGCGTAATGTCGTACCAGAGCTTGCAGCAGGCTTCATACAGGCTGTCGTCCTCTGTCAACCGCGCAACATCGGCCATGCCGGAATACAAATATCCCGCGCGCACCGCATGGCCTTGCGCCGTATCCTGCTCCCGGACAGGACGATCCGCCTGATAATAGTGCAGATTAAACGCAGAACGCGGATTCACCGGGCGGTTGTTCCGTTCTCCCTCCGCAACAAAATAACTGGGAGACGCGCCGCGCTCATCGATAAAATACTTGGCAAGCTGTAAATGACGTTCATCCCGCGTCACTTCGTAA
The DNA here is from genome assembly GCA_944376195.1 of uncultured Clostridia bacterium. Classification (GTDB taxonomy): domain Bacteria; phylum Bacillota; class Clostridia; order Oscillospirales; family QAMX01; genus Allobutyricicoccus. Next base: position 32,565 of record CALWBW010000010.1, on the reverse strand, counting down.
AGTTTACATAACGCCATTTCTAAGACTTCATGTCCGGGATAGGTATGTAATTTGCCTTCTTCCGGGCCAATAACACTGGCAATGTGCGCCACACAGGCGATCATCACATCCAAAAGCTTCCGTTTTCCGGTTGCCTGATAGTAGGCAACCGCCGCTTCCAGCATATGACCGGCACAATACATTTCGTGGTTATCCTTGGTATTGGTCCAGCGGTTTTCAATCCCATTTAAAATGTAATACGTATCCAAATACCCATCCGGTAACTGCGCACGCGCAATCAAATCAATAGCCTCGTCCGCCGTCTGTTCCAGTGCGGCATCTGGATTCCAAATCAAAGAGTAAGCAACCGCTTCAATCCATTTGGCAAGATCGCTGTCTTGAAACACCATACCGCCATGTTTACCCTGTTCCAATCCCGCCGCGATTTTAAAGTTTCTCATACAGTAGCTGGGTTCAGCATCCGGAATCTCATCATTCAATGCCCGCCACTGGTATGGAATCAGCTTCTCGACGGTGATCTTCATAAGGTCGCTGAAAAAGGAATCATGCACCCGTACGTCTTTTACCGGTACAGGCGTTGTAAACTGCGTTTTTTCCATTTGACACACCTCCTTATTGGTTTCAGCATACCAAAAAAGATCGCGATTTGCAATCCCATTTGTTAATTTTGACGCATTTTTCAAAAACCTCATGCAACGCAGAATTTGAAACTGATCGTATTCTCTCCATGCATGGCCCGGCTGTGTGCGCGCATTGACAAGGCCCGGCGGATTGCGGTATAATGCAATTTGTGAGTAAGCTGGACAATCGCGCCCGGTACGCCGAAAGGCCGCCGGGTGAGGAAAGTCCGGGCTCCATAGGGCAAGGATAACGGATAACGTCCGCCGAAGGCGACTTCAGGAAAAGTGCAACAGAGAAATACCGCCCCGCGTCTTTTACGGCGACGAGGTAAGGGTGGAAAGGCGAGGTAAGAGCTCACCGATTCCCATGGTAACATGGGAATCCTGTAAACTCTATCCGGAGCAACACCGCAGTGGGGAGTCCGTGTGAACGGAAACCGGCCCGGTTCATTCCCCCAAGGTGGCATAGATGCGTGCGGTAACGTACGTACAAGATAGATGATTGTCCACGACAGAACCCGGCTTACAGGCTTACTCACAACTAGAACCATAAAAGTCGGAGGCGTTTTTTACGCGCTCCGGCTTTTCTTAAAAAGGAGGCCGCCATGCTCACCTTCGTATTCGGTCGTCAGGGAAGCGGAAAAAGCGCCTGTCTTTATCAAACTGCCGCATGCGCAGCGAAAAACGGTGTTACACGGCAGATCTTTCTTGTGCCGGAAACACATTCCCACGAAGCGGAACGCCGTTTGTGTGAAATAGGCGGCGACGGAATTTCGCTTTCCTGTGAAGTCCTGACTTTCCGAAGACTGGCAAACCGCGTTTTTGCGGAATATGGCGGTCTTGCCGATCGGATTTTGGATGCGGGCGGCCGGATTCTGTTCATGCAGCGTGCTTTTGAACAGGTACGTACGTCCATGAAATACTACATCGGTACGGCAAGTGCGGAATTACTCGAAGGATTTGTAAAAATTGTAGATGAAATGAAAAGCTGTTGTCTAGAGGACAACGCTATTTTATCCCTGCTCCCGGAATTCAACCCGGTGCTTTCCGCCAAACTCCATGATCTTCTTCTCATCCGCACCGCTTATGACGCACAGTGTGCGGAACGCTTTCTCGATCCGCGCGATGAAATGACGCGCCTTGCAGACGCCATACGTGCGCTCGACTGGTTTGCCGGACGAAAGGTTTATATCGACGCATTTTCCGGGTTTACTCCGCAGGAATATGAAATACTCGCCGCTTTGACGCGCGCCGAGGTATGGGTAGCACTGGATTTTGATCCGAGTCATCCGGACGCTGAGCTATTTGCAAAAAGCCGGGAAACAGCGGCGCGACTCACGCGCATTTTAGGCGATGACCGAACGAAAACCATTGCGCTTTCTCCCCCTGCGCGGCATGACGATCTGACCATACTGGAACAACGCCTCTTTGATTACACCGCGCAGCCGTCAGAGTGTGTTCCGCGCCACATAGAACTGACTGCAGCCCCCGGTATTTTCCTGGAATGCGACTACGCTGCCGCACGGATTGTCCAATTGCTGCGCGAAGGAATGCGTTATAGGGATATTGTGGTTGTTTCGGGTGATTTTGAGGCCTATCGTCTCGCACTTGCGTCGTCCCTGGAACGCTTCGGTATTCCGTACTATGTTACGCAGAAAACAGACCTTCGTACAAAGTCCGTCACGGCACTGATTCTGCGTGCCATCCGTATCGCAGTCAACGGATTCCGTCACGAGGATGTCTTTGCCTACCTGAAGACCGGTCTGGCCGGTATTGCGCGCGACGATGTGGATATTTTGGAAAACTATTGTTTGCAATGGCGTATTAAACCAGGTCAATGGACAGCCGATGCGCCGTGGGCGATGAATCCGGACGGTTTCGGGGTTCCCCTGACGGAAGCGGGAGCTGCCTTGCTTGCCCGTCTTGACGAGACACGCCGTCAAATCACGCGTCCGCTTTTGCGGCTTGGTCACGGCCTTTCCGGAGACGGTCCCGCTCTCGCAAAAATTCGGGCGCTGTACGAGTTTACAGTAGAAATCCAGCTTCCCGCCGCCTGTGAAGCCCGCGCATCAGAGCTCCGCACAGCCGGGGAATTGACGCAGGCGGAGGAGTATCGCCAACTTTGGGAAATTTTCTGCCGGTGTTTGGACAGTTTTGCCGACATTACCGGTGATCGACCTCTTACAGCATCCGATTTTGAACGACTTTTTTCGCTGATTCTCTCTCAATATGATATTGGCGCCATCCCCCCCGCCATTGACCGCGTTGCATGTGGGGATCTGTCGCGTTTACGGACCGCAGACGCGCGTGCAGTGCTGGTTCTTGGTGCCCGAGACGGCGCATTACCTGCTTTCGGTACCGGTACCGGACTTTTAACAGACGCCGATCGTGATGAATTATCGGCATACTCGATTGAACTCTCCTACACCTCTTCCAGCCGTGATATAGACGGCATTGCAGAAGTCTATTGCACATTTGCAAAAGCAAGAGACCTCCTATATCTTTCCTATCCTGCCGCCGACAGCAGTGGAAATGTCATTCGTCCCGCTTACCTAATCCGTCGCTTATGCACGCTGTTTCCGGCGCTTGCTGTTCGTCGTCCTACCAATCAGGAAGATTCTTATTTGTTGGAAGCACCACATACTGCGCTTACCTACGCCGCGTTACATGGCGGTATGGCAGAAACGCTGATTCTGGACGTGATGAGGTCGCTCTCGGGCAAACCTTTGTCACCGATTGTGCATCCCGATTCTCTCTTACCAGAGGGACGGATTCAGAAGGACTATGTACACCGTCTGTATGGCGCGAAATTACAGCTCAGCGCCACGCGCATGGATGTCTTTCATAGCTGCCGGTTTGCTTATTTTTCCCGTTATGGCTTAGCTTTGCGCCCACGAAAGGAGGCAGCTTTTGATGCTCCGCAACGCGGTGTATTCATTCATTATGTCCTGGAAGGGACTGTCCGGCGTGTGCAAGAAGCAGGTGGTTTTTCTGCCTGTTCACGCGAAGAAGTCCGGGAGTTTGCAAGAGCTTGCGTTTTGTCATATCTTGCCCGCGATATTCCGGATTTTCAAATCAAGAGCGCACGGTTTCAATATCTCTTTCATCGCATTCGGTACTCGCTTGATGTCCTGATTGATAATCTTTATGATGAATTTTCCCGGAGTGCGTTCTCACCTTTAGACTTTGAACTCAGCTTTTCACGGGATTTGCCCCCGATTGCCATCGAAACGCCGCAAGCCTCCGCTTCTTTACGGGGCATTGTAGACCGTGTTGACGGATGGGTCAGGGACGGAATTCTTTATCTCCGGGTAGTGGACTACAAAAGTGGTTTGAAAACATTTTCCTACGGAGAAATCATGAACGGACTTGGTATGCAAATGCCGGTATACCTGTTTGCCTTACAACAGGAAGCGAAGCGGTACCTTGCCCTGCATCCTTCCCTCGGCGCAGATACTATCGTTCCCGCGGGAATCCTGTATGCGCCGGCGAAAGCGGAGCCTTATGCCGCGCCGCACGATCTGCCGGACGCAGAGCTGCGCGAGAAACTTGACGCTGCGCTGATGCGCTCCGGCATTGTTCTCTCTGACCCGGAAGTCCTAGAGGCTATGGAACCGGACATAAAAGAGGAAGGCCGTTTTATTCCTGTCAAGCTGCTTAAAAACCGCCAGCCATCCTCTTCCTCCGGCGTTGCAGATCAGGAACAGTTTGCCCTGCTGGAACGGCACGTACGGCGAATGACGGCTCTTACCGCCGAATGGCTGGCGGAGGGGCATATTGAGGCCCGTCCCGCCGTGACACGCAATTTGCCTGCGTGCACCTATTGTGAATACCGCACGATATGTTTCTTTGACACAGCGCGAGACGCTTCCCGCATCCGGCCAGTTCCCGCTATGAGCGCCAAAGAATTTTATCGTACTTTGAAAGGAGGTTCCCCGGATGGCAGTGAACTGGACACCTGAACAACTGCGTGCCATTACGGCTAGGGGCGGCACTTTACTCGTCTCCGCCGCTGCCGGTTCCGGAAAAACCGCCGTTTTAGTTGAGCGTGTGATTCGGCGCATTCTGGATACGGAGGATCCCTGTAATATTGACGAGTTTCTGATTGTTACTTTTACAAAAGCAGCAGCAGCCGAAATGAAGGCAAAAATTGCCGATGCATTGACCGAAAAAATATTGGAGTCTCCGGCAAACCGTCGGCTTCGCCGTCAATTGACATTGTTGGACCATGCGCAAATTACCACCGTTCATTCCTTTTGCGCATACCTCCTGCGGGAAAACTTTCAAGCAGCAGGCCTTACGCCCGATTTCCGCGTCGCGGATGAAGACGAAATCGCCATTTTGCGGGAAACAATTTTGGAGGAATTAATTGAAGCGCGATATGAAGATTCTTCGCCGGAAAACGAAGGTTTTTTTCAATTGGTCGAAGCACTCTCTGCTACGCGGGATGATGCCCGGCTGCGCTCCGTCATTTTGGAGACCTTTCAGAAAGTGCAGAGCCATCCATACCCCAAAAAATGGTTAGCCGACATGCTCGCGCGTCCAGTGGACGAGCATCCCCTGGGAGGCGAATACGGCCATATTTTGATAACCGAAATTCTGGACCGCTGCCGGTATGCACGGGAAACGCTCTCGGCTGCGCGTGAAACCATGCGCGCATATCCCATAGTAGAAAAAGGCTATGGCGCCGCTTACACCGCAGATCTTGAACGGTTGGACCAGTTGCTCACTTTGCTCGAACAGGGCGCATGGGATCAGGCAGCGGCGTATGCAAACGCCACAACCTTCGCCCGTCTGAGTCCTATCCGGGGATTCGACGATCCGGTTTTACTGGATCTTCTCAAAGCGCCGCGCGAAAATTGGAAAAAAACATTGGGACTCCTGTGTCGTGACTATTTTGGATTCACAGAAGCACAATTCCGGGAAGACATGCAGGCGGTCGCACCATACAGCCGTGCGCTATTCTCTTTGACCGGTGAGTATATGGACCGGCTGGACGAAGAAAAACGACTTCGAAACATCCTCGATTTTGCGGACTTGGAGCATATGACCATCCGAATGCTGCTTGGTGACGACGGCACCTGTCCCACGCCGCTGGCGCATGCGCTTTCTCTGCAATACACGGAAATCATGGTAGACGAATATCAGGATACCAACGACGTGCAGGACGCCATTTTTCAGGCGCTTTCCCGGGAGGGCACCAATCTTTTTCTGGTCGGCGATATCAAACAAAGCATTTACAGTTTTCGTCTGGCGAACCCGGACGTCTTCCTGCGCAAATATCTGACTTATTCGGATCATCCCGCACCGGGAGAACCCGGACGCATCGTTCTGTCTAAAAACTTTCGTTCCAGAGAAGAGGTGACGGAAGCAGTCAATTACCTGTTTTCCAATGTCATGTCACCGGAACTTGGCGAGGTTTCCTATGGGGAATCAGAACGGCTTGTTCCTGCCGCCGCATATCCCCCAGGGGAAGGTTATGACACCGAGCTCTGCCTGGTGGAAACAGAAGGAGAGGACGAGCTTTCCGGCACGGAAGCAGATGCCGCATATGTTGCGGCACGGATACGGAAACTGCTGGACAGCGGCTATATGGTCTATGACCGCACTTCGCAATCCATGCGCCCCTGCGAGCCGCAAGACTTCTGCATCCTGCTGCGCAGCGTGAAAAACAAGGCAGAGGTTTATGAGTCTGCCCTGTCTCGCGTCGGCATTTCTTCCTTAAAAGACGTGGGATCAGAACTTTTCGCGTCTCCCGACGTAATGATCCTCATGTCGCTTCTGGACGTACTTGATAATCCGGAACAGGATATCCCGCTGGTCTCTCTCATGCGCTCCCCTCTCTATCAATTTACCGCCGATGAGCTGGCTGACATCCGAACTGCCGCTCCGGACAAAAGCTTTTACCAGGCTGTTTATCAAATGGCACTGTCGGACAGCGAAACCGGTACTCGCTGCAAGGCGTTGCTTACTGCGCTTGACGCATTGCGCCTTGCCGCACAGGATTTACCGGCAGACCGTTTAATCCTGCGTATTTTAAACGAAACGCAGCTTGAAGCCGTATGCAGCCATGTAACGGAAGGTCCCGGCAAGCTGCGTGCATTTCTCGAACAGGCTCAACGCTTTGAACGCGCCGGATACTGCGGGCTCTATCGTTTTACACATATGATGCGCGCGCTCCGCGACCGGGGGTTGGAAGTCTCTCCCGCGCCTTCCTCCGCCTCAGCCGTGCATATCATGAGCATTCACAAATCAAAGGGACTGGAATTTCCCATTGTGTTTCTGGCCAATTGCGCGCAGCGATTTCATACGGGGGATCTTACGGAGCCTGTACTCCTTCATCCGAAGTTGGGCGCGGGATTCCGGCGCCGTCAGGTCGACAGACGGATCGAATATCCTACTCTTCCCCGGCTCGCCATTATTTTAAAATCCAAGCGCGAGATGCTTTCCGAAGAACTGCGCATTCTCTATGTGGCAATGACACGGGCAAAGGAAAAACTGATCGTTACTGCTCCCGTTCGAAGTGTATCGGCGCTTGCTGCCAAGTATGATCCGGATCTTGCCCGGGCTCCTCTCTCCCATCAGTTCCTGCTGACCGCCAGTTCGACGCTTCTTTGGATCCTCACTCCGGTTTTGCGTCTTCCCTGTGCCGTCCCCTTCTTTTCCCAGGCAGGTATCGCAGTGCATTTCGAAGAACGGGTCAATCACTCCTGGAAACTGAACGCCGTGCATCCAGGTGCTTTACAAAATTCGGAGATCGAACCCGCCGCCATACCGGATACGCCGTCTTTGTCGCGGGAAGAACTTCTCAAGAACTTCTCTTTCCAGTATCCCCATGCTGATGCAAAAGATCTGCCCTCAAAACTAACGGCAACTATGCTGAAAGGCCGCTTTGCTGATAGCGAGGCGGCGGAAGAGGCCGCTCCCCCTGCCTTTGGTCGGGAACCGGAATCCGATGGTCAGACATCCGAACCTGCAACGACGCAAACGCAGTTTATCAGCTCTGTCCGTGGGTATTCCCGCCCCCGTTTCATCCAAGAAGCCGGGCTCAGCAGTACGGAACGCGGCACAGCCCTTCATCTTGCCATGCAATTTTTGGAATTCTCATCCTGCACCTCCCGCGAAGACATAGAGACAGAACTTCGCCGTCTGCGGGAGAAACGGTTTCTCACACCGGAGCAGGCAGATTCTGTGGATGCCGGACGTATTGAGCAATTCTTCCGTTCCCCTCTGGGAAGGCGTATGGCCGCTTCAACCGCCATTCATCGGGAGTTTAAGTTTTCCCTGCTGGCGTCGCCCGGTGTCACGACTGATTTTTCACTCCTCGCTCACATTCCAGAACCGGGAGAGGATGTTCTCCTGTTTCAAGGGGTGATTGACTGTTATTTTGAAGAACCGGATGGGCTGATCCTCCTTGATTTTAAAACCGACTGGGTTCCGGAGGGAGGCGAACAGCTGCTTGCCCAACGTTACCGCCCACAGCTTGCCGCCTATGCGATTGCATTGACACGCATTACGGGGAAACCGGTTTTAGAGCGGCACCTCTATCTCTTTCGAACCGGCACAGATTTGTCCGTTTGATTGCTTTTTCCTTTTTTCATTTTAAAAATACCCCGTTGACCGGATTCATTCATTTCCGATCAACGGGGTATTTTTTTAGAAATTCATTTCAAACGGTGAGAGATAATCATCACGGAAAAGCAAAACGCAATCCCTTTACTCAATGGATTTTAAAGACTCCGCCATATTGATCTTGTCCAGTTTAATGTTCATCAAAAGGTTGACAAGCAATGTAAATAGGAACGTCAAACCAATGGACAACAAAATACTAAGCGGCTCAATGCGGATATCAAAGGAAATCATATCAATCCGGATCTGACTCATCACGTAATAATGCAGCAATTTTCCAAGAACCAGTCCTACCAAAGCCCCCATAATTGTTAAAATAATATTCTCACGAAATACATAGGATGCAGTTTCATTTGCATAAAAGCCCAGAACCTTAATCGTCGCAATTTCCCGGATTCGCTCCATAATATTGATGTTCGTCAAATTGTAAAGGACGACCAGTGCCAACATGGCAGCGCAAAATACAATCAACAAAACGATATAATCCAAACTGGACATCATGTTGTCAATTCGCTCACGCAAATCCAGGGAAGCAGAAACCGATGTTACGTTCTCCAGATTCATCACTTTCGCCGCTGATGCATGCACATCAAAGCCGTCTTTAACATTGACATAGCCCGTCTTATACTCGGGTACATAGCCCCATTGATCCAGGCAGGTTTGTGCATCCAAATAGACATAATAAAACACATAATTTTGGAACACAGCGCTGACCGTGACTTCCAATGACTCCATATCGCTCGTTCGCAATGTAATCTGATCGCCAATCTCGATATCCAGACGATCTGTCAACGCGTCACATATGGCAATTTCCCCAGGGCCTGGGTAAGTAATTTCCCCACTTTCGTTATGAAGACTTAAAAAACCGTCAACGCTGCCATCTGAAACCACTACATTAACGGATTTGGTCTCATTTTCCCCCAGCAAATCCATTGTGCTTTCATGCAATAGCATCAAATCGTCAATTGTCCCATCTCCTGCCTCCAGCAGTTCCTGCTCCGTCTCCTCATCCGCATTTTGTGAAAAAGTGACCGAATAATCATAGAGTGAAATCTCATCAAATTGATAGGCGGCAACTTCTTTTACAGAATCCCGCATTCCAAATCCGGTAATTAGAAGCGCTGTACAACCACCTATGCCAAGTATCATCATGATAAGCCGCTTTTTGTAACGGAAAATATTTCGAACAGATACTTTATGCAAAAATTTCATACGATTCCAAAGGAACGGAATCCGTTCCATCAGCACCCGTTTTCCGCTCTTCGGTGATTTCGGACGAATCAGCTCCGCAGGGACATCCGCCAATTCATTTTTACAGGCAAGCCAGGTTGCGCCCAACGCACAGAACAAAAAGGCAAGAGTCATCCATATGGCCAATTGATTATCAAAAATCAAAATAATGTCGGCAAAACCATACATAATTCCATATACATGCCACAAGACAATCGGGAAAACAATGGAGCCGCCGATAAATCCTATCACACTGCCAATCAGCGAAGCACTGCCGGAATAAATCATAAACTTGGACATAATCGCAAAGTTTGTATAACCAAGTGCTTTTAAAACGCCGATCTGCGTCCGTTGTTCATCAACCATACGCGTCATGGTCGTAATGCAAACCAACGCCGCTACAAAAAAGAAAAACACAGGGAACACGCGGGAAACCGCTTCAATAATATCCGTGTCGCTTTCAAAGCACACATACCCGACATTGGTGCTGCGGTCCATTACATAGACATCCGGCTGCTCTACCTCGGCAAGATCCTGCCGGGCTTCAGCGAGTTCCTCCTCGCCATCCAGCAATTCCTGATATGCGTCGGCAAGTTTCTCATCCGCCTCCGCCTTTGCGTCCTCATACTCCTTCCAGCCATCCGCAAGGGTCTGTTTGGCTTCCGCCAGTTCCTGTTCTCCGTCTGAGATTTCCACTTCAGCGTCTGCCAGTTCCTGCTCTCCAGCCAGCAAATCGGCATAGGCATCCTCCAGTTCCGCTTCCGCTTCGGCAAACTGCTGTTCAGCTTCCTCTCTGGATTTTTGCAGTTCTGCAAACCCCTGTTCAATTTCCGCCTGCGCGCGATAGAGTTCCTCTTCCTGTTCTCTGGCCTCCGCAAGCTGCGCCTCTCCTGCAGCAAGTTCATTCTCTGCACGGTCCACTTCCATACCTAACATATAGAGGGTTTCCTCTAATTCTGCTTCCGTCATTTCCTGAGAATTTTCCGGAAAAGTGTAGCCAAACTGTGCAAACACAGCCGCCAACTCTGCCAAATCGTCCGGACCAAATGTTCCGGCAGCCAATTTGTACAGCGCATCTTGATAGGTACTGCTTAGTAACTCCACCATTTCTCTGCTCTGATCCAGTTCCTCTTCCGCGCTATCCAGGTCAGCTTCCGCAATCTGAATCAATCCGTCATTCACCTGCTCACGGGAATCAAGAAGTTGCTCCTCTGCATTTTTCAGTTCTTCCTCTGCATCGGCCCGCTGCTGTTCATACTCTGCAAGCCCCTCTTCATATTCCTGCCAGCCTTCTTCTAAATCTGCCTTTCCCGTCTCAAGTTCCGCTTTTGCATCTTCTAATTTCTGTTCATTCTCTTCAATTTCCAAAGCGCCATCTTCCAGTTCCTGTCTTGCGTCGGCCAACTCCTTTTCTGCCTTCTCCTTTTCGGAGTCATATTCCTCCCAACCGTCAGCCAATTCTCGCTCAGCATCGGCAATTTCTGTCTCAGCATCATCGAGCACTTTGTGATAGCGCACATCCGCCCGCTCTTCCGCAGCAGCAGTTACAGGCTCCTCCATGGCATCCACTGCGGCATCATATTCCTCACTGTAAATATAACCGCTATCCTCCAATTGCAAATAAACATCTGTAAAATAGTCCACGTCAAATCCGCCATATGGAAGATAAATAAATGCGGAAATACTACCGGCCCCTAACGATGTGCTGCCGCGTTCATAATTCAAATAATACACAGAATTTGCAAGGCCGACAATCTGATACTCCTCAAAGCGAAAAAGATCACGCGTATCCTCATCATTGAGGTTTGAAATGGAAATAGATGTGCCGATATCGGCCTCTGTGAAGAAACGTGCGTCTGCCACGCACTCCTGATCCGACTCCGGAAGACGTCCCGCAACCAGAGATACTGCATTCATATCTGTAGAAAGAGAATGTGCCCGCAGAACAATTTCGCCTTGTCCCTCTCTTTCCGTCAGAACATCGGCGCTAAAAGCGCCCTCTGCCGCATGTATACCTTCCAATTTTGCAAAGGCAGCCACGTCATCCTCGTCATAGCCCACCGTGGACACCAAGCGATAGTCGAATAACCCCAACTCATGAATATAGACATCCGCCGTCTTTACCATCGCGGTTTTCGATACACGAAGGCCGGCAAACAATCCAACGCCCAGCGCAACAATGGCAATGATGGCAAGATAACGGCCTAAACTCGATCGGATTTCACGAAAAGCAGATCTTCTTAGCATAACTCACCATTCAATCAATTCTACCGGGGTAATATGGTCGTTTTTGTATATATCCGACACCGTACCATTTTTTACGCGAATAATACGATCGGCCATGGATGTAATTGCCTGGTTATGCGTTACAATTACCACCGTCATCCCCGTCTGACGAGAGGTATCCTGCAAAAGTTTCAAAATCGACTTTCCTGTTACATAATCCAACGCGCCTGTAGGTTCGTCGCACAGCAACAGTTTCGGATTTTTGGCAAGTGCGCGCGCAATGGCCACACGCTGCTGCTCTCCGCCGGAAAGCTGCGCCGGGAAATTTGCAGCGCGTTCCTCCAAACCGACACGCTTCAATACTTCCATGGCGTCAAGCGGATCCCGACAAATCTGTGCTGCCAGTTCCACATTTTCCAAAGCCGTCAGATTTTGAACCAAATTATAAAATTGAAACACAAACCCGATATCATACCGGCGATAGGCAGTCAATTGACGTTTATCATACCGGGAAATTTCTTTTCCGTCCAGTAAAATACTACCAGATGTCAGTGTATCCATACCGCCCAATATGTTGAGTAATGTCGTTTTCCCCGCGCCTGAAGACCCGACAATAATACAGATTTCGCCTTTTTCTATCTCAAAATTAACGCCATGAAGAGCGGTAATCTCAATTTCACCCATTTTATACACTTTTTTCACATCGCGAAATTCTACAAATACACTCATTCGCATCCTCCAAAATATGCCAAACACCTAGGTATACAGCGAAAACTCCATTTTTTGTATGCTCTTAACTTTAAATTCTTGCAACTGCTTATGACATTTATTATAGAACGTCTTCTTTTGTAACGTCAATGCATGAAATGTTAAATACAAGGAGAACTTGATCTCTTCCAGCGTAACGCATCAAAAAAACGGACAGCTACGCCCGTCCGTTTGCGATCTATTTTGGTTGATAGTCCAATCCCGCCATTTGTGCCCGTCTCTGCTGTTCTGCACGCGGGATTCGCACACTTTGCCCATTCTTCACAAATAGCGCGCCGGTTTGCTTAAAGTGAAATGCCACACCGCGGCGTATGCACTGTGCGCGCAAATCATAAATCCAATCCCAGTCGCAGGGCCGAGCGTCCTCTCCAGATTCACCGCCCACTGTGACACGCTCAATCCATGCGCCGAGCCAGCGTTCCAGATTTATTCGTTCTAACAAAGGCTCACAATTAAGCGCACGATGGCGGATGGGCGCTTCCAAAAAGATCGGCATCCGTTTTTCTGCCATTGACTGATTCTCAATGGTGCACGCTATGGTGACATTCTCATATCCCGCGCCCCAATCCTCAGGAAGCGCGCAATAGAACCGTTCAATCCGCTTGGTTACAAAGAAAAAATGAAGGTCGCGCCGTCTTCGTATCATACGCCAAGCTTCCGCGCGCCAGACATCCGCGTCCTCCAGAAAAAAATCGGAGGTAAAACAGGTATAAACCATTTCCCCTGGCTGTACCTTATAACTTCCGTCGCGATTGACGCGTATGGGAAGATCAAAATCCGCCGTTTTTTCCACGAGAGAACTATCCCTTCCGACACGCGCATCAATCCGGTATACATAACAATGGGCACAACCCGCACTCACTTTGTGGCAACCATGCCACAGGTTCCACCTGGCCATACAGCTACTCTTCTGCATCGCCCAGCAATGCCGCCGCTTCTCCTTCCGGCATCGCCGTCACACCGCGCAGCTTGGAGCGAATTTGACGCGTACGAACCCCCACCAGCTTGTCAAGCTCCGTACTGGTCTGCTCCAACCGTTTCTGTGTCGCTTCCAATACATCCCCGAAACGGTCGAACTCTGTTTTTACCGCGCCCAACACCTTCCAGACCTCGCCGGAACGCTTTTGAATCGCAAGCGTGCGGAATCCCATTTGCAAACTATTTAGAAGCGCCGCCATTGTCGTAGGTCCCGCTATGCTGACTTTATAGTCGCGCTGCAAAACCTCCACCAGGCCGCAAGATACCACCTCCGCATACAGTCCTTCAAACGGCAAAAACATAATTCCAAAATCCGTTGTTGCAGGAGGATTGATATATTTGTCTCGAATATCACGTGCAAAGGACTTTACTGCCGCCTCCAACAGTTTTTTCGCGGAAGCAAGCTCCGCTGGATCGCCCGCATCATAGGCATCCCGTACGCGCGTATAGGCATCCGCGGGAAATTTGGCGTCAATCGGCAAATACACCGACTCTCCGTCCGTACCCGGGAGCTTAATCGCATACTCCACAGGGTTGGCCGTTCCTTTTTTCGTTACCACATTCGTTTCATACTGTTCCGGAGCCAGCAACTCTTCCAGAATCGCGCCAAGCTGAATTTCCCCAAAAATACCGCGTGTTTTGACATTGGAAAGGACCTTTTTCAAATCTCCAACACCGGAAGCCAACGTCTGCATTTCGCCTAAGCCCTTGTAAACCTGCTCCAGCCGCTCACTTACCACAGCAAAGCTCTGATTTAAGCGCTCATCAAGCGTTTTTTGCAATTTTTCATCTACCGTTTCGCGCATCCGGTCGAGATGTTTTGCATTGTCTTCTTGCAGCGACTTGATGCTATGTTCCACACCGGCGCGAATTTCCGCCAATGCCTGCGCATTTTGTAAGGAAAACGCCGCAAAACGTTCGTCAAACCGGGCAATATTCTCCGCCAGAGACTTCCGAAGCTGCTCGCTTTGCCGCGCAAACTGCTCCGTCAGTTCGCCAAGGCGCTTGTCCTGTACAGCCTGTGTCCGATCGGAAGCACTGATAAATGTATCCCCCAACGTTTTGATATTTGCCTGCGTCAAATTGACCGTTTCATGGCCGGCGCTTCGGATTTCCTGAGTAAGTGCGTTCTGAAATCGCACGAGATCCGCTGTTTCCAGCCAATTTTGGGGCCTATCCTTCTCTCTCCTCAAAAAAGCACTTCGCAGACGCCAAGTCATCACAAACGTCGCGGCGGCAACCATCAGCGCCAAAATCGATACAATCAAAATGATTTCCGTCATATTCACACCACCCAGTTCAGTATACCTTATTAAGCGCTTTTATGCAAGCGATGCAAACCCTTCCGTCTGTCTTGGAGGTTTTATGTCAAAATTTGAAAAATATGCGATTGTCGCAGCGCTGCTTGCCGCATCCGTTTTTTTCCACACAGCACTCAGTCCCTTCTGGGCAGCGGTCGCCGTTGCTTACCTGCTTGACATCCCCACGCGTGCATTTGAGCGCCTGTTTTCCGCAATCCGCAAGGAGAAATTTCGGCGGCCTTTGGCCGTTCTCTGTGCGCTTTTCAGTGCAATTGCCCTGTGCGCATTATTCCTGTCTCTTCTTGTCCCGCACCTTATGGAAAGTGCGGAGGCGCTTTCCGAACAACTACCCGGATATTTAGAATCTTTGCTCTCTCACTTGACACAGTTTTCTGGCTTTGAAACACTGCCGGAGCTGTTCCAACAATCGGAAGCTCCATTTTTAACGCAGTTGGAGGAATTAGGAAGTATTTTTCTCTCTGGCGTCTGGACCGTAACACGTAGTGTGGGAGGTGCCGTTGTATCCTCTGTATCGACGGTCTTCACAGCCGCCGTCTGCTGCATTTATCTGCTTTTTTGCAAAAACAGTCTTCTTTCCCAGTGCCGAACCTTGTTTTCCGCGCTGTTACAAGCCAAACAGTATCAAAAGGCACAGCAGTTTCTTGATATGGCAAACAAAATCTTTTCCAATTACATCAGCGGACGTGTGGTGGAATCCGCCGTATTAATTGTGTTATGCCTCATCGGGTTGTTGTTATCCGGCACGCCATACGCCCTGCTGCTCTCTTTCCTCGTCGGTATCAGCAACTTGATCCCTTTTCTTGGGCCGTTAATCGGTACCGTTCCGTGTCTTTTATTACTCGTTGTCCTTGACCCTGTCAAGGCTCTGTGGTTCCTCATTTTTATTCTGGCTCTGCAACAGTTAGACAATCATATCATTGCCCCTCGTCTGATTGGCGCCAGCGTGGGACTTCCAGTCTTCTGGTCCATGCTTGCCGTGCTGCTTGGTGCACGGCTGTGCGGCGCGGCGGGTGCATTCCTTGCTGTACCATTTGTCGCCGTCTGCTATCGTGTCCTTGCCAAACGGCTGCATGGACACACTTGACAGGCACCGTTCCTTACGGTAAAATCAATCCGGAAAAAGAATACGGAGGAACTCATGAAAGATTTGCGCGATATTTCGCTTTTTCTTCTGGATATGGACGGCACCATCTATCTGGGTGACCGCGTGTTTGACTGCACGCTTCCCTTTCTGTCTCTGCTTAAGGAACAGGGAAAACACTATATTTTCTTGACCAATAACTGCACCCGCAACCGCTTTGCCTATTTTAAGCGCCTGGAAGGGATGGGGATTCCCGTAGAACCGGACGGCGTCTTCACTTCCGGAGAAGCTACGACCATTTATTTAAACCGTCAAAAGCCGGGGGCTCGCGTTTATTTACTGGGAACGCCCTCTCTGGAAGAAGAATTCCGCGAGGCAGGTTTTGTGCTGACCGATCAAAATGTTGACTATGCCGTGTTGGGGTTTGATACCAACCTGACCTATGAAAAATTGCGCAAGCTCTGCGATTTCGTCCGGTATGGCACGCCCTTTATTGCTACGCATCCCGATTTTAATTGTCCGACCGACGGCGGATTTATCCCGGATGTGGGCTCCATGCTTGCACTCGTACGCGCCTCCACCGGACGTGATCCGGATTATGTAGTCGGAAAACCCAATCGCGGCATTATCGATGCACTCTGTAATAAATACGGCTTACGTCATGAGGATATCGCCATGGTCGGAGACCGTCTTTATACGGATATTGCCGTCGGCGTCAATGCCGGCATCACCAGCATTTTGGTACTTTCCGGAGAATCCACCTTAGAAGACGTAAAAAAATCGGAAGTGCAGCCGGATTATATTTTTGAAGACCTTTCCGGTATTACGGCTGCCATCCGCTGAAATTTCACTGTTTCTAATCTGCAAAAAAATGCGCCAGGACGGGCAACTTGCACATTGCCCATTCCGGCGCATTTTTCATTTTCTTTACACGAGTATCGCACAGGCACAAAAGCTTAGAATTGAAAAATAATCCCGACAATCGCAGACCCCAGCAGGAAAAACGCAGGGTGCCATTTGGTCTTGTTAGTCAACACATATACAACTGCTGCCAGCAAAATTCCCGGAATACTGAATAAGTCCGTCCACACACCGGAAATCTGAAATAAGTCAAGACGGATCACCGACATCGTCAATACCGAAACAAACGCCGCCGCAATCATGCCTACTGACGCAGGGCGGAGCCCGTAAAATACATTTTGGACATACTGGTTATTCTGGAATTTTTTCAAAAAACCCGCAACAATGATAATGACCACAATAGCCGGCGCGACCAGCCCCAGCGTCGCAATGATACTGCCGGGAATTCCAGCCGTGGTAAAACCTACATAGGTCGCCATGTTAATTCCGATCGGACCAGGGGTCGACTCGGAAATAGCCACCATATCAGCCAACTGTCCGTACGTAAACCATCCGGTTTTATCCGACATACTGTATAAAAACGGCAACGTTGCAAGTCCGCCACCTACGGCAAAAAGGCCGGTTTTAAAAAACTCATAAAAAAGCTGCAAGTAAATCATTTTTTAACCGCCTTTCTCGTTCCCTGCACTATAATTCCTGCAATTCCGGCCGCCACAACTAAGATTACGGGCGACACATCCAAAAAGACTGTAACAAGCAGGACCAAGGCAAAAATAATACCGGTCGGGATATCGATTACCGCTTTTTTCCATAACTTTACCACAGCATTGAATACCAACACACAGACGCCTACGCGCACACCGGCAAACGCATGCTTCACAATTTCAAGATCGGCAAAGTTTTGTAAAAACGCGGCAATCAGTGTGATAATGACAAGTGAAGGGAACACCACACCAAATGTGGCAATTATACCGCCCAGTACACCCTTTCGTTTATTGCCAATAAAGGTGGCGACATTCACGGCAATAATACCCGGCGTACATTGTCCAATTGCATAATAATCGGACAGTTCATTCTCTGTAGCCCAGCCTCGTTTTTCCACTACCTCCCGCTGCAAAATCGGCAGCATGGCATAACCGCCGCCAAATGTCAGACCGCCGATACGCGCAAACGTCAGAAACAGGTCAAGATACTCGTTTTTCATAAAACCTCCACTTTCCCTATTTTAAAAAGGGTTTTAAAAACTGCCCCGTATATGACTTCTCACAAGCTGCCACTTCCTCCGGCGTTCCACAGGCCACAATCGTGCCGCCGCGATTCCCACCTTCGGGGCCCAAGTCAATAATCTGGTCGGAAACCTTAATGACTTCCATGTTGTGTTCAATCACCACAACCGTATTGCCGGCGTCGACCAGTGCATTCAACACATCAATCAACTTATGCACATCCGCCACATGCAAGCCCGTCGTCGGTTCATCCAACACGTAAATCGTACGGCCTGTTGCACGGCGTGAAAGCTCCGTTGCAAGTTTGACACGCTGCGCTTCACCGCCGGAAAGTGTGGTGGACGGTTGGCCGAGTTTGATATAGCCAAGCCCAACCTCGGCAAGCGTTTTAATCTTCCGATAGATTTTTGGCACATTTTCAAAGAATGGTAAGGCCTCATCCACCGTCATTTCCAACACTTCATAGATATTTTTGTCTTTATAACGAACTTCCAGTGTTTCTCGGTTATAACGCATCCCATGGCAAACATCGCAGGGTACATAAATATCCGGTAAAAAGTGCATTTCAATTTTTAAAAGGCCGTCTCCGGAACAGGATTCACAGCGTCCTCCACGCACATTAAAGGAGAATCGTCCCGGACCGTAACCACGCATTTTGGCATCCTGCGTACGGGCAAAGAGCTCACGGATATCCCCAAACACCCCGGTATAGGTGGCAGGATTGGAACGGGGCGTACGGCCAATTGGCGACTGGTCAATGTTGATAATTTTATCCAGGTGTTCGATTCCATCAATACGATCATGCTTTCCCGGGTGCTGCCGCGCGCCGTTTAATTCATACGCCAGACTTTTATAGAGAATTTCGTTGATTAAGGATGATTTTCCGGAACCGGAAACGCCGGTCACACAGGTCAGCGTTCCCAATTTGATTTCCACATCAATCCCTTTTAAATTGTTTTCCCTTGCGCCGCGGATTACCACACTGTGTCCATTACCCGCACGGCGTTTCTCCGGAAGCGGGATCTTCCGCTGCCCGCTCAGGTAAAGGCCGGTTAAAGAATTCGGGCAGGCTTTGATATCCTCTGCTGTTCCCGCGCACACCACTTCTCCCCCATGAATTCCCGCGCCTGGTCCAATGTCCACAATATAATCGGCAGCGTACATAGTATCTTCGTCGTGTTCTACCACAACAAGCGTGTTGCCCAGGTCACGCAGACGCTTGAGCGTAGCAAGCAGTTTCTGATTATCTCGCTGGTGTAAGCCGATAGATGGCTCGTCCAAAATATAAAGCACACCCATCAGGGAAGAACCGATCTGGGTCGCCAGCCTGATTCTTTGACTTTCTCCTCCGGACAAGCTTCCCGCAGACCGCGACAAAGTCAGATACTCCAGACCAACACTCCGCAAAAACCCCAGACGTTCCCGAATTTCCTTGAGGATACGGCGCGCAATCATTTCTTCCTTGGGGGTTAATTCCAGATGATCCAGAAAGTCCATAGCTTCCGTAACTGGAAGCGTACAGAACTCATAAATATTTTTGCCCCCCACAGTTACGGCCAGCACTTCTTTTTTTAGGCGTTTCCCATGACAATCCGGACAGGGCACCTCGCTCATGTATTCCTCGATTTCCGCCTTCATGTACTCGCTTTCCGTGTACTTATAGCGGCGCTCTAGGTTTGGGATAATTCCCTCATAGCTTTGCATCATCGGGCGCTTCAGAGTGGGATACTGGACGGCAATTTTTTCCCCATGGTTTCCATACAAAAGCAGGTGAATCGCCTCTTCCGGTAAATCCCGGACCGGAACATCCAAAGAAAATCCATACTTTTCAGCAAGTGCCCGAAACATGCAGGCAGCGCCGTTTCCGGGATCGTTTGCCGACCATCCGGTCGCCTTAATGGCTCCCTCGTTGATAGAAAGCTCCGGTTTGGAAATAATCAAAGCCGGGTCAATCTTCTGCTGCATGCCAAGCCCCGTACAGGTTGGGCAGGCGCCATAGGGATTATTAAAAGAAAACGCACGCGGCGACATCTCCTCAATGGAAATCCCGCAATCCGGACAGGCATAACTCTGAGAAAAAAGGATCGTTTCTCCGTCCACAATATCCGCCATCACGAGTCCGCCGGAGAGTTTTGCCGCCACCTCAATGGAATCCGTCAGGCGCGAGCGGGCATCGTCACGAATGACAATACGGTCTACGACAATCTCAATTGCGTGCTTTTTGTTCTTTTCCAGTTTAATTTCTTCGGAAAGATCATAAATAATTCCGTCAACACGCGCGCGGACATAACCGGAACGACGCGCGTCTTCAAAAACTTTGGTGTGCTCACCCTTCCTGGCCCGCACAACAGGCGCCAAGACGGATAACCGGGTTCCCTCTCCCAGCGCAAGAAGCTGATCGATAATCTGATCAATACTCTGCTGACGAATTTCTTTTCCACATTTCGGGCAATGCGGAATCCCGATACGCGCCCAAAGAAGACGCAGATAATCATAAATTTCCGTCACTGTACCAACTGTTGAACGTGGGTTTTTGGACGTCGTCTTCTGATCAATGGAAATTGCGGGCGAAAGCCCTTCTATATAATCGACGTCCGGTTTTTCCATAAGTCCCAAGAACTGCCGTGCATAGGCGGACAACGACTCTACATACCGCCGCTGTCCCTCCGCATAAATGGTATCAAACGCGAGGCTCGATTTCCCGGATCCGGAAAGACCCGTAAACACCACAAGCTTGTCACGAGGAATTTCCACGTCAATATTCTTTAAGTTATGCTCTCTGGCACCTTTTACATAAATATGCTCCGTCATTTTTCCTGCCTTTTCTTCTCCCTTGTATTCTTCACGGAAACCGTCTCCCGCTCCAGTTCCGCAATGCGATCACGCAGCTGAGCGGCATACTCGAACTCCAGCATTTTCGCAGCATTCTTCATATTTCTGCGCAGTTTCTCGATAAGCGCCATGCGCTCCCGACCCGTCATCTGACGTTCCGGCTCCTCTTTTTCCTCGGATGCCGTGATTTCAATCAAACCATAGACATCTTTTACAATGGTCTTCGGCGTAATCCCATGTTCTTCGTTATAGTCCATTTGAATTTTGCGGCGACGGTTTGTCTCATCAATGGCATAGCGCATGGAATCCGTGATCGTGTCCGCATACATAATCACGCGTCCATTTGCGTTTCGCGCCGCACGGCCGATAATCTGAATCATGGAACGCCCCGAACGCAGGAACCCTTCGCGATCAGCATCCAGGATCGCAACCAGATCTACTTCCGGCATGTCAAGGCCCTCTCGCAGCAGGTTTACGCCCACCAACACGTCAATCTCACCCATACGCAATTCCCGAATCAGCTTCATACGCTCTATGGTTTCAATCTGGTGGTTGATTTGTTTTGCCCGAATACCGACATTCATGAGATAGGCCGTTAAATCTTCCGTTGTTTTCACCGTCAGCGTAGTCACAAGAGCACGGCTTCCACGCGCAATACAGGCATTCAATTCCCCGATCAAATCATCTATCTGATTTGTGACAGGCCGTACAATCACCTCCGGGTCAACCAGCCCGGTGGGACGAATCACCTGCTCGACAATCTGTCCGCTGCGCTCCAACTCATAATCGCCCGGGGTCGCGCTGACATAAATAACCTGGCCAATTTTTTGTTCAAACTCCTCAAAATTCAAAGGACGGTTGTCAAAGGCGCTCGGCAGACGGAACCCATAGTCAATCAGCGACTGCTTGCGCGCATGGTCGCCGGCATACATGCCACGTACCTGCGGCAGGGTTACATGGGATTCGTCCACGACCAGAAGAAAATCCTTCGGAAAATAATCTAACAAGGTATACGGCGCACTCCCCGGCTCCCTCCCGGAAATGACGCGCGAGTAATTCTCAATCCCCGAGCAAAATCCAATTTCACTCAGCATTTCACAGTCATACATCGTGCGTTCATGAATCCGCTGCGCTTCAATCAGTTTATCGTTTTCCCGGAACCAACGTTCACGCTCCGCCAGCTCCTTCTGGATTTCCTGAATGGCACCCTCCAATTTTTCCGGAGACGAAACATAATGAGAGGCTGGAAACAGAATCGCATGATTCAGGCGGCGTTCTACCTGTCCCGTCAGCGCATGAATCTCGCTGATACGGTCGATTTCATCGCCGAAAAATTCCACCCGCAACGCCGTCTGGGTTGCATAGGATGGAAAAATCTCCACCGTATCTCCCCGGACACGGAAGGTGTTACGGACAAAATTCATATCGTTGCGCTCATACTGAATCGCGGTCAGACGTTTTAACAAATTGTCACGGCCAAAATTCATCCCGGGCCGCATGGATATGCCGAGCGTCGTATATTCCTGCGGATCGCCCAGCGAGTAGATACAGGACACCGACGCTATAATGATGACATCCCGGCGTTCAAAGAGCGCGCTGGTCGCCGAATGACGCAGGCGATCAATCTCGTCATTAATCGCGGAATCTTTTTCAATATAAGTATCGGTCGAAGGAATGTAAGCCTCCGGCTGATAATAGTCGTAATAGGATACAAAATACTCCACCGCATTGTTCGGAAACAGTTCCCGGAACTCGGAACACAGCTGTGCCGCCAAGGTCTTATTGTGTGCCAAAACCAGCGTGGGACGTTGAACCCGTTCAATTACCTTTGCAATCGTATAAGTCTTACCGGAACCGGTGACGCCAAGCAGCGTCTGCTCGTCTAAACCCATTTCCACACCAAGCGCCAAAGCATCAATGGCCTTGGGCTGGTCGCCGGCCGGTTCATATTTGCTGACAACCTCAAACTTCGGCATACGTCACCCCTCCCTTTATATCCTAAGTATTATACTTCACGAACATTTGTTTGTCAACCGGTGAAACGTACGGTTTCTCCGCTTGAATTCCACATTTTTTCGACGTATACTATGATTATCTTTTTACGAGGTGTAAGATGGAAATTTATTGTTCTACAGGCGTCTTTCTGGGCCGCATCAATCAGGGAAATGAGCGGCTTTTGATGGAAGACGGTCACAGAATTGCCTGCGACGGATTTGAACTGATGCTTTTTCCCATGTGGTACGAGCGGCTGCCGTCACTCATCCGAAATCTGCAATCCACCGGACTACGCTTTCCGGTGCTGCATGCGGATAAACGGATAGGAGATTTAATTAGTTCGGCCGACGACGATGGTTTTGCAGTCTGTTTGGACATTTGGAAACGGAATTTAGAGACTGCCTGTGCAATCGGCGCAAAGAAAGTTGTGACGCACATCTGGGGCGTTCCGGATTCCGACCTGTATTTGTCACGGCTCTATACCCGTGTATTCCAGCTGCGCGACCTTGCATGCGCTTACCGGCTGGATATGCTGGCGGAAAACTGTTGCTGTGTATACGGTTCCCCGCTTATGCATATGAGAGAATTGTTGGACCAGGAACCGGGAATGGGATTCACCATCGACACCCGTCCTGCACAATTTCATCGGGAACTCGCGGCAATCTGCGCCACCCCGGCGCTCTGGCAGGGCGCCGTCCGGCATTTGCATATCAGTGATTTCCATGGCAGTCTGCGCGACTGGAACGCGCTCTACCCCATTCCCGCACCTGGATGCGGCGACGTCAATTATCCGGCCTTTTTTTCACATCTCAAACAAACAGGCTACCAGGGAACGTTATCTTTGGAGTCCCCATGTATGCATCCGGATCGTTTGGACTGGGAAACCATTAATTCTTATCTGGATTTTATCCGTAAAGGCTTGCAATCACACAAAATTTGCAAATTTTCCGATGAATTTTAAAAAGCGGCGGCATGGAATCCCATTTTTTCAGCCTCTTGACAGGTAAATGGTTTTGCTGTATGATAAATTAAAAATGATTCTCGTTTTCAGGAGGCTATTCATGCGGAAACTTTGGATTTTTCCCGTATTACTGATTCTAATTTTTTGTTGCGGCTGTTCGCGGCAGCCTACGTCCACACAGGACGATACGCTTACCATCGTTGTATCCGCGTATCCGGCTTATGACTTTGCACGTCAGGTCGCGGGAGAGCATGCAACGCTTCATATGTTGACAAAACCGGGAGTCGATCCGCACGAATATGAGCCCACACCGCAAAACATCATCGATCTGCAAAATTGCGATATTTTTATTTATAATGGTGGGGAAAGTGATGTCTGGGTGGAAGATCTTCTGCAAAGCGTTGAACAGGACGGCATCCGTATCATTCGAATGATGGACTGTGTGCCGCTGTTGGAAGAGGAATTGGTGGAAGGAATGGAATCAGAAGCAGAAGAGCATAACCATGAAGGGGAGGAGGCGGAATATGACGAGCACGTCTGGCTTTCCCCCTGCAACGTCATCTCCATCTCGGAAGCCATACGCGATACGCTGGTTGCGATAGATCCGGAGAATGAGCAGGATTATCAGGAGCACGCCGTACAGTTCATCGAGGAACTGGAAACGTTAGATACGCAATTTCGCGATATTGTTGCGCAGGCTAAGCGCACAACCGTTGTCTTTGCCGACCGTTTCCCCGCCCGCTATTTTACGGAAGAATACGGGCTTACCTACTACGCAGCTTTCCCTGGCTGTTCTTCCCAAACAGAGCCCAGCGCTGCGACAGTCGCGTTTCTAATTGATAAGGTGAAAGAAGAAGGCATTCCCTATGTGTTCAGTGTTCCTTACTCCCTCTCTTCACTTCCACAGACCATCAGCGAAGAAACCGGCGCCGATATTCTGCTGTTTCATTCTTTCCACAATGTCAGCGACAGCGAATATGGGCAGGTTACCTATCTTGACGTGATGTATGAAAATGCGGAAGCGCTGGAACGCGCATTAAACTGAATTTTGCAAAAAAAGAAGCCCGGAGCTCCGGGCTTCTTTTTTTATATTTACAGTTTTTCAATGGCATCGGCAACCGGCTCAAAATAGTCCCCTTCAAAGAGTTCCACCAAACCGCTGTCACAAATTTTGGCAAACTCCGGATTAATCGGCAATTTGGCAAGCACCTGTAATCCATGTTCCTTGGCAATTGTGTCAATATGGCTGTCTCCAAACGGATAGAGTTTCTTGCCGCAGTCAGGGCATTCCATATAGCTCATATTCTCCACAAGGCCTACAATCGGAATCTGCATCAGCTCCGCCATACGTACTGCCTTGCCCACAATCATGGAGACCAATTCCTGCGGAGAAGTCACGATTAAAATCCCATCCACCGGCAACGACTGGAATACCGTCAAGGGCACATCGCCCGTTCCGGGAGGCATGTCCACAAACATATAGTCGACGTCTTTCCAGATAACCTGACTCCAGAACTGCTGAACCAAATTGGAGATCATCGCGCCGCGCCAGACAATCGGTGCTCCGGCGTCCTCCAGCAAAACATTTGCAGAAATGATATCAATTCCCGTCTTTGTTCGCATCGGAATAATACCAAACTCATCGGCAACCGCTACGCCTTTCACTCCAAACATATTTGGGATCGACGGCCCGGTCACGTCCGCATCCAGGATTGCACTGTGGAATCCGCGGCGCTGCATGGAAACCGCCGTCATAGCGGAAACCAAAGACTTGCCTACGCCGCCTTTTCCGCTGACTACACCAATGACCTTTTTAACATGAGACAACTCATGCAACGCCACACGAAAGTCCTCCGGGTTGGCGCCGCGAGATGAGCAATTTGCAGAACAAGTGCTGCAATCATGTGTGCACTCCCCTTCGGGGCCCTGATCTTCATAGGACGCCGCGTGATCCGCACCGTCATAATGATTCGTATCCATACTCCCGCTCCTTTTTTTATCAACACTTGCAGGTGATTATACCCGCTTTACTGACAAATGTCAAGTTCAAGTTCCCTAGTCGTTCCCGGGGCAATTGAAATCATTCACTTCAAAAACCGGTTAAATACCAACCCTGTGATAATTTTCGGATAAAAATACGTGGATTTCTGCGGCATTTTATCTCCTGCCAATGCAACGTCTTTAATTTGCCGCACTCGCGTCGGATTGATAATAAAGGCTGCCTGCGCCGTACCGGAATCCACTTCCGCAAGGGCCTCCGCCGCGTCACGCGTATAACGCAGGTTCTCCCCGCGCGCCATATTTTCCCGATCGATGCCAAAACACGGCTCCAAAATCAGGCTGTGCAGAATAGCGACGTCCAGCGCACGGTAGGCATCGGAACGATTCGGGACAGCGGCTGACATTGCAGAAGAATCCGTCAATGTCAGCAAATGGGCAACGCCTTCCGCGTAAAAGACAAAAGACGGCGCTTCTGCCTGTTCCAGAGCATCCGCAATCTCACTTTTCGCGATTTGGCGCGACGCAAACGTGCCGTCAAGCGCAGAAAGCGTCTGCTGTGCTTGGAACGCAGGCAAATGAAAGAGAACCCGGTGTGTCGGCAACACAACCAACCCCGTATGGTCAATATCCACCAGCATCATCATCACGCTCTCTGCGTCCCCGGCATATCCCTTCGTCTCACGTAAATAGTCGCGATAACGCAGCGCCGTCTCATAGCGATGATGTCCGTCGGCAATAAAGAGTTGGTGTCCTTCAAATGCGTGTGAGAGCGCCGCACACTTTGTCTCATCGGTTTCTATCCAGAGCCGGTGCGTAACACCGTCAGTATACGTAAATGCAATATCGGGACAGCGCGCAGCCATGGCATCAATCTTCGGCGTGATCGTATGTTCGTCATCTATATACATAGAATATACTTGGCTGAAATTGCAGCCGGTAGCAACCATTAAATCGAATCGGTCCTGCTTGGCCTTTGATAGCGTTTCCTCATGCGGCAAAACAATACCCTTCGAAAATTCTTCCAACGTAACGCGGGCAATCACGCCACGCAGAGACAGCGTTTTCCCGCCGACCGTAAACTCTTCTTCATAAATATAAAACGCGTCACGATCCTGAATTTTTAAAATGCCCTGCTCCAACCAAGATTTCAACGTAGCCGCAGCATTTTCATAGCGTTTTTTTCCGTCTCCCGGCGCCAACTCCAAATAAATGGCGTTATAAGGCTCCTCCCGGTAAAGACGCTCCTGCTCAACCGGAGGGATAATGTCATAAGGCGGGCAACAGAGTTTGGCAAAGGGACCTGCACACTCCTCCTGATACATCATTGCTCGAAATGGTTTGACTTCTGCCATAGTTTCACCTCAATCAAAGTTTTCCTGTTTTTTGAAAATTCCGAGGGAGGAACTCCCCGGAGAGACAACATCTGCCGTGATAACTTTCCACGAGTGAGGACATACTAAGGACGTTCCAAACATGCGGAGGTGTAAAAGATGAATAATTTTGTAAAAGGTGCCGCGGCCGGCCTTTTAGTAGGATCCGCGGTTGCCATCATGGCAATTCCCATGACGCGCAAAGCAAGTCCCAGAAAACGCGTCAGCCGTGCCCTGAAATCCATGGGCGATCTTGTGGAAGATATCGGTTGTGTTTTCAAAGGCTAAGGCAGGAACACCCTGCCTTTACATAGTACAAAGCTCACCCTGCATGTGGTTTCCGTCCGAGCCAACCAGACGAACACGGCGAACGGAACCTTTTAAATCCTCCTGCCAAGCCACACTGACCGGCAAGTAGTTGGTCGTATGTCCCTGTTGTAAGCCGGGTTCCCCCGTTTCAAACAGCACATCGTCCGTTCTGCCGATCTGGGTACGCAGAAATGACGCGCGCATTTGCGCCGCAACGCCAATAGCCTCCTGCGCACGCGCTTCACGCAAAGCGCGGGGCAGCTGTTCCATATTGGCAGCGGGCGTTCCGGGACGTTCCGAATAAGGGAAGATGTGCATGGCGGAAAACGCGCATTTTTGTAAAAAGTTCAAGGTGTCCGAAAACTCCTCCTCCGTCTCGCCCGGAAATCCGGTAATCAGGTCGGCTGTAATCCCAGCATTTGGCATATAGCGGCGCAGCAGCGCGACAGATTCATAAAACCGCGCTGTATCATAGCGCCTATGCATTCTTGCCAGCGTCGCGTCGCAGCCGGATTGCAAGGAAAGATGAAAATGCGGCAACAAATTCGGCAACGCCGCAATTCGCTCGCAAAACGCCTGCGTGACGGTGCGCGGCTCCAACGATCCCAGATGCATTCTGACCTCCGGCGCCGCACGGCAAACTGTCTCCAGTAAATCCACAAGTCCGACGCCATTTGCAAAATCCATTCCATAGGAGGAAATTTCGATCCCGGTTAATACAATTTCCCGATATCCCTCATCACGCAGACACCGTACTTCTTCCGCCGCACGTTCCAGGGGGAGCGAACGCACATGGCCTCGGGAATACGGGATGATACAATACGTACAGTAGTTATCGCATCCATCCTGCACCTTCAAAAGGGCACGAGTTCGTCCTTCCAATCCGCCTGCCGGCAGGATCTCAAACGGATCCCCTCTTTTGTAGGGTACGACGTGACAGGTAGGCACATGCGTTGCGGCGGCAGTTTCCAGGTTTTTAAAAAAAATCTCACGATCTTTTGTACCAAAAACAACATCCGCCCCCAGCGAAGCGACAGTTTCTGGGGAAATCTGTGCAAAACAGCCGCAGACGCCCACTACCGCATTCGGCGCACGACGCCGTGCATTGCGCACAACCTGCCGTGATTTCCTGCCGCTTTCCGCTGTAACGGCACAGGTGTTTACAACATAAACGTCCGCCGCATCAGAAAACGGGACAATTTTATGTCCGCGCGAGACGGCAAATTGTTCCAGAGCCTGCGTATCAAATTGGTTGGCTTTACAGCCAAGTGTATAAAAAGCGAATTTCATGAATCACTCCGATTTTTTAATAGCTGCAAATTTATACGAATCCTGTTTTATTATAGTATAACTGCCTCTTTAAAACAAGGGAAAAACCTGACGAAAAGCGCATAAATTCGACAAGCCGGCACAGAATACTCCTGTGAAAACGCATAAAATCCTGTTATATAGGTGGTATTCTATGAAAAAACTGTTTTTAGCGGTACTTGCAGCTATGGCTCTTACCGTAAGTTCTTTCGCCGCGCCGGCGCCTCCGGAAGTTGCGGCGCCAAGCGCCATTCTTGTCGAGCGTATATCCGGTACGGTCCTTTATGAAAAAAATGCACATGAAAGACTGGCGCCGGCCAGCGTAACCAAAATCATGACCATGCTTTTAACAGCAGAAGCCATTGAGCGGGGACAAATCAAACTGGAAGATGAAGTCGTTGCCTCCGATCATGCGGCTTCCATGGGTGGTTCCCAGATTTACCTGGAGCCCGGTGAACGCATGTCACTGCACGATATGTTAAAATCCATTGCCGTCAGTTCTGCAAACGACGCCTGCGTCGCCGTGGCGGAACATATTGCGGGAAGCGAGGCAACATTCGTCTCCATGATGAACGAGCGCGCTGCATCCCTTGGTATGGAAGATACGCATTTTGAAAATTGCTGCGGTCTGGATTCCGAGGAACACTATACGACGGCCTATGACATCGCCCTGATGTCCCGGGAGCTTTTAAAACATGAAACGCTCCGTCCCTATCTGACAATTTGGATGGATACCGTGCGGGATGGTGAATTCGGCCTTTCCAACACCAACAAACTGGTGCGGTTTTACGACGGCACCACAGGAGTCAAAACCGGATTCACTTCTAAGGCAGGGTACTGTGTCTCCGCTTCTGCGGAGCGGGACGGAATGGAGCTGATTGCCGTCATTATGAAATCCGATACTTCCCCGCACCGTAATGCGGACGCCTCGGGACTTCTGAATTTTGGCTTTGCCAACTATGCCGTCGTCGGATTGGATGCGGAAACAGACGGAGCAGATCCGATTCCCGTAACGCTTGGCAAAACAGACAGTGTTGCCGTAGAGCTTTCGGGAAACGCCCAAATTCTTATTGAAAAAGCCCAGGCCGACAAAGTGGAAAAACAATTGATTTTAGCGGAAAACCTGGAAGCGCCTGTAGAAAAAGGACAGAAGGTCGGTACTCTGGTTTTTTCTCTCGACGGAAAACAGATTGCCGAAGTACCAGCTGTGGCGGCAGAGAGTGTGGAACGGCTTGGCGTAATGGAGATCTATGGAGATCTCTTAAAATCCCTATTTTTGAAAAAATAAGGTGGCGCGCGGAAAATTTCCGCGCGCCGTTTCTCATTCCTGCGAAATTATTTACATGTTACGCATTGCCACCATGCAAAATCTATGTTAAAATACAGATAGTCAGTTTCCCATATCAGATAAGGAGGAGATGCGATTTGGTTAAGGTAATTGTCGGCAAGAAAGGTACAGGAAAGACCAAAATGTTGATCGATATGGTCAACCATGCCGTTGAAGAAGACCACGGAAGCATTGTCTGCATAGAAGCTGGACGTAATCTGACTTACGATATCAAATATGCGGCGCGTTTGATTGATATATGCGATTATCCGCTCGCCCCTGGTGTTGACGCGTTGTTTGCCTTTATTTGCGCGATTTATGCACAGAACTTTGATATTACAAATATCTTTATCGACAGCCTGCAAAAAGCCGCCAAAATTGATGATCTTGCGGAATTTGCGCGGTTTATTGAACAGCTCGATCAGTTCAGCGAGCAGCATCACATTAAGTTTACCGTGATGTTAAGCTGTGAACGCGAAGAAGCGGAAAAGTACTTGCAGAAATATCTCTAATCAATTCCTTGCAGAAAAGCGCCGCGTACAATACGCGGCGTTTCTTATTCTGTCTCTACACATAAAATTAGGGAAACTGCATATAGATTGAATCACTACGTTTTGCGAGGTGCTCTGTGTTTGGACGAAGACGCGCAGGCGGCTGTCTTTACGCCGTCATTTTTTTCATCGCGCTGGCCATATCCATCGTATTGCTTGCCATCATGCTCTCTTCCGTAAAAAGTACGAACGGCGGAACGCTTTTTACAGAATTGCTGTCTCGAATCGGCATTAACGGCGAGACCGCCGAAACGCCGGAACACTTGGAGAATCCCGGCCAAGAACTGCCCTCAACTTCGGAAAATGCAGAAGAAGATTCTTCCGGGCTATCGGAACTTCCCGCTACGGATACCATCCGTATTGAGATCACACAGGAAAAATTGCGCGACCTTTTGGAAGAAGCCATGGCGGATTCCTTCCCTCTGACGCTGGAAGAAGTGCTGATCTCTTCGGATTCCACGCTAACATTTTCCGGCAGCGCCGAAAGAGACAAATTTATCGAAATGCTGGATGGTGAGAACTCTGCGCTGGGCGCCTTGGAGCGAATGACGCTGCAACTCGCACCGGAAGAACTGACTTTCCATGCAAAAGTCGGCGTTTCCTATGATACCTCGCAGGCAACCGTGGCGCTGGAACCGCAATCGCTCACCGTTGCGGATCTCTCCGTTCCCATTACCCTTCTTCCGGACTCGGTAGTAGAACTGGTCAATACCGCCTTGACGGATTTCTTCGCATCCTACGGCAGGACACCCGCCGGACTTGCGTTATACGATGGTTATTTGCGCATTTATTTTGAATAAGACGCGCGAGAAAAGATATTTTCCCCAATATATCTAGAAAAGTGTTGACTTTTCCGGATTGGAATGTTATACTTTCAAAGGCCGCATTCTGGTAGGTTACAAGTCGGTTTTCCGCACCTGCCGAAGCGTGACTCTAAAGAAGAAGAGAGGGTTATTTATGTACGCAATTATTGAAACCGGCGGCAAGCAGGTTAAGGTAACCGAAGGTGAAATCATTTACATTGAAAAGCTGGATGTCGCGGCAGACGATACCGTTACGTTTGATCGTGTTCTGGCCTGTGGTGAAGTTGGGGAAGCAAAGCTTGGCAATCCCTATGTAAAAGGCGCCACCGTTACCGGTAAGGTTTTGAAAAACGGCAAATCCCCGAAGATTCTGGTTTATAAGTACAAGGCGAAGAAAAACTATCGCCGCCGTCAGGGACATCGTCAGCCTTATACGAAAGTCCAGATCGAAAAAGTCAACGCATAATGACTACCGTCACGTTTTTCCGCAAAGAAGACACGTATTTGGGTTTTCAGGCAAGCGGACATTCCGGACATGCACCGCGTGGCGGTGATATCGTCTGTGCGGCGATTTCAGCGGCCGTTGGTTTGACTGAGTGTGAAATTACGGATGTTTTAAAGCTTCCGGCGGAAGTTGTGGTGGACGATGAAAATACGATGGTCTCCATTCGGTTTATGGAACCCTGTGAGGCCGCACAGCCGGTCATCAAGGCACTTTTCCTTTATTTGACGCGGCTTTCTGGGGAGTATCCCCGTTTTCTCAAAATTATGGAGGTGTAACATATGTTAAAGATCGGTATCCAGTTCTTTGCTCATAAAAAGGGCGTTGGTTCTACGAAAAACGGTCGTGATTCCGAATCCAAGCGCCTTGGCGTCAAGCGTCAGGACGGTCAATTCGTTTCCGCCGGTAATATTCTGGTTCGTCAGCGCGGCACCAAGATTCATCCCGGTACCAATGTTGGCCGCGGCAGCGACGATACCCTCTTCGCTTTGATCGACGGTACTGTTCGTTTCGAGCAAGTCGGCCGTGATCGCAAGAAGGTTTCTGTTTACGAACTCGAACAGTAAACAAAAAACGTCCCGAACCTATTCACTGGGTTCGGGATTTTCTCTATGTGGCTTGAGAGAAAGACAGGACGGTTTTGCGTATGAAACAGTTTAGCCTGG
>CALWBW010000009.1 GCA_944376195.1 uncultured Clostridia bacterium | reverse complement strand
CATAGAGACGGTTAAGCAAATGCGTAATGGTAGTCTTTCCCGCGCCGGTAGCGCCAACGAACGCGATCTTCTGTCCCGGTTTCGCCCACAGGCTGATATGATGCAACACCAATTTTTCTTCGTCGTATCCGAAATCCACGTCGTCGAACACCACGCCGCCTTCCAGCTTCGTATAAGTCACCGTACCGTCGGCCTTATGCGGATGGCGCCAGGCCCAAAGATTGGTGCGTTCCGGCGTCTCCGTGATCTGTCCCGCTGCGTCTTCCTTCGCATTGACCAATTCGACATACCCTTCGTCTTTTTCCGGCATTTCGTCCATCAAATCAAACACGCGCTGCGCACCGGCTGCAGCCGTAATCACAAAGTTCACCTGCTGGCTCACCTGAGAGATCGGGTTGGTAAAGCTCTTATTCAGTCCGACAAACGTAATTACCGTACCAAGCGTCACGCCGGCCAGACCATTGATTCCCAAAACGGCGCCAATAATCGCGACCAACGCATAACTCAACCAACCGATATTGTTGTTTACCGGCATCAACAGGTTTGCATAACGGTTGGCGCGATCGGCGCTGTCCCGTAGCGAATCATTCACCTTTTTAAAATCCGCGATTGCCGCCTCTTCATGGCAGAATACCTTCACCACTTTCTGGCCATCCAGCATTTCCTCAATAAATCCGTCCACAGCACCCAGATCCTGCTGCTGACGCACATAGTACTTTCCGGACAGTTTTGAAAACTGCGTCGTCACCAGCAACATGACGGCCGCAGTGAGCAGAGAAATGATCGTCAAAACAGGATTTAACACAATCATCGTCACCAAAGTGGCAACCATGGAAATCACCGAATTAATAACATGGGGAATACTTTGGCTTAAAAGCTGTCGCAGAGTATCCACATCGTTCGTATACACAGACATGATATCTCCATGGGAGTGTGTGTCAAAATATTTAATCGGCAGCGACTCCATCTTACTGAACAAATCGTCACGCAGACGGCGCATTGTACCCTGTCCAACATTGACCATAATGCGGTTATAGCCAAACGCCGCAGCAATTCCCACCGTCATAATGCAGGCCAGGCGAACCAAACTGTGGAAGAGTCCGCTGAAGTCCCGCGAACCATCGGCAAGCATGGGAACAATGTAATCGTCGACCAGCGTCTGCGGGAAAGTTGCGCCGATCACGGTCGTGACGGCATTGATTACAATGCAGCACACCACCACAATAAATGGAATTTTATAATAATGAAGCATATAGCCTATCGTTCGCTTCAGTAGCGGTATATAAGCCGTTTTGGAAGGTCTCTGTTTTGTCATCTTGCTTCCCCCTTTCACGCCGGCTGATCAAAGTCGCCGCCGCCTTTTACCTGGGATTCATAAATCTCCTGGTAAATGGCATTTGTTTTTAACAAATTTTCATGCGTATCAAACGCATTTACACGGCCCCCATCCAAAACCAGAATGCGATCGGCGTGTTCCACGCTGGAAATACGCTGTGCAATGATGATGGTCGTCGTCCCCGGAATTTTACGGGCGAAGGCATCACGGATTTTGGCGTCTGTCGCGGTATCCACCGCACTGGTAGAGTCGTCCAGGATCAGGACTTTTGGTTTTTTCAAAAGCGCTCGGGCAATGCAAAGCCGCTGCTTCTGTCCGCCGGAAACGTTCGCGCCGCCCCGCTCAATCCGGGTTTCATAGCCATCCGGCAGCCGCTCAATAAATTCGTCGGCACAAGCCGCACGACAGGCAGCCTGGCACTCTTCGTCTGTCGCGTCAGGATTTCCCCAACGCAGATTTTCCAAGATTGTACCGGAAAACAGGGTGTTCTTTTGAAGCACAACCGACACCTGGTTGCGCAATACTTCCGTATCGTATTGCCGAACATCTACGCCGCCGACACTGACGGAACCCTGGTTTACATCGTAAAGCCGGCAAATCAGGTTCACCAGGCTACTCTTCCCGGAGCCCGTGCCGCCGATCACGCCGATGATCTCTCCGGAACGAATCCGCAAATTAATATCAGATAAGGCGTTTTTCCCACTGCCGTGCTTATAAGAGAAACTTACGTGATCAAAAACAATATTGCCATCCTTCACTTCCATAACCGGTTTTTCGGGTGCCGCAAGATCCGGCGTTTCGTCCAACACTTCCCCAATACGCCGGACGCTGGCCAAGGACATACTGATCATGACAACCACCATGGAAAGCATCATTAAGCTCATCAGCAGAGACATGATGTAACTAAACAAGCTGGTCAAATCTCCGGTTGTCAGCGTACCTTCCACAATAAACTGCGCGCCGAACCAGGATACAGAAATAATACAAAAATAAATCGCCAGCATCATAGCCGGGTTGTTGAACGCAAGCAAGCCTTCGGCCTTGACAAACATGCGGTAAAGATTTGACGAAGCTTTAGAAAACTTTTCGTTTTCATATTTCTCCCGGACAAACGCCTTTACCACGCGGATCGCGGAAATATTCTCCTGAACGCTGGCGTTCAAATCATCATATTTCCGGAACACCCGGTTAAAAATTTTCATTGTGACTACCATAATGGAGCCAATCACCGCAACAAGAAATACCACAGCAAACAAAAACATCGCGCTCAATCGCGGACTGATGTAAAGGCACATCGCATAGCTGAAAATCAACATTAAAGGTGCACGAACTGCAATGCGAATGACCATCATAAAAGCGTTTTGAATATTGGTAATATCGGTGGTCATACGGGTTACCAGACCGGGAACGCTGAATTTATCAATGTTGGAAAAGGAAAACGTTTGAATTTTTGCATAAATTGCTTCCCGAAGATTGGCTGCAAAGCCGGATGAGGAACTTGCCGCAAACTTTCCGGCAAACGCTCCGAAAATCAGGCTGAGGAACGCCATAACGATCATCAGAATTCCATAACGGTATACCGCCGGCAAATTACCCGCTTCCAAACCTTTATCAATAATTTGTGCCGTGACAAAGGGCAGCAGAATTTCCACAACCACTTCCAAAGCTGCCATGGCAATACATAAAAAAGTTGCTCGTTTATACTGCTTCAATTGTTGCAGAACTTTTCTCATAAGCCCCACTCCTTTCAGTCGCCTTGTGTCGTTCTTTTTCGGCAGACAAATTTCCTAGAACTTTCTTTTGCAGGCGATCCAACTCCGCAAGTTCCCAGTCGGAAAATCCCTGATATGCCTGGCCGTAAACTTTTTGTACGCTGTCTTTTAAAAACGGCTCTAAATCCACAGCTTCTTGCGTTGCATAAATTTTCTTACATCGGTTGTCTTCCAAACAAGACTCTACCCGCACATATCCATGATTCCGCAAGCGCTTTAAAATATTACTCAGAGCTGCCAAAGAATATCCGAATTCCCGATGAATTTCCGTCAGCGAAGTTCCCTGCTTCACATACCGTAAGATATACAGCAGCATTTGGGCCTGCGTCGCAGATAATCCCCGCGCAGCCGTTAGCCGATCACCCAAGAATTCCAGCAATACTCCAATTCTACGGCTTTCCAGCATTAACATATTCTGATCGGTTTTCACGGTTTCCACCACGCTCACCTCCGTCTGTTAAGCTGTAAATTGTTTTGCACTTGATATTTCTTCGTTATTATAGCACCGACATCCTTGCATGTGAAATTCAAATCTGTTATCATCTATAAAGATAATTTATTGACTTTTGTGATACTTTGCGTAATATCTTGGAATACGGAGGCGATTTTTTTGAATACCACACAATTAGAGACATTTCTCTCCGTCGCGAACTTTTTAAATTTTTCGCGAGCCGCGGAGCAACTGCAAATCACACAGCCCGCCGTCAGCCACCAGATCAATACGTTGGAAGACGAACTGGGCGCAAAGCTTTTTTATCGAACCAGCAAAAGCGTTCGCCTGACGGAAGCCGGCCAGCTCTTCACACAATACGCCAGCGAAATTTTAAAGCTTTCCGGCGTGTCCAAAGCACGTGTAAGAGAATGCCGGGAATCCTTTCCGCTGCGGCTGGGGATCGGCTGCCGCAATTTTCTGGAATTGCGGCTTTTGGAACCGGCGCTGGCAAGACTTCGGCAAGAGGCGCCCGACCTGCTCCCCGTTCTGCGTCTGATTCCCTCCGCTTCTTTGGAAAATTTATTGGAGGAAGATGATATTCAGCTTTTGCTTACCTTTCAGGATTCAACGCCGCAGAAGGCTGTTTTTCGGGAATTGGTGCGTTGCCCTCTGGTTTTTGTCTGTGACCGAAGCCATCCGTTTGCAGCCCGCGAAGCGCTCACGCTTGCCCAGCTTCAAAGTGCCGGACGTATCGCAACCTGTCCGCCGCCGTCTTATCCGCCTTCCCTGTTTGCCATTCAAAGCCGGGTTCTCTCCGGACGGAGCCCGGATCAGCTGCTCTTCTGTGACAGCCTTGACATTGCCTATACGCTGATTGCCTCCGGCTATGCCTGCGCGGTGATGCCGGATTTAAAACCCGCCCGTATGCCGAACCTCCGTTATATTCCCATGCCCGAATTCGATCCTTTGTCCTTTGGCGTAGTATACCACAGCGCTTCCATCCATCAGCCGGCGCGTCTGTTTCTTTCTCTTCTCGAAACGCTCTTGCGTGAGACGACGACTTCTTCCCCATCCTTTTCCACCATGTAAATTCGTAGAAGCGGCGTTAAATAATAAAACCGCGCCGTAAAAATATTTTTCTCTCATTCCGGCAAACGCAATGGCAAACAGGTCGAATGCTCGATGTATCCCATCAAAAAAACATGATCCCGAACGTTTGAAGCGGAAAAGCTCCCACAAGGGTTCTTTCCCAAAACGTTCGGGGTCATGATTTTAGGCAAACGGTTTCTGGCTTTCGCGCAAATTTCAGTTTAAAGGCCCTTGAGTATGGTTTTCATCTGATACGCAATCCTCCAAAGTACGACCGCCGCGCAGAGGACCAATAATGTGAGCACTGTCTTCACGCGGGTGGAGAACGCGCAGAGGAACTGATCCATTCTCAGGTTCTCCAGCTGAAAATTGCCGATGATATACTCGATCACACTGCCATCACGGGTAATCAAATCCTGCGGCAGGAAAAGTACAAATCCCGAGCAGCACAACCAAACCGTTCCGGCAGCAAAACAGGCCAGCGCCACCACGCAAAGCACAAGTTCCCGCCTGTGTCCGACAGGCGTCGTGCGGATGGCGTCGGCTTTCAGGGCGTTTATAAGCCGCAGCACCCGCTGGATCCCCCACCACACAGAGAGGCCCCAGAAGGTCAGCGCCGACAGCAGCCACAGCAGCGACGCGCTCTGCTGCGCAAGGCGGCGTGTCTCACCAAAATGATAGGCGCTATAGACGGTCAGGCGCACGTTGAACTGCGCTTCCAGCACAGCCGCAACGCTCTCGGTACTGGGCGCACCCGCGCAGCTCATTAAAATTTCACCAGCAACCGCGTTTTGGTCAGGATAAGCTGCAAGCGGCAGAAAAACGATTGGCGCCGGCGTCTGGGACACACGCGCGAGCAGAGAATCGGGCCGGGCATAAACGCCGCAGACCGTGTAGTCGCGCCCGTTGTACGCAAGGGTCTGCCCCACCGCGTCTTCCGTCAGGAATACCGCGACTGCCAGATCGGTCCCGATGACAACACTATCCTCCTCCCACGGCGTAAAACCACCATACAGCATCGTCAAGCCGAAAAGTTCCGGCGCATCGGAGGTCGTGTAATAGGCTGTCACGCTCTCCAGTCCGACATACCCCTCCTGTGTCAGAATCGGAGACGCCGGCGTTTTCAGATTGGAAAACAGTTGTATGGAAACCGGCGGCAGCGCAGTGGCCAGCGCCGCGTCCGGCAGCGTGGCAACTGCGTCGCGCGCTACGCTGCCGTGCATCACAAACAGCGCTGCGAGCAAGACGATGCTGACGATCAAACTCATCCATCTTTTCATATCACCGCACCACCACCACATCGCCCGATTCAATCGGCAGGCTGGACGTTGCAACGATCGGATCCGTGGTGAAATAGGATAACGCCACATACATCCCACTGCGCGCTTCTACCTCGGTACTCATGCGAAGCACATAATTTTCCACGCCAAAAAGGGATTTCTGCTCCCCGAGCACGAAAATGAAATCACCCTCTGCATCGCTGCGCAGGCAGTACGACGGAACCACGGTGGTATACGGGACATACACGCCGACTGCAAGATCCACCGTTGCGCCCTCGCGAAAAACCAGTTCGCCCACCGGCGGCGCCACCTCGGCCACAACGTCAAACAGGCCGGTTCCCTCATTATAATGATACGTATAGGCATATAAATCCAGCGATTCGCTCAAAAGCGACTCATTGCCCGTTTCCGCGTCCGTTACGACGGTTTTCACGCTGGCCTTTCCCACATCGGGCGTCTCATATTTCTCCCGATCCTCCGCCGACAGACTGTATCGGACGTAAAGCGTGCCGCCTTCCTCGTAGACATCCCCGGCGACAGTCGTACTTTCTTCCAACGTCATGGTGGCGGCCGAAGTAAGCGTCACGACGGGCAGTTTTGCGTTATATACGGCATTTGCGATCACAGTACAGACAATGAGTAGGGCAAAGAAGGCAGCGATGAGCCTCCATAGGAGTTTTCTTTTCATATTCCGCTCCTTTTCACTTGATTTCCGATTGGACAATTCCCTCTACCAGCTGTTTTTCAAACAACAGAAGCAGGAACAGTACCGGAATGATAAACAAGACGCTGCAAGCAAATCCCAAAGCCATATCTTCCTTGCCGACACGCAGCAGGAATACGGACAAAGGCTGGCGGAACGCATCTGTTATAAAGACAATCGGCTGTTCGACCATACTCCATGCGTCTACAAAGCTTAAAAGGACCAGTGCCTTGATGCCCGATGAACAGCAGGGAACCATCACGCGCCACAGGGCAACGAACGTATTTGCACCGTCGAGACTGGCCGCCTCCAGAATGGAGTCCGGCACAGACGCCATAATTTGTCGCATCAAAAACAGGCCAAAGGCCGAAAAAATTCCCGGAAAGATTAGGGACGCATTGGTGTTAAGTAACCCCAGCGCCCGGATTACCATGTAACTGGGGGCCAACGTGACCTGATACGGCAGCACCATTAATACGATTACGCCAAAGAAAATGGCATCCCGAAAGCGGAAGCGGAAACGGGAAAACGCATAGCCGCCCAGAATTGACAAAAAAACCTGTCCAACGCAGATCGCAACACAGATGCCAAGTGAAATCCAGAACTGCATGAGGTAGCGCGGGGTTTCGATAAGAACCTCGCGATACGCAGACAGGGAAATGCGGTCAGGCAGAAAATGCAGCGGCGTAAATCCATTTTCAAGGCTCATTTCTCCGTAATTCAGCGCCACTTCCTCGGGGGACATAAAGGATGCAAATATGGTGAATACAACAGGTAGAAGAACCATTACGGCAATCAGCAGGCAGCCGGTCCAGACCAACCAATATGTAACAGTTTTTTTTCGTACACCATGCCTTTTCATAGTTGATACTCTCCCTTCTTCTGTCTCCGGAGGTAGAGCAGCAGCACCAGCAGCACAATGACGACAAAGACATAAAGCGACGCCGTGGATACGCGCTGATAATTCAGGTTTAGCAGATTATTGTTCATGAAATGCTGCAGCATATAGATGCTCTCGTGCGGATACTCGCCGCCCAGGGCATAGGCCTCTCGGAATACCTTGAAAGAGTTCATGATACTGATGACGAAAACAAAGAAAAACGTGGGGGCAAGCAGAGGCATCGTGATATACCAGAAAGTTTGGAGCGTTCCTGCACCGTCAATACACGCCGCATCGCTGTAATCCCGCGGGATACGGGAGAGTCCCGCCAGAAAAAGCACCATGTTATATCCAAAATTTTTCCATAAATATAATAACAAAAGGATATAGAACGCGTTTGAGCTGTCAAGAAACGAGACCGGTTCCGCACCAATCATCCGCAAAACGGTATTAATGAAACCGGAACGCTCAAAGAGAATCTGGAAAAACATCACGGTTGCGGATACCGGAATAACATAAGGGATCAGAAAGACCGTACGGAAAAACGAGGCTCGTGCAATCAGCCGGTACAGCGCCAGGGCAATCAGCAGACCGATCAGCACATTTAACGGTACGGCGAATGCAATAAAACGCAGCGTATTGATCGCGGCGGTACGGAATGCCTCGCTTTGCAGCAGTTCGGCATAATTTTCGAGTCCGACAAACTCCTGGGTCAGGCCTTTTTGAAACGAACGCAGGATACTGATGAGAAAAGGCACCAGGAAAAACACGGCAAACCCGCAAAGCGGCAGCGCCGCGTAACACCATCCTATGCGCGCTTCCCGGCGCGCCAAGCTTCCCTTTTTCATGGTTCTGCCCAGATGGTCGGCATGCTGCGGTCTTCAATCAGTTTCATAGGTGTTTCCTCCTCCGTCAATATGGAAATCAGTTCTTGATATAATTCGTCGGAACTGCGCACAGTCCCGTCGGATTCCGTGTAAATGACCGCTTCATGATAAGCAGGGGGAATTCTACTCGCATTGCACGTGACAAGCAAATCAATCTCTGTTTCTGCTCCGTCCAGTTCTTCTTCCGTCAACGCAGCCAAAATCACCTCACAAGAGAAAAATCGCGCCGCCCAATCCAGATAACGGCCTTGTGTCATCCGGGGAGGAATCACCTCCGCCTCCGGGATCAGCCATTCCGCAGGCGCGGACATACAACACACATAGCCGTCCTTTCTGAATAACGTCTTCCATTCTGTCATCAACTGTCGTGTTAAGACTCTGTCCAACCCCAAAAGCGCAATTACCACCGCCTTTTCTACGTTGTGCGGCAGAGAGAACAGCACCCTTTCATCCGTGCGAACCGCGTTTTCCCGCAGCCATTCAACCGCACGGGCATAAGAAAAGCATCTTTCACGCTCCGCCAGTTTGAGAAGCTGCGCCGTAATCAGCGGCGCGGCGAAAGAATTGGCAAAAGACGTTATCGGGACAGGCCCCCCCGCAATCCGGTGACGGGATGAGGCGCGGAACATCATACCGTTCAACGCATTAGGCGTATATACAAACTGATCATCCCGCAACGTCGCATCACACTCTACGCCAATAACACGATTCTCATAGGCAGGGTATGTTTGTACGCCTTTATTACTATTCGCCGCGACAATGATGATCCCACGAGCGGTAAGTTCCCCAATCAAGGTCCGTATTTCCTCTCCGTCACGGGGGTCCGTCGTTCCGATGCTCATATGAATCAGCCGGATCCCGTTTTCCATGCACCAACGGAATGCAGCAATCAGCGCGTCTTTATTGCCCCGGCGGGTATCATCATTTAAAATTTTAATGCTTACTACATCAAACAGCGTACCGGCATATTTTTGTATGATTTTGAAACAAATCGTCGCATGATCGGACGTCGACTTCGAGATTCTTTTTTTCACCATGCCATAGCGGTCTATTTCAAGATCTTGAACAATTGCGGGAAGCGCTAAATTCACGCCGTCATCTAGTATGGCCCAGCGCATAGTTCAATCCTTCTCCCTATATTTATCAGCCTGCAATTGAAACATTTTGGCGTATTGCCCGTTTTGCCGCATCAGTTCCCGGTGCGTTCCCGCTTCGATGATTTTTCCGTTTTCAAGCACCAAAATTCGATCCGCGCTCACCACATTAGATAACCGGTGTGAAATGAGCAACGCACCCTTGTCCCGATACAGTTTTTCAAAGTCTTTAAACAGTTTATCCTCGGACTGCGCATCCAGCGCAGCAGACGGTTCATCCAATATGTAAATCGGGGCGTCCCGGTAAAAGGTGCGCGCAAGCGCCATTTTCTGCCATTGTCCGCCAGACATTTCCACTCCATCCTCATCATATCCTCTTGTAAGATAACTGTCAATTCCCTTTGGAAAATTCCTGACAAATTCCATCGCTCCGCTCTTACAAAGTGCGTCTTTTACTTTACTTTCGTCATGCAAAGCGTTATTATCCGCAAGCATGGTAGATTCTTTTACCGTAAACGCATAGTTACAATAATCCTGAAACAGCGTGCTGAAACACCGCCTGAGCGAACGCAAATCATATTCCTTCAGGTTTTTGCCATTGAGTAGAATTTCCCCCTCGGTGGGATCATAAAAGCGCATCAACAGTTTGATTATGGTTGATTTACCGGAGCCGTTTTGGCCGACAAGCGCAATTTTTTCTTTGTCTGTGAAAGAGAAGGTTACGTCAGTCAAAACCTTCGGGAGATGGTCCAAATAGGAAAACGACACATGGCGAAATTCAAAATTGAGCGGACCGTCAGGGACCAAACTTGCCCCAGATTTTTCAACGCTCGTCTCCCAGTTGAGGAGTTTGACGTAATTTTTTATTTTCACCCTGGCGTCATTCAAATCACTGAGATAGCGAATTGCAGAATACATGCTGGTAAGCAGCTGGCCGATCAATCCTGTGTAACGAACGAAATCGCCCACCAACAATTGCCCTTCTAGGATGGATACCCCCAGGCGAAAGGTGATAACCGCGGTCATAACCTCCGGGAGCAAAGAGGCCACACAGAGAAAGACCGTACTCTTATAGGAAACCGATCGTTTTTCAGAGAACCAGGTTCGAAACAAATCCGCATATTTTTGCATGATGTAGGAAGACAAACCATAAAACCTGATATCTTTCGCATAATACCTCTGGGTCGCCAGGCTGGAAACGTAGGAAATTTTTCGTTCGTTCGATAAATTATCCCGCCGCCAAGAGTAAATCAGATTGAGCTGCCGGATACTAAAAATAATGTTTGGAACTCCGCTTGCGATAAGCAGCACGGCGTAAACCAGACTGAACGTGGAAATGTAAACCACAGAGATCACCAATTGAATGAAAGATCGGAAAAAATTCATTGCTTGGAAAGCCGCGAATGAAACAGTCATCGCATTTGCATTTGCATCGCTAAGCTCGTTATAAAACTCGTTGGAATCAAAAAACGACAGATCGATATCCGCCACCGTTTTGATGATTTCCGACCTGTTAAATTGCGTCAGGAGTTCCCGGTGCATGCCGTCGCAGTAAGTTAAAATAGTATTTGATATACTGTTTGCGCCCTTGACCGCAAGCGCAAGCAATACAAGAAATAAAAGAGGCGCAAGAACATCCGGCGAAGAGCCGCCCTGTGTGAGCAAGTCCACCAGATATCCATTAAGAGAGATCGTGGCAAAAGGCAGCACAATATTTGCAAGGTCTACCAAAATGCGAATTATAAAATATTTTGGTGAGGATTTATAAGAAATTCTGAGACTAAAACGTAATACAAGGCCAAAGTCCTTGAATAACTGCGTAAGCTTTTTCATAGATTTTGTCATTTCCCCTGTTCCCTATTTCGCGCGCACGCATCCCGTCACTCGCTTAAATAGAGCGTCAGCTTATTCTTGAGGTCGGCAAGGCAGTCCTCGTAGCTTGCCTCGTCTTGGAAATATGGCAGCATCGACTCCCACATCATTTCCAAAGTGGCCCGTGGATCATCTTGTATGTAACGGTCGGCACTCATAAGCATCTCCACGATTTTGTCCATCTCCTCTTCTGTAAGATATTCGCTTTTATATCCGGGAATGCTGATCGAAATCGCCATTTTTGTGTATTCTCCATGTACGATTGCGCGAATCGAATCTTTTCGAATCGGAACGGGTTTGATCAGCGCGCTTCCACTGCTCTGTTCTTCCTCAGACAACATATATTGAATAAATTTATAGGCATTCATCGTGTTTTGCGTTGCTGCGTTAATCGCCATTTGTCCGGTGATCCGTCCGACTACATCGCCGGCTTGACTAGGCATAACATGCAGCTCATATCCATGCCCCGCCTCAATCAGGTCATCAATATCCTGAAGCAAATCCTGACTCCAATTGGTGTTAAAGAAATAATATGACCCATGCAAAAGATACTGCGAACCGCGACTTTCCCACCAGGATACCCCTGTTCCGTCGTAATCATACGGATAATAGGCCTTGTATCCTTCCATGAATGCATGCAAACTCTCCTCATTCGGAAGGATCTCGCCATTATCGTAGTCAATCAGACGAATCCCGGAATTCTGAAAAAACCTGGATGCAAAATTCCATGACTGCATCATTCGAAGGAAAGACGGCAGTTCCTCTACAAGCGGTGTCAGACGTCCCATTTCTTCCATGAATTCTGAAGTCGTGTTAATTTCTTCCCATTCAAAATCCTGATCTTCCAAAACATCCAACTTTGTCCCTGACGAAAGATAGAATGGCAAATAAAAAGATTGCGGTACGGTATACTGCCGTCCGTTAAACTTCCCCGCCTCAAAGACCCCATCCACAAAATCCTCCTCAGAGAATTCCGGATCGGTGGCG
Organism: uncultured Clostridia bacterium; assembly: GCA_944376195.1. Classification (GTDB taxonomy): domain Bacteria; phylum Bacillota; class Clostridia; order Oscillospirales; family QAMX01; genus Allobutyricicoccus. The sequence continues at coordinate 43,506 of CALWBW010000009.1, read as the reverse complement.
AGAATCTCTGTCAAATCGAGAAAATTATAGTTTTGCACTGCTTTTGCAACATCGAGATTATCCAGATAATAGAGGAACAACACATCCGGACCGGAACCGGCTGCAAGATCGGCTGCAACACGTTCCTGGTATACATCCAGGTCCCCATCTACGACTAAAAGCTCCGGTGTAATCCCGGTGCTCGCTGTAAATCTGGCAGCAATGCTACGGAAAATGCTCTCTTGTTCTTGTAACACATACAACACCAGCGTATCCGTCTCGTTTAGTTCGCCATAGGTCAATGGTTCCGGTGCCTTCTTTTTTTCACATCCAGAAAAACTGAGAATCAGGAAGACAGCGGCAAGAAACGCAGATAGGATACGGCGGTTTTTCATAGAAAACACCTCTTTCTCTAAAGGGATCATCCTGGAAACGATTATGGGGTCCCGGCAGAAGCGCGGCGCGTCACTCGCTTAAATAAAGCGTCAGTTTGTTCTTGAGGTCCGCAAAGCAGTCCTCGTAACTTGCCTCGTCCTGGAAATATGGCAGCATCGACTCCTGCACCATGGTTGACATGACAGGGAGCCCCAGGACAAACCGGTCGATCCCGGTGAACATTTCTATGAGCATTTCCGCTTCTTCGTCTGTAAGTGCCGGGTTCTCGGAATCATAAAAGTAATATCCGTTGTTTTGATACATCGAGGGGGCATTATATATGATTTTTTGAATTGACTCTTTGCGAATTGGCATGTAGCCGGGAAGTATAAATTGGTCACTTTGCGCATCTGCAGACAGCATAAACTTAATAAAATTGTATGCGTTTAGGGAGTTTTCCGTATTAGCCCGGATCGCCATTGCCCCGCCACGTATATTCGCTACAGTTTCTCCTGTTTGACTAGGGATTAAATGCATAGTGTAATCACAGGACGCATTTTTCAATATAGATATCGATTCAGTTAAACAGGAAACAGTTGGCGCAAGCCAAAAACTCCATTTATCCGAAAGAAGTCCTTCATGACCCATACCTACAAGATAAGTGCTCCCTGTCTCGTTATAATCATATGGAAAATACGCCTTGTATCCCTCGAGAAATTCGCGCAGTTCCTCCTCTTCCGGCAACACTTCGCCGGTTTCATAGTCAATTAAAGTAATGCCCGAGGTAATCAGCAACTGAGAAAAACGGTTCTGTGAGTCCAACATCCTCTCAAACCCGGGGGTTTCTTCTGCAGCAGGTGTCAGGAGCCCTAAATTTTCTACAAAATCCTCGGTAGTCTCAATACCGTCCCAATCAAATCCAAGCTCATCCAATTTTTCCGTGGAAGATAGCAAAACTGGCGCTTCAAATGCCAGTGGAATCACATACTGCCGTCCGTGAAATTGTCCAGCCTCAAAGGCACCCTCGACATAATCCTCCTCGGAAAAATCAGGATCCTCCGCCAAAACATTGGTCAGATCGAGGAGGCTTCCGTTCAAAGCAATTTTTGCGATATCCGCGCTGTAAAGGTCATCCACAAACAGAACATCCGGGCCGGAGCCGCTGGCCAGATCATTCATGACTCGTTCGGTGTATTCAGGAATTTTCCCGTCCACGCGTACAACTTCTACATCCACACCGTAAATCGCAATAAATTGATTGATCCGGCGTTGATCAAGTACATCAGCTCCCGTATACGTATAGATTACCAGCGAGTCCGTTGCTTTCAGATCGTCAAGCCCGGGCCCTTCGACAGGCTCAGATTCCTCCGTGCGGTCGGGTGTTTTCGCGCACCCGGTAAAAAGGAGGAGCAGCAGAGAGACGGCAAGAAACGCAGATAAAATACGGCGGCTTTTCATAGGAAACACCTCTTTCTCAAAATGGATCATCCCGGGAACGGTTATGGGGTCCCGGCAGAAGCGCGGCGCGTCACTCGCTCAAATAAAGCGTCAGCTTGTTCTTGAGGTCGGCAAGGCAGGTCTCGTAGCTTGCCTCGTCTTGGAAGAAGGGCAGCATGGATTCCTGCACCATATTAAATACATTTAAAGGCATCATCCGAACAAACTGATCGCCCTTAGTGATCTCCGCTTCTATCATGTTTGCTTCTTCTTCAGAAAACGCAAGATTGTCGTAATCGTTAAAATAATAACCGTTGGCTTCATACAGCGCATTTGCACCATGAATGCTATTATGGATTGCGTCTTTGCTAATTGGCATGTAATAAATCATGTAAGGATCCGACTGTGCCTCTTTTGACAGCATATATTTGACAAATTTATAAGCATTTAAGGTGTTTTTTGAATTTGCGTTTATTGCTATCTGTCCGAATATGCTTTTTATGACCTCGCCGGATTGACCAGGACACGCCTGCAGTACATAATCGCAGGAATCAAGCTTCATACAGTTTATTGTTGAGGTTATGCCTTCAATAGAAATAGGCTCAAAGAACGCAATTGTCCCTGAGCTAAGCATATAAGAATCATAGTTTGCAAAGCTGGATCCATCTGCTTCATCATAGTCATATGGGAAAAATGCTTTATAGGCTTCCATGAATTCACGCAATCCTTCTTCGTCTGGTAAAACATCACCATTTTTATAATCCAAAAGTTGAATACCACTGCTTGAAAACAGGGCATAGAAATTATTTTTTGAGAAAAGCATACTTGAAAAGCCAAGATCTTTTGTTGCCACAGGTGTCATGCGCGCAAGCGCATTAATATAATCTGACGTTGTCTCGATCTCACTCCAATCAAAACTCAACTTTTGCAATGATTCCTCGGACGATATTTCAAGCGGCATCATGCATGAAAACGGTACTATATACTGCCGCCCATTCACCTGGCAGGCTTCAAAGACGCCATCCAGATAATCGTCTTTCGAAAACTCTGGATCCTCCGCTAAAATATCAGTCAGATCGAGAAAATTCCCGTTTAAAGCAGCTTTCGTAAAATCCAGAGAATATAGATCATTTAAAAACAGGATATCCGGGCCGGAACCACCTGCGAGATCATTCATAACACGTTCCTGATACTCATCTGCCGCCACGCGCACGACTTCCACATCTACATCGTAGAGTACGGTAAACTGGTTGATCCGGCGCTGTTCAAGCGTTTCATTGCCTTTCATGATATAGATCACCAGCGAATCCGTTTCCACCAGATCGTCAAGCCCGGGGCCTTCGACGGGCTCAGATTCCTCCGCGCGGTCGGGTGTTTTCGCGCACCCGGTGAAAAGGAGGAGTAGCAGCACCATGATAAGGAATAATGCAATAATACGAGACTTTTTCATGCGATACCTCTTTCTTAGAATTCATTCATGCTGATTCTTGGCTTTCCCGGCTGAAGCGCGGCAAACCTGTCGCGCTTCAGCCGTCGTCTGCTACTTAAGCGAATCTGTATCGTTCTCCTCAAATCACAACCAGATTACATCGACTTACTTAATTAAGCCACAGCTTAAGACCAATGTACACTAGAAAGAGAAGTACTTACACCAACGAATTCCTGAGTATTAGCTGCTGTAGTATAACCTGTATTCGTGCGACTTGTAACAGTTGGATTCACATTAGAACAAGCACAATTGCAATGACAGTTGCAATTGGGGGCACAATCACAAGCGCCTTCATACGCCTCGATGGAATCCTGCAGGTTCGTCTTGACTTTCCTGAGTTTTTTCATGTTTCTTTCCTCCTTTTAATTCGAACAGGCCATAATTTTCATTTCTGTACCAATATTAATTGCTTATTCAGTACTTTATTTTGATTTTTTGCACTGTACACACATAATCGTCACTCGCTTAAATAGAGCATCAGCTTGTTTTTGAGGTCGGCAAGGCAGTTCTCGTAGCTTTTCTCATCCCGGAAGAAGGGGAGCATGGTTTCCCACATTATATTGTTAACACTTGCGGATGCCGGTTGGGTAAACTGGTCGACTGCGGTGAGCGTCTCAATGATCGTATCCAATTCCTCCTCAGTGAGGTAGGCACTCTGGCGTCCTCCATATGTCGTCCCTGCGACATCAAAGGTATATGTACCGGATATAATCGCTTTTATGGCCTCTTTGTGAATCGGTACATAACTAAGAAGTGGGTTTCTGCTACTCTGTACATCTGCGGACAGCATCATTTTGATGAAGCGATATGCGTTTAATGGATTCTTTGTATTTACGTTGATGGCCATTTGTCCGTCTATGCTTCCAACGATGTCGCCTGTTTGACTTGGCAAGACGGAAAGCGCGTAACCGCAAGAGGCCTCTATCAGCGCATCCATATTCCAGGTTAAATCTGCAATCATTAAACTGCCCAACCAGAAAAGGTATTTCCCCCGAACAAGATTATCTGCGCCAAAGTTAGATAAAGTAGAACGTCCCGTCTCATCATAATCATATGGGAAATATGCCTTGTAGGCCTGGAGATATTCGCGAAGCGCTCCTTCGTCCGGTAGTACCGTGTTTTTTTCATAGTCAAGCAGACTGATGCCTGATGCTAAGTTCAACATCCCAACATAATTCTTCGATTGCATCATTTGCTGAAAAGATGGGCTCTGTTGCGCGTATGGCGTCAGACAAGAAATTTCTTCTAAAAAGTCCGATGTTGTTTCTATTTGATCCCAATGAAAGCCCAATTCTTCCAGCTTTGTTTGGGCGGAAAGAAGAAGAGGCAAGAAAAACGAAGTAGGGATTGTATATTGCCTCCCATAGAAACAGCCCGCCTCAAACACACCGTCCAGGTAATCGTCTTCCGAAAAGTCCGGGTCTTCCGCTAAAATATCAGTCAGATCAAGAAAATTGTTGTTCAGCGCGGCCTTTGCAATGTCTATATCAAGATAATCTAAAAACAGTACATCCGGGCCTTTCCCACTTGCAAGATCATTTGCTACACGTTCTGCATATGCCTCATAATCGCCATCTACGCGTACAACTTCCACCTCGACCTCGTAAAACGTTTGATACCGATTGATCAAGGGCTGTATTTGCGCTTCCGCTGATACTGGAACATACAATACCAGTGAAGCAGTAGGAGTCAATTCGTCATACGTGAGGCTTTCAACGAGCTCGAGCGTATCGACAGATGTGGAAGTTTCGTCCTCTTTCTGTTGACAGGCAGCTAAGGGGAGCAGAAGCAGTATTGCCGCCAATCCCAGCGACAGAATATGCGTCGTCTTCATAGAAAACACCTTTTTCTTTGAACTCATTCATGCTCATACTTTTTCCCCGGCAGAAGCGCGGCGCGTCCGCCGCGCTTCTGCCGGGCATTGCTATTTAGACGTAGCAAATTTCATTGCTTTCCTAAATAGCAGCTGGCAAATAAACGTTTACTTTCTTGATGAGCGCAATTTTAAGACCAATGTACACTGGAAAGAGAAGTACTTACACCAACAAATTCTTGGTTTTGATAAAATGTAGAACTCTGCGGCTCTACAGCATCAATCACTGACTGGTGTTCAGTAGAACAATAGCAATTACAAGAGCAATAGCAATTGGGCTCACAGGTACAACTGCCAGCATACGCCTCAACGGAATCCTGCAGGTTCGTCTTGACTTTTCTGAGTTTTTTCATGTTTCCTTCCTCCTTTGTTTTTATACCGGGCACCAATTTCCCCTGTATATGTATATATGGGCTGTTTTTACTCATTTGCTTTATCCTGATTTTCTTTTCACGTCGCGCGCACGCATCCCGTCACTCGCTCAAATAGAGCGTCAGTTTGTTCTTGAGGTCGGCAAGGCAGTCCTCGTAGCTTGCCTCATCCCGGAAGAAGGGCATCATGGACTCGAACATCATTTCCGGCACTACAAGTCTCTCATCCTGCACAAAACGATCGATGTTGAGCATCACCTCTTCCAGTGCTTTTGCCTCGTCCTCTGTCAAAGCAAAATTTTCAGGATCTTCAATGTAATACCCATGGTTTTCATAAAACGCCGGACTTTCATATATGACTTTATGTATCGCACTTTTGCGAATCGGTTTTACCCCCATAAGTAAAAGCTGATCCACCTGTATTTCTTCGGAGAGCAAAAACTTGATAAACCGATAGGCATTTGCAGTATTCTTTGCATTAGCCGGAATCGCCAGCTGCGAGCCGATCCGTGCGACAATTTCTCCTGTCTGGCTGGGAATCGCGTGATAGGTATACTCTCTGGATTTAAGTTTCAAGATACTGATAGAATCCACGATCCCTGTAAGATAATGTGTTATCCAAAAAGCGGCCGTACCATTCAAGAGCGGATCTACTCTGATCCAGGTCTGAGAGGCTCCTGACGCATCGTAATCATATGGAAAATACAGCTTATAGGCTTCCAAAAATTCGCGTAATTCTTCCTCATCCGGCAGTACAACGCCATTCTCATAATCCAATAGGCGGATGCCGGCATACCTGTACAGTTTCCAATAAAAATTTTTACTGTTCAGCATTTGCTGAAATTTCGGAAGTTCCGCAGCCTCCGGCGTTAAACGTGCAATCTCTTCCAAAAAATCCGCCATTGTATCAATGCCATCCCAGCTGAACCCGATATCCGCCAGCATTTCTGTAAGAGAAAATGCCAACAGGAAATCATATGACGTCGGAATCGTGTATTGCCGTCCGTTTACCTGACAGGCTTCAAATACGCCATCCAGGTAATCATCTTTTGAAAACTCCGGATCCTCCGCCAAAACATCAGTCAAATCAAGAAAACTGCCGTTTAATGCAGATTTCGTAACGTCCATCATAAATGTATCGTCAAAAATCAGCACATCCGGGCCGGAACCACTCGTAAGATCGTTGATAATACGTTCCGTAAATGCTTCGGGCTCCCCGATCACACTTACAACCTCTACATCTACCCCGGTGGCCTTCTGAAAGGCCTCAATTTGGTACATGTAGGTTCGTTGAAAACGTTGCATTAAATAAACAACTAAGGTGTCTGTTTCCACCAGATCGTCAAACCCGGGGCCTTTGGCAGATTCGGGTATTTTCGCGCACCCGGTAAAAAGGAGGAGCAGCAGGGAGACGGCAAGAAACGCGGATAAAATACGGCGATTTTTCATAGATAACACCTCTTTCTCTAAAGGGATCATCCTGGAAACGGTTATGGGGTCCCCGGCAGAAGCGCGGCGCGTCACTCGCTTAAATAGAGCGTCAGTTTGTTCTTGAGGTCGGCAAGGCAGTCCTCGTAACTTGCTTCGTCCCGGAAGAAGGGCAGCATGGACTCCTGCAACATATTCGATAGCACCACCCGTTCATCCTGCATAAAGCGGTCAATACTGGTGATTGCCTCCTCGAGTGCTACAGCCTCATCCTCCGTCAAAGCCAGGTTTTCGGGATCATCAAGGTAAAACCCATGGTTTTCATAAAGTGCCGGTGTCTCATATATAACTTTGTGTATCGCACTTTTGCGAATCGGTTTCATCCCTAAAAGTACATTCTGATCCAGCTGCATCTCTTCCGAGAGTAAAAACTTGATAAAGCGATAGGCGTTTGCCGTGTTTTTTGCATTTGCCGGGATTGCCAATTGTGAACTTATTCGTGCGACGATTTCCCCTGTCTGGCTGGGAATTACACGATAGGCATACGCAAGGGATTCAAGTTTCATGATACTAATAGAATCAACAATACCTGTAAGAAAGGACGGGATCCAAAAAGCGGCGATACCGCTCAAGAGGGGATCAACCCTGTTCCAGATTTGAGAGGCTCCTGACGCATCATAATCGTATGGAAAAAATAGCTTATATGCCTCTAAAAATTCACGCAGCTCCTTCTCATCCGGTAGTACCACACCGTTTTCATAGTCCAGCAGACGAATACCAGAATATCTGTACAACATCTTAAAATAGTTTTTGCTATTCATCATCTGCTGAAACCCAGAATTATTTTCAGATGCTTCTGGAGTCAGATGTGCGATTTCTTCTATGAAATCAGACATTGTGTCAATCCCATCCCAACGAAAGCCAATATCCGCCAATGTCTCCGCAACAGAAAATGCAAACGGAAGATCATACGATGTTGGAACTGTATATTGCCGTCCATTCACCTGACAGGCGTCAAACACCCCCTCGATATAATCGTCCTCGGAAAAGTCCGGATCCTCCGCTAAAATATCAGTCAAGTCGAGAAAATTGCCGTTTAATGCAGATTTTGTGATATCCATTCTAAAAGAATCGCTAAAATACAGAACATCCGGGCCAGAGCCGCTTACCATATCGTTTATGACTCGTTCTGTAAATTCTTCGGGTTCCCCAACTACGCTTACGACCTCTACGTCTACGCCGGTGGCCTTGCGAAATGCCTCAATTTGGGGCATGTAGGTTCGTTGAAAGCTTTGCATGACATAAATCACCAGAGTGTCTGTCTCTTTAAGATCGGCGAGTTTTGGCCCTTCGATTGGTGCGGGTACTTCCGTACGTTCTGGGACTTTCTCACACCCGGAAAATGGAAGCAAAAATAGGAGAACGACAGCAAGAAGGCCTGCTATGGAGCGAGTCTTTTTCATAGAAACACCTCTTTTAGGGCTAGGTCCTGAAGATTATGATAGTTTCTCGGCAGAAGCGCGACGCGTCCGCCGCACTTCTGCCGGCACATGCTATCTAAGTGAGATAAATTGGCATGCCTCCCTAAATAGCAGTCAGAGAATGATCATTTGCCTCCATCAAATGTGTTGCTTAAGCCCAACTATAATGGGAAAGAGAAATGCTTAAACTGGTGGATTCCGTATTTTCGTAAGTTGGGTCATAAGCTACGTCGATACTCAAATCATTATTCGGACAGCCGCAGACAACGCAAGAGCAGCCTATCGAACAAGTACAAGCTCCTTCATACGCCTCAATGGAATCCTGCAGGTTCGTCTTGACTTTCCTGAGCTTTTTCATGTTTCCTTCCTCCTTTCTTCCATAATACCGGACAGCGATTCGCCGTTCGCCGCCCATATGTAAAGAGTATCGGCGAATACCCCTTTACACCGAATGTCACTGGTCTTCCGGGCATAACTTCGAAGATACCATAGCAGCCATGCCGTCTACCGTGTAAAATTGTTCCTCGTCCATATCCTCCGCGGTAAAGCGGATGCCGTAGCGCTCCTCCAGAATATGAACAAGATAGACAAGCCCCCTGGCATCCAGCAACCCTTCCAACCCGAAAAACCTCTGTACTTTGGGCTTCTTCACGTCAAATTTTTCTTTTAGAATACCCAGGATATCGGCACAGATCCATTCAGGCGTGAAATTCTTATTTTTCGTCAGCATTATATGCGCCCTCCTCATAACATGGCGTCAGCCACATTTTCCGTGAGCTTATCAACAATCGTGTGATATAACTTTTCCGCCCCGCCGGCGCTATAGACATCTACCATCGGGGCTGCCAGGCCGGCATAGTTCTCATTTACGGCTTTTTCCACGTCGCTCCTTGCAATGTGGTGAAGTCTCATTGCCTCCTTTTCGCTGATCGACGCAACATCAAATACCATGTTTGACATATGGAACGCATCAGCTTCGCAGCCGTATTTATATTTGAAGGAAGTCGAGATCAGTTCAAACAGTTCTCCTGCATTCGGTTCGTAGATCGTACACAATATCAGCGCGTCGAATACTACCGCTTTGGAAACCAAAAAGGGCAAAATGCCAAACCGGTTCGGGAACTGATTATTGAGCTGCTGCGTACCGCCAGGTATCGTGATGAGTATCACATCCGGAGATTCCTCCTCAACGAGCTGTTTCAAATACCGGTTGAATTGATATATTTTTTCTTCCTCGCCCACTGTGGGATTCAGCATGAACCGGGGGAAAGAGTGAAAGCCCATCATTTCGCAGTAGTTTCTCGAGCCAATTTGAGAGACTTGGTAACCATCCTTTAAAAATTTCTCACGAAGAGCCAAAGATACTTCAAATTTATCCGTACCATCCCACATTCCCATAATCCCGATGACTGGGACGTCGATTTCCAGTATGCCCTTCCTTTTTTCAAATTGCTGCACCGGTCCTGGATCCGAAGACGTTGCGCTCACGTCAATGAATTCGCAGATCCCCGCACAAGCGCTTTTCAGCATTTCATAATTTTCCCCATCCAAAACTGCCGAGAGTATGATGCCGCGTATCTTACCAAGCACCGGGAGAACACGCGATAAAATCCGTTTTACGATTGATGTCTCCATTAAATTTTCAAAAAATTCCGGGATCAGGATATAATCGATGTCATCAGGCAAATGCTCAAGCGACGGTTCAACCTTCAAAATTTCATTTCCGCACCGGAATTCCCTCCCGACAAATCCCCAGCTTCTGGGAGAGACCAATGAGGCCACCTTCCATGCAGAGGATAGCAATGTATGGTGTCTCAACAAAGGTTGAACTTCTTCGCTGTAGGGATATATGCATATCTTTCCGCCTTGCAAATTTTCAAAGTTCATAGCCTAACTCCTTATACATCAAATATTCCTTGAAAATCTCCTCAACCTCACTTCTCACCCTTGCACAGTTATGAAGTTTTAATTCTCTTGATAACTCTCCATTGTTGTCGCATGCTCGGACGCATTGCATACAATGACGAATCGCCCAGCAATTTTTGCACTCCTCCGGCGTCAACTGCGCAATATTGAGTATGGCTCTTGCCTTGTCAATATCGAACCCATCATAGATATTGCCAATTTTGTTTACTTCTGAAGTTTCACTAACTCGCTCACACGGGAAAAGATCTCCGTCTACAGTTACGAACACTCTTCTCTGTCCCGGAATACACGGTCCTCCATGAGACATTTTCGCGGGCAGTCCTTTGGATATCTTCATGTTCTTTTTTAATCTTTCACTTCTTGCTCCAACGGTTCCCACGGCAACTTTGGATGCCTTTTCCTGCGGATATCGGTCTTTTTTCGCCATGAGCGCTTTAAATAAATATATGGAATTTTCATAGATATATTGATCGGACGCCGTGACATGTTCCATTGAACTTTCATCCGAAATCAATGTGGAATTGACATTGGCATTTACAAATAGCGGATGGTGAGAAAACAGTTCATGTAACCCCACGCAACTATAGCGCGGATCGATCACAACATTGAATGAAATTCTTGCATACAAGTCTGGATAATTTTCCTGCACATATCGCAGATTACGTTCAATTTCTTCATAAGTTCCCTCTCCTGTCGCCGCAAACTTTCTTGATCTGTTGTGGATTTCCGGCGTTCCATCAAGACTGATGAGCACATTAAAATTGTGTTTGCTTATAAAATCCACAACATCTTTGGTAAACAGCGATCCGTTTGTTGTAATCGGGAATATTAAATCTTTTCCATCAAACAATTCTTCTGCGTATGCGACGATCTTCTGAATGAGATTTAATTCCAATAGAGGTTCTCCGCCATAAAAGCCCAGAGCCACACGCTCCCGCTTCACTGAATGTGCGGCAAAAAAGTCAACCGCTTTCAATGCAGTCTCGAGCGTCATCCGTTTCGAAGAATGCTGGCGCTGATATTCAAAATCTTTCGGTGCATAAGTACAATAGGTACACCTGAAATTACACTGCTGGGTCACCTGCAACGTCATTTGTTCCACATTTGTTCCCAGATGAAAGTCCAAAAATTTGCTCTCCTGGTGTTCCATTTCCGTAGGACGATTGCTGGAGAGATATCCTTCCGCCTTTAACGCATTTGCGTAATTCATAACCGCATCAGAAGCCATACCTGTTTTCACATATTCCTGAAGTCCTGAGTAAAATTCCTCTGGAATTTTCAACATCTGATTTGTATTAACCTCGTACATATAGCACGCCAATGGCGTTTTTAAAAAATGTACATTCGGGCGATCATTCATCTTGGCACCTCCTTCATTTTTTAATCAAACTTTTTCAATTACCGTGTTGTCAGAAAAGATTATCTTCCATTTGGATTGTCTCAGTTCATCTTCACGTAAATTTGATAGGAATGCATCAACGACCGCCTTTTTCCACCCTGAATATGCCGGTTTCAATTCAATACACGCTTCAAAGCGATCCAAATCAGTCTGGACAACTTCCATAGTCTTGATCGCATTCGCCATAAACTCATTGGCAAATTCTATCGCGCCCAGAATGCTGTATGCACTTAACTTGTTCCCATCTTTCAAATGAATGAAAGGGAACTTTTTCCCTTTTGTGATTTTAATAATAGGGGCCTTGTTTCCACACGCACAGTCAACGTTAAGCAACACGCCCTTTTCTCCAGTAAGATATCGTATGATTGGCATAGCATGGTTTTTGAGTCCTGTCACACAGATATCTCCTTCTTCTCCGAAAACAGGAACGCCATCTTTTAAAACTTCTACTACCGCGTTGTCAGAAATAACGTGCATGTTTCGACAAGGGCACTCTATTGCCGCAGCGCCGACCATATTTGTCACATATGTATAAGCAGTAGTAACACCAAACGCCTCTTCAACTTTCTTACGAATCGACTCGTCTACCATTTCTCCGTATAGTTCGATATATTTTAGGTCTTTGGGCAAGGCGATGCTTTTTGTCTCAATAAATTCCGCCAATAACCACGCTATACTTGGCTGCAAAAGCAACCATTTGGGGTTATATTCCCTCATTTCTCGACAAATTTTTTCCAGTTTATCATCATATAAACGGAAAACATTAAAAACCATACTATTGCCGTTATCCATCAACTGTGTCGTGTCAACATCAATAATTTTATTTGCGCGATATAACGCAGTATAAAAACCACAATATTGATCATGTGGCTCTATGTCATAGTATTTCCGGTGCAAATCAGATAGAGATTTCTGCATTTCCAAGTAGTCGTCTTGATCCCATATCACTTTGATCATTTTTCCGCCAAACTCATATGCTCTTTTTATAATTACATTTTGACTTTTCGGAAATTTTTGATAAGGATCCGCAATAAAATCCCCATAACTTTTATAAACAGATTCAATATTCAGCATCGGAAGATCAGGAAGCGTGCAGTAGATCCCATCATCATGCTCTTTTGATTGAAACTGACTTAAATTCTTTCTGTAATACGCTGCTTCCGAAAACGCATAATCAAGTATTTTCATAGGTGCCTCCTTTTCCAAGATCCGGTCATATGTGTTTTGGCGCTGATATTCCATTCGGCATTTTTGCACCAAAGAGCAGTTGTTCACTTATTTACCCGCCAGGATATTTCCAACTCTTGAAAGGATTCTCCGTAACAAACAAATTCTCTTTTGAAAGCATTGCCATCACCGAAATACCAAAACTGCCAATTTTCATAACGATGTATCTTTTTTCATTCAAATTTAAAATTTTCAATTTCTGTTTTTTAATCACTGCCCCTTTCTCTCAGTCCTTGAGTCTCATTTTTACTCCAAATAAAAAAAGCCGCAGGCGTGACGGCACATCACAACCTGCGGTCTTACAAAAGCGCATTGAAAATACACCTATTTCGGGTATCCCAACCAATAGGTCTGCATTTCATATCTAATCCTGTTTTCCAATAAAAACGCTTCACCGCACTTCTCCCAGACAAAGCCCATAAAAAATTCAAAACTTTTCCTTATGTAAATCATAACCATATTCCAGCAAATTGTCAAGCAGTATTTTTGTTTATTTCCACAATTTTGTCACAAAATTGCTTTTTCTAAAAAGGCAATGCCAAAAAGACATAAAAAAACCCGTTTCCACACGTCCCCGCGCTAAAAAAAGCACAGAGGTTGAAAACGGTTTTTTGACTATTTTGATAAGAGCGCAGATTTTCGCATTCACACAGGCGGCAGCGTCACCGTAAATTTTGTGCCCTTGCCCGGTGCGCTCGCCACGGCAACGGCGCCGCCGCACAATTCACAGATACGCCGTACGATGGAAAGGCCGATTCCGTTTCCCTCGGAGGCGTGGGAGGTATCGCCCTGATAAAACTTGTCAAAGGCATGGCGCAGCGTCTCTTCCTCCATACCGGGGCCGTGGTCGGCAACGCTCACCGTCACCGTTTCTCCCACACGCATACACTGCACCTCCACCAAACCGCCCGGTTCGCTGAACTTGACAGCGTTGCCGAGCAGGTTGACCCATACCTGGGAAAGCAATTCCTCATTCGTGCGATACGGGATTTCCTCCAGTTCAAGGTCAAACGTGATTTCCTTTTCACTCCACTGCTTTTCCAGAAGGAGAATACAGCCGCGTATCTGCTCATCGAGATAAAAATCGGTTTTGTTGGTGACAATTTTTTGATGTTCCAGCCGAGAGAGCAACAACACGTTGGTAGAGAGCCTGGACAGGCGCTCCGACTCACGCACAATGATATCGAGGTACTCCTGCCGTTGTTCCTCCGAGAGGGAGCCGCGCGCAAGCTGGCGCGCAAATCCCCGGATGGATACAATTGGCGTTTTGAATTCATGGGAAAAGCTATCGATAAAATCATTGCGGAACATCTCAATGCCGCTTAAATCTTCCGCCATATGATTAAAGCTCTCCTGAAGGGCCCGCAGTTCTTCCGGCCCGCGCGAAACGGGGACGCGCACGGAAAAATCGCCTTTTGACACCGCGTCAAGCGCCCCGCTGAGCCGGCGTACCGGCCGCAGGAACTTCGAGCCGACCAGCGCGGAGAGCACTGTCCCCACCAATACGCTGCCCACGATCATCATAATCGGGATAATCGTCGCCATATAAGCAGGGGGAATCATGCCGAACCGGCGCGCAAGCAAAAATACGCAGGCCGCAATCACACCGGAAACGGTCATGACGAGAAAAACAAACAGCGTCAATGCAATGCGCAGTGAGCCGATGCGGCGGTGCGGCGCTTTCATTCCGTCTTCACCGCCTTATAGCCCAAGCCGCGCACCGTGACAATGGTAAAGTCCGGGTTGTCTTCAAACCGGTCGCGGAGACGGTTAATATGTACGTCTACCGTTCGTTCGTCCGTATCGCTGTCCATGTCCCACAGCTCGTCCATGAGCTGGCGGCGCGTAAAAATCTTGCCCGCATAGGAGAGCAACTTGAACAAAAGCAAAAATTCCTTGTTCGGCAGTTCCTCCGTACGTCCGCCTGTGGTCACAGTAAACGCATCATAATCAAGCACCGTATCACCGACCGTCAGGCGATGCTCGCTGGCAATTTTCGAACGGCGCAAAAGCGCCGCGATGCGCAGCAGCATTTCCTCCTCGTCGACGGGCTTGACCATGTAATCGTCCGTGCCGGAGAGAAAACCCGCGCGTTTATCCGCCGGGACCCCTCGCGCCGTGACCATCAAAATCGGCAGTTCACTGCCTGCTTCGCGCAGCGTACGCGCCAACTCATACCCGTCCATGCGCGGCATCATCACGTCGAGCAGCACGAGATCGACATGCGTGCGGTCCATCACGTCCAGCGCATCCACGCCGTCGTGTGCGGGAATCGCGCTGTAGCCGTTTTGCTCCAGCACGGTCATCATCAATTTTCTTGCGTTTTCGTCGTCCTCGACGACTAAAATATGAAACATCGAAACAAACCCTTTCCTTCATACTCTCCGATTGCGGAGGGGAATCATGCAGCCGATAGGCGCTGTCAACCGGCAGTGGATGCTCCGCCGAAAAAATCAAACCGCCGCGCGCTTGCCTTGCCGCACAGACTCATATAGAATACTGATATCAGGAGGTGGCACTATGATCGATAAACACGCGGTGGGGCAGCGTATCGCCGCACTTCGCAGAGAACTGGGATACTCCCAGGCCAGGTTTGCGGAAAAACTGAACGTCACGACACAGGCAGTCTCCAAATGGGAAACGGGGCTCTCCCTTCCGGATGTCGAGACGCTGTTAAACATTTCCTGGATGGCAAAAATCTCTATCAACGAAATTCTGGACGGCGAGGTATTCCCGGTGCAATCTGGTTTGGACCGTGGTCTGGCCCGTATCAGCCGCCATCTCATCTGCCCTGCGTGCGGGAAGGCGCTGCATGTGTGCGTCCCGATCCGGCAGGAAAAGCCGCGCTTTGTCTGCGAAAATGGGCACGGCTACAACGTGGTGGACGGCGTTTTGGACTTTGGCGTGCGGGAGACTGAGGGGGAGCTGTGGTCGCTTTTTTTGAAAAACTATGAGCAATATCTGGAGGAACAGCGCCACTTGGGAAATCCGCGATATTGGCAGGGCGCACCAAATTTTCGGGAACTCATGTGGCAGGCGCTCGAGCGTCTCCAGCCCCGGACGATCCTCGACATGGCCTGCGGTACAGGCAGCGGCATGAAATATATGATAGAGCGCATCCATTGGCCGGTAACGATACTTTTTGTAGACCTTAGCCACAGGATTTTAAAATGGAACCGCAAATATTTTACGGACGAGTGGAAAAACCCCTATGTCGACCTGGTATGCCTAGCCTGCGACGGCGCAAAGCTGCCGCTTGCGAACGAAAGCATTGATCTGGTATTCTCAAATGGCGGGTTTGAAAGTATGCAGGTAAAAATGCGCGACGGCTTCCGCGAGGCCTATCGCGTACTGAAACCCGGCGCGCATGCGCTTTACAACATGAGCGCGATAGAGGACTGGAACGGGGAAAACTCAAGGAAATGGATACGGCTTTTACAGGAGCTTGACGGCTTCGACCGGTTTTTTGGCCAGGGAAACCTGCAGGATATCCAGACATGGCTGACATTCTGCGGGCAGACCGGGTTCCGTAAAAATGACGCCAGGAAGGTATACGGCGAACTGCCCGCGCCGGAGCAGGATGTGTTCCCATTCCAAAATGAGGTCTTGCAGTGGATGGCGGAGTATGTTGTCCTGTCGGAAAAGTGAAAAGCGGGCCTGCGTCCGCTTTTTTACAGGCTGCTTTTTGCGTCCCGTACTACCGTCTGTCCGCATGTGACGGCGGCCGCGTTCCTGTGATATGCCGGGGCGTGTCGGGCCTTTACCCCCATTATACCTAATTCCCTCTGTGAACGCAATGTAAAAAAACTTGGGCAAAGTGCCGCCGCGGAAATTTATACTGCGTTTACAAAGGAGGCGTACACTTTCTTTATTGCAAAGAAAAGGAGCAAGACCCCATGCTGATACTCAAAAATATTACGAAAGAATATCTCGCAGGAGGGGAACGCATCCAGGCCCTGCGCGGTGTGGAGATTGCGTTTCGCGAAAACGAATTCGTCTCCATCCTGGGGCCCTCCGGGTGCGGCAAAACGACGCTTTTAAACATCATCGGCGGACTGGACCGGTACACGTCCGGCGATCTCTCTGTGGGGGGACGTTCGACAAAGGATTTCTCAGACCGCGATTGGGATACCTATCGCAACCACAGAGTTGGATTTGTCTTTCAAAACTACAACCTGATCCCACATCAGAGCGTGCTTTCCAACGTGGAGCTTGCGCTGACGCTCTCCGGCGTCTCGAAGTCCGCGCGCCGCCGCCGTGCGCGCGAGGCGCTTGCCAAAGTCGGGCTCGGCGACCAGATGAACAAACGTCCCAACCAGATGTCCGGCGGCCAGATGCAGCGCGTCGCCATCGCGCGCGCCCTCGTAAACGACCCGGATATCCTGCTCGCGGACGAACCCACAGGCGCGCTCGACACGGAAACCAGCGTGCAGGTCATGGACATTTTAAAGGAAGTCGCACGCGACCGCCTCGTCATCATGGTCACGCACAATCCCGATCTTGCCGAACGGTATTCCACGCGCATCGTACGTCTGCTCGACGGCCGGATCACGGACGATACCAACCCCTATGACGGCACGCCCGAGGAGGGCAGGCCACCGCGCGAAACGAAGGACTTGCGTCGTCACTCCATGTCCTATCTCACCGCGCTTTCCCTCAGCCTTCATAATCTCATGACGAAAAAAGCGCGCACCTTTTTAACAGCGTTTGCCGGAAGCATCGGCATCATCGGGATTGCGCTGATCCTCTCCCTCTCCTCCGGCTTTCAAAATTATATCTCCAAAGTGGAGGAAGATACGCTTTCTTCCTACCCGCTCACCATCGAGGCGGAAACCGTGGACCTCACCAGCCTGATGCAGACCATGATGGGGGCGGCGCAGCCGGACGAGACCGAGCATGTGGAAGGCTATGTTTACTCCAACAACATCATGTCGGAAATGATGAACTCCATGGCCGCCGAAATCCAGTCCAACGATATTGCCACATTCCGCGATTATTTGGAACGTGAATCAGAGCGCGTCGGAGAGCTGGTCAACGACATCCAGTATAGTTACGATATCGACTTGAATCTTTACGCTTCCGACACCTCGGATGGGGTCGTGCAGGTCAATCCCAGCACCGTTTTTTCGGAAATGGGCGGCGCGGTCCAACCGTCGGATACCGCGTCCGCTTACGGAAGCCTTGAGGCCTGGCAGGAACTTTTAGGGAACCAGGAGCTTTTGGATTCCCAATATGAAGTGCTGGCCGGCCATTGGCCTGAAGCCTGGGACGAAGTGGTGCTCATTGTAGACAGCGACAACGAAATAACGGATTTAACCCTTTATTCCCTCGGTTTGCTGGACCAGTCGGAACTCTCCGAACAAATGCAGGCCATCCGCCGCGGCGAAACGTTTGAAACCGAAGAAGCGGCGTTTTCCTATGAAGAGCTGCTTGCCATGTCCTACCGCCTGGTTCTGACGCCGCAGTACTATACGTACGAGGAAGAGAGCGGTGCCTGGCTCGATCGCCATGAGGATGAGTCCTATCTGAAGGAACTCCTCGAGACTTGCCCGGAAATTCGCATCGTCGGCATCCTGCGTCCCACGGACGACTCCCTTGCGACTTCCATGAGCGGCAGCATCGGTTATACCCACGCGCTTGTGGAGCACGTGATTGCAGAGACCAACGCCTCGGAAATTGTTCTCGCGCAGCAGGAACATCCGGAAACCGACGTATTCACCGGCCTGCCATTTGCCGGGACTGCGGAAGAGAGCACAGAAGCGGCGGAATTTGATCTTTCTACGCTTCCGCCGGAACAGCAGTCCTACCTTGCCACTCTTTCCGAGGAGGAGCGCGCGGCGCTGATTGAGGAATATCTGGCGTCCCAGTCGTCCGACGCAACCTATGAGGGGAATCTCAAGGTACTCGGCGTTGTAGACCCGGAAACACCGTCCCGGATTTCCCTTTATCCGGTCGACTTTGCGGCCAAGGAAGCGCTTGTGGATCTCATTAACGACTATAACCGCGAAAAGACAGACGCCGGGCAGGAAGAAGCCGTGATCAATTATACGGATTACGTCGGGCTCATCATGTCTTCCGTCAGCACCATCATCAACACCATTTCCTATGTATTGATTGCCTTTGTCGCCATTTCGCTCGTAGTATCTTCAATTATGATTGGCATCATCACCTATATTTCCGTCTTGGAGCGCACCAAGGAGATCGGGATTCTCCGTTCCATCGGCGCTTCCAAACGCGATATTTCCCGCGTTTTCAACGCGGAAACGCTGATTATCGGCTTTGTCTCCGGAATGCTCGGGATCCTTGTCACAGTCCTGCTGTGCATCCCGGTCAATCTGATTATTAAGGCACTTTCGGATATTGCAGACGTCGCGCAGCTCCCGCTCGGCGGCGGGATCCTCCTCATCGCCATCAGCATGTTCCTGACATTCATCGCGGGACTCATCCCGTCGCGGATTGCAGCGAAAAAAGATCCCGTCGTCGCACTGCGGACGGAATAAGAAAAACCCCGCCCAGGCAATAGCAGCCCCGGGCGGGGTTCTCTCATTTACATAGCGGGGAGGACAGTTGTGCCAGCCAGGCTGCAATCTCCCGGTTATTCCGCAACACAACCGTTTTCTTCTGAAAACAGCCGACGCGGCCTCTCACGCCGTCCGCTCCCGTATCATACCGGGAAGACCAACGGAACATGGCCCGCAGCATGGCAAAGTTCGGCCGGTAACCGCACGGCTCCAAACCCAGATTCTGCTTGACCCATCGCGTCAGAATGCGCCGCCGTCGCACGGCAATCGGCGGGTCCAGCAAAACCACCGTATCTGCCTGCCGCAACCCCTCCAGAAAACAGGCCCGGCCGGCATCCTCTATAATATAAGACTTCTGTGCGAGTACCTCCTGAAACAGGCGGTCGCGCTCTTCTGCCGGGCGTTTGCGGTTCCCCTCGGGGGCGGCCGGATCGGGCATATAGACCACGTCGTCCAAATGCGTACAGGGGACGCCCGTGCGTTCGGCAACCCGACGTGCCAGCGTAGATTTTCCGCTGGCCACCGCCCCGATGATATAAAGCTTCATCCCGACAGCGCCTCTTTCTTATTTTGGCTCCCTCTGAAAATATCGGTCCAGTTCCTTCTTCATTTCCTCCGGCATTCCCGTATCTACCGGCAAAACGGCGGCGTTTGCGACGCGTTCCACCATCCCGGCAAATTCCGCAATATTTTTCAAAAGCGCCTTTTCCCCGATAGGAAATTCCAGATCGCGGCTGGTATGGATTTCGGAAGTGGCCGTTCCGCGGGAAAGGCCGATGGCCGGGATCCCATGATCCGCAAACGGCGCGGAATCACTGGAATGCACCTGCGTGCGGATGTCGGCGGAACAACCGGTTTCCCGGCAATATTGATCTACAAAAGTCTCCAATTCCCGGCCGCCCGTGACGCAAATCCGGTTATTGCCCAAAATAGTGCCGCACATATCAAAGTTAAAGCAGAATTTAATGGCGTCGAGCGCCTCACCGCGCTGGTCGACATACGCCTTTGATCCCAGAAGGCCCTGTTCTTCCGCGCCACACCAGAGGAAACGCAGTGTGCGCCGCGCAGGATGCGCAAGGAAATAGCGGTAAAGTCCGAGAAGCGCCGCGCTTCCAGTCGCATTATCCCAGGACCCGGTGCCGACGGGAACGCTGTCATAGTGCGCCGTCAGGATCAGCTCTTCTTTTGCCAGATCCCCTCCCGGAATCACCGCCTCTACGTTTTGCGAGGTGGCTTCGCCGTTTTCCTGCACCAGTTCGACATGCAGCTGTTCGGCTCCGTCGCGGACAAGCTCCGTCGCATCGTGCGCCGTGATGCCAAAGGTGGGGATATCCCCGTATTCCAAAAATTTAGGGCGCAGGTTCCGCGCATAAATCCCAGCCTCGTCTGACGAGTGGTAGTATTTCCCCGTGACAACCAGGATCGCTGCCGCATGGCGCTCGCACAAAAGGCGGAACGTATCGCGGCTTAACATGTTGACCAGGACCACAGAGTCGGAAAGATCCTCCCGCCCCAGAAAGTCGCGCGCAGTCCCCTGCTCGGCATAGAAAAAGTGCAAATCACGGCCAGGCTCGGGAAGAGACGCGCACATGCCATAGGGCGTCACAGAGAGGCTGCGCGAAAACGGCGCCGTAACCGACACCGCGCAGTGTGTGCAGACGGAAGCGGGAATCCGGAATTCCAAAAACTCGCCGCTGCCGCCGGCGTTTTCCAGCTCCCGGCGGATCAATTCCGCCGGCGTACCGCCGTAGCGGACAAAGCTCAGGTCTCTGACAAATGTAAGAGGAGAAAATGACATGAAAAGCCCCTCCTTTTCCTCCATTTTTCTCTAGTATAGCATGGGCGGCGGGACGTTTCAACCATCCCGCCGCTCTGCCGGGAAAAGATAAAAAAGGACGGCCGAAGCCGTCCTCAAATACCGGATTTTCCTTTAAACCAGCCATTGATAAAGTCCCGTCATGAGAGGAATCGTGACGATACAGAAAATTACGGTCATAATACTGATGACGCTGGTATAGCCGGGCTTGTTATCGTATAACTGCGCAAACTGCGTAATGGTTGTCGCAGACGCGGACGCAGTCGCCAGCGTCGTGACCAGCAGGATGTTCGCCGCCTCCGGGTGCAGGCGCGTCATGCCGGAAAAAGCAAAAACCAACACAACGACCAGTGGAAACACAATCAGCCGCAGCGCCGTGATGAGATAGGCGCGCCGCGCGCCGATGATCTCGCGGAACTTCATGCCGCCCAGCAACATCCCGGTCAGGACCATGGAAAGCGGGGCGATCATGCCCGCCATGGAGTCCACTGCCGTCTGTACGACGGAGGGAAAACGGAATCCCGTCAAAAACAAAATAATCCCGACGAAAATGGCAATAATATTGACGTTCGTCACAATCTTCTTGATATCCCACTGCCGTTCGCCGCAGACCATGGATTTTCCGTGCGTCCAGATCAGCAGCTGCTGAATGAGCATATAACCGCTGATATAAAAGACCCATTCCTGCCCGAGCGCCGCCAGCACCAGCGGGATAATCAGATTTCCGGCGTTGGAGTAGAAAACCGACGCGCTTTCCACCGGTTCCAGATGAAGCGGCTTCCGAAGCACGCGCTCCAGCACATAAAAAATCACATGTACGACAACCGCGCCCAAAATGGAAACGCCCAGGCCCTCAAGCTTGGAAAGTGAAAACTCAATTTGATAGGAATTGATGATGGTACAGGGCACTACGGCGTAGAGCAGGATTTTGGATATCACAGTCCCGTGTTCCGGTTTTAACACCTTCAGCCGCACCAGAATCACACCGACGGCCATCATCAGGAACATGGAGGCAATCTGTTTCATCAGAAGCAGGCTTAATTCCACAATAAAGCACTTCCTTTTCCCTTTCATGATAGCGCATGTTCTCTTTTTTCGCGCCGTTTTCTTATTATACGCCGGCGGTGCCTTAAGTTCAAGAGAAAAGGGCGAAAAAAAGCAAGGCCCAAAAACCTTGCTTTTTTCAAATAAAAGGCTGAAACTGCCTTGCTTATGACTTCCGCGCCTGCCGCTCTGCGATACGTTCCTCGATAAACTTTGCAGTGCGCTCGTCCTGATAACGGGCGACCTCCGTATCCGCCACACTGATCAGCTGCATGGTCACCGTCAGCACAACGCTCGAGCTGTTGTTGTTCACACCCAGTGTGACCAACAGCGCCACGTTCTCATCCGTCACCGTTTCGGGCTCCACACCCAGCTTCAGCGCGTCCACCACCATACCGGGATAAAGGACTCCATCCGCCAACACCCACTTTTCATACTCCTGCGTGCGGTGTGTCCCGGCCTCGATGCCGCCGCGTACCGTGTCATAAAGCGGCGATTGCTCGGTTTCCGTATCGGCGATATAATCTTCCGGCGAGAGGCCGTCGTTTTCAATCATAAAAGTGACATTCGTGCCGGGTTCCTCCGGCTCGCCAAGCTCCTCGACCAGCTGCTCGTAAAGTGCCTGAATTGCGGTATCCTTGGCCGCGGCATCGCCTTCCACTGTGCGCTCAAAATAATAATAGCTCAAGTAGCCGGGTGTGTCGCGTTCCGGGCCCTGCGTGAAACGAAGATAGAGGGTGTAGGCCTCTCTGCCGATTTCCACAGGCTCTCGCATGGAAGGACGCGGGCCAGGCAGCCCGTCGACTTCTAAGTATTCCCAGACATCGTCCGTAAGAGAGAGCGGCTCGACCAGATCCTGCCGGAATTCGCCTAAGCTCTCAAGATACGGGCCCGCGAAAGAAAAATTCTCAAAGCCGGAAAACTTCGGCCCTTCGGGAAGCCCAAGCGCCTCCACCTGCGCCTGAACATCCTCCCAGGCGGAAGAAGCCCCGTCCTCCTCGCCGGATTCCTCCCCCGTCTCGTCCGGGGTCTCATCCGGTTGGGCAATTTTGTCCGGGCCGTCCTCTGCTTCATCCGAGACATCCTCCGTAGGGGGATTGGAAACATTCAAGGCATCGGATGTCCCCGGTTCTTCTTCTGCGGAATCGCACGCAGCGAGGGAAAAGAGCAGGCAGAGGCAAAGAGTAAAGGAGATCAGCCGGACAAAGCCATGACAACTTTTAATGCCACGAATAAGATCTGCCATCAATGAACACCTCACAGTTAAAATACATCCCACCGCCGCTGCCGGGAGCGCTGCTGACGGCAATATCTATGGCATAGGGGCAGGGATTGTTGAAATTAGAGTAAAGCGTACCCTCAGAGGGGTAATTCCCATAAGACTCAATCACATGACTGTATGTATACTGTGCAATCTCCAGCGTGTTAATATCATATGCGGTTTTCACCTTCAAATAAGTCCGGTAAGTGCCGCTCGCCATTATGACAATATTTTTAAGCGGCGTAACCTGTCCGCCAGTCGAATTTCCATTCAAAACCCTGTACATTTACATCTTTCATCTGTCCGCAAATCCTTTCTTGGGCAAAACTTTCCGGCCCATGGGGTTCACACCACCTTTCCAGTTTTATGGCACCATCTTATCATATTGAATAAAAAAAGTCAATAAAAATTTTTAAATTTGTATAATATTATAATAGCAGCCATGCATAAATACAGACAAAATAGTGTTTCGGCTGCAGACAGGTATCAGGCGTCCGGCTCTTTCGAATAAGGGATCACCCGCGAATCTGTGAGGTCACGGGCATTGCAAACCACTCTTCATTATGATAAAATACATAATATTGTTATGGATGGAGGACTATCATGGATTATCTAGCGCTTGCCCAGCTTCTTTTCCCGGATGTTACGGAAACACCGGAGGAGGTGGAGGCCCGGTATCCCGCGCGCGAACTGCCCGAGGGGGCCGTTGTCTCGCGCGCCGCGCCCAGCCCGACGGGATTCGTCCATCTGGGGAATCTTGTGCAGGGGCTGACTTCGGAGCGTATGACGCACCAGTCCGGCGGCGTGCTCTATCTGCGTATTGAGGACACGGACGCAAAACGCGAGGTCCCCGGTGCGGTGGAAACGTTAATTCGGGCTTTGAGCCATTACCATATTGAATTTGACGAAGGCGCCACGGTTGACGGAGAGCGCGGGGCGTACGGCCCGTACCGTCAGCGCCAGCGTGCCGCGATTTATCATGTTTTTGCCAAAAAGCTTGTACAGGAAGGCCGGGCATATCCGTGCTTCTGCACGGAAGAAGAACTGGCCAGAATGCATGAGGAGCAGGAAGCCGAAAAGGCCAACTTCGGTTACTTCGGCCGTTGGGCCGTGTGGCGCGACCGCTCCCTGGATGAGATCCGCGCCGCGATGGACGCCGGGAAACCCTGGGTCCTGCGTTTCCGCTCAGAGGGGTCTATCGAACATAAAATTCCGTTTACCGATCTGATCAAAGGCCGTCTTGAGTTGACGGAAAACGATATCGACCACGTGCTTTTGAAATCCGACGGCATTCCCACCTATCACTTCGCCCACGCGGTCGACGATCACCTCATGCACACCACGCATGTCGTGCGCGGCGACGAATGGCTGCCGAGCCTGCCCTTCCACCTTCAGTTGTTTGCGGCGTTGGGGTTCCGGCCGCCGAAATACCTGCACATCGGCCCGCTTCAGAAAATGGACGGCACAAGCAAGCGCAAGCTTTCCAAACGCAAAGACCCCGAACTTGCGCTGACCTTCTACCAGGCCGAAGGATATCCCGTAGAATCCATTTATGAATATCTTTTGACGATTTTAAACTCCAACTTTGAGGACTGGCGGCGTGCCAATCCGGACGTTTCCGCTTCGGATTTCCGCTTTTCCTATAAAAAAATGAACCCGGCCGGCGCGCTCTTTGACGTAATGAAACTGCGCGACGTGTCAAAGGATGTCGTTTCGCGTATGAGCGCGGACACGGTTTACAAGGAGGTGCTCACCTGGGCAGGCGAATTTGATTCCGAATTTGCCGTCTGCCTGGCGTCCCAGCCGGAGCTCTCCCGGGCGGCGCTTGCCATTGGGCGCGGCGGCAAAAAACCGCGCAAGGACTTCGCCGTATGGAGCGAAGTGCGCGGTTATATGGGATTTTTCTTTGATGAACTGTTCCGGATAGAGGACGCGTATCCCGAAAAATTTACGCCGGAACTCATCCGCACCGCGCTTTCGGCCTTCCTGACAACCTACGATCCGGCGGACGAGCAGTCCGTGTGGTTTGATAAAATCAAGGCTGTGGCCGACTCGCTCGGCTTTGCCTCGGATATGAAAGCCTATCGCGCCGCGCCGGAGCAATATTCCGGCAATGTGGCGGATGTGAGCATGTTCCTGCGTATCGCCGTAACGGGGAAACAGAATTCCCCGGATATGTATGAAGTGATGCGCGTTTTGGGGGCAGAGCGCGTACGCGCGCGGATAGCCGCCATGATTGAAAAGCTGGGCTGACTTGAGTTTTCCTATTTCATCTTTTCGAGGTGACCTACATGAGTGATTCCACGAATTTTATACATGAAATTATTGACGCCGACCTGGCGTCCGGCCGCGAGAACCACGTGCATACGCGGTTCCCGCCGGAACCCAATGGGTATCTGCACATTGGTTCCGCAAAGGCCATTTTAATCAACTACACCACCGCCCGAAAATATGGCGGCAAGTTCAATCTTCGTTATGACGACACAAACCCTACAAAAGAAGATGAGGAATTTGTGCAGTCCATTGAAGAAGATATCCGCTGGTTGATCGGCGACGAGCCGGACGCCATCTTTTATGGTTCCGATTATTTTGACAAATGTTACGAATATGCGTTGCAGCTCATTCGCGACGGCAAGGCCTATGTTTGCGACCTTTCCGCCGATGAAATGCGCGAATACCGCGGTACTCTGACGGAACCGGGACGCGAAAGCCCGTACCGGAACCGCAGCGTGGAGGAAAACCTGGATCTGTTCCAGCGGATGCGCGCAGGGGAATTTCCCGACGGCGCCCGGACGCTGCGCGCAAAAATCGATATGACTTCCCCCAATTTAAACCTGCGCGATCCGGCGATTTACCGGATTGTCCATTGCGCGCATCATCGTCAGGGGAACCGCTGGTGTATTTATCCGCTTTACGACTTCGCGCATCCCATTCAGGACGCAACGGAGGGAATCACCCACTCGCTTTGTTCCATCGAGTTTGAAAACCACCGTCCGCTTTATGACTGGGTACTCGATAACCTCGGCATCAATCCGCGCCCGCATCAGTATGAGTTCGCGCGGCTCAACGTCACGAACACGGTCATGTCCAAGCGTTATCTGCGCAAACTCGTTGAAACCGGCGTTGCCGATGGCTGGGACGATCCGCGTCTGCCGACGCTTTGCGCCCTGCGCCGCCGTGGGTACACGCCGGCCTCCATTCAGGATTTCATCAGCCGTATCGGCGTTTCCAAGGTCTATAACCTGGTCGACATTCGGCTTTTGGAACACTGCCTGCGGGAAGAGCTCAATAAAACCGCTCTGCGCCGCATTGCCGTAACAAAGCCTTTGAAGGTTACCATTGAAAACTATCCTGCCGGGAAAACCGAGTATTTTGCCGTAGCCAACAATCCCGAAGATCCGGCTGCCGGAACGCGCGAAGTACCCTTCACCCGCGAACTGTGGATTGAGGAGGACGATTTCGCCGAAGTCCCGCCGCCCAAATTCCAGCGCATGACGCCGGGACGGGAAGTCCGACTCATGGGCGCGTACATCGTGAAATGTGAACGCGTGGTCAAAGACGACGCGGGAAACATCGCGGAAATCATTTGCACGGCGGATCTTGAAACGCGTGACGGCGTACCGGCCGATGGCCGGAAGGTGCGCGGCACCATCCACTGGCTCAGCGCACAGTACGCCGTAGACGCGAACATTGATCTGTTTGACAAACTCTTCACCATGGAAAACATGGGCGCCATGCCAGAAGATAAAACCTATGACGATTATCTGAATCCGGAATCCGTCATCCATCTCACCGGCTGCAAACTGGAACCGGCTCTTTCCGATGCGGCGCCCGGCGAACGGTTTCAGTTCGTGCGCCTGGGTTACTTCTGCCGCGACACGAAGAACCCCTCTGTGTTCAACCGTACCGTATCGCTCAAGGACAGTTACGCCAAAACGCTGAAATAAACGTGTCCGCCATTTGAAAAGTCCCGCCGCCTGTTTTTTCACAGGCGGCGGGCTTTTTGCTCCGTTCGGAAGATTTCCGTCCGGAAACGCCTTTTTCCCGCAGAGCAGAGAAACGGGCGTCTTACAGGAGGATTACCGCCCTGCCTGCATGCATTTTGTCAGCAACATCCGAATTTCTGCCGGAGCTGATCCAGTTCCTGCTGTTCCGCCGGCTTGGTCTGATACCAGCCGTGATTCTGCATCTCTGTAAACAACTCCGACTGAATTTCATGCTCTTCCTTCAGGATGCACAAAAATTCATCCCGCAAATTCTGGTTCACACATTCGCCCGCCCAAATGTTATAGGTGTCTGTAATGAACTTCTGCGAGGAGAGGAAGTCTTTTAAAATGTCGCGTTCGCACATATTCATGACGTTATTGGCCATTTTCTCTTCCCCTTTATTTCAGATATCCGACCATACGGTCATAATGCTGCTGATGTCTTGATGCGATCTGTTCCAGTTTTGTCCGAATTACCGGATCTGTACACATCGCAGCCATGCCCCGGTATTTTGCAACAAGCACTTGCTCGCTGCCAAGCTGTTCTTCCAGAGCCGTTGCTTCTTTGGATGTCAGATTTGCCATCTCGTGGTCTCCTCTCTTATCGGATCAACCATAGGCAGCTTTTTTCGCTGCCGGTGCTAGTATGTGAAATTTGTGTGTCTGTATTCTGCATAAATTTTTACGTTATACGAAAATTTTGTGAAAAACGCCATCCTGTTTTTCAACAAAAAGACTATAATTCCGATAGACGAACGGAAAATTTTAGTGTATACTATACATGCGGCTGAAAGAAAGCCGCTGAAAAACCGCTTTCTTTTTCAAAAATGCGATTTTTAAGGCATTGCTTTCCTAACATTTTAATAAAATCCGGCAAAGCCGGCGACGAGTTGGAGTATTTTTTGCCGGAACCATTTCCAGATAGAGCAAGGTGATTTGATGTGTTCCTTTGAAGTGGAAAATTTTTTAAAACGCCATCACATGGCGTCCGGCGGGATCCCGCTCTTGCGTGGAACGGGCGAGCTGCTGCGCGCCATGCGTGACGGTCTGGCAGGCCGTCCATCCTCGCTTTTCATGATTCCCACTTATCTCTCCGGAGAAACCAGGGTTCCGCAGGAGCAACCCGCTATTGTCCTGGACGCGGGCGGGACCAATCTCCGAATTGCCGTCGTCCATTTTGACGATCTCGGCGCGCCCATTATCGAGGGATTTCAAAAATATCCCATGCCCGGCACACAGGGCAGCCTGTCGTGCGACGCGTTTTTTGACGCGATAGCCGCCTACATTCTCCCCTACACGAACAGCAGCGCCCGGGTAGGGTTCTGCTTCTCCTTCCCGACGGAGATTTTACCCAACCGGGACGGCAAAATTTTGGCTTTTTCCAAAGAAGTCGCCGTGCCGGACGCGGCGGGACGCCTGCTTGGAGAGGGAATTAACGCGGCGCTTGCCTTGCGCGGCGCAGGGCCTCTGCAATTTACCATATTAAACGATACCGTTGCCACCATGCTCTGCGGCATCGGCTATGAAAACAAATCATACGGCGGTTATATCGGGTTCATTCTCGGAACCGGCACAAACACCTGTTACATAGAATCCACAAGTGAAATCACGAAAATCGGCGGGGGCGAAGGCCGCATGGCTGTGAACATGGAAAGCGGCTGCTATGCCGGATTTCCACGCGGCGACTACGACCGCGAACTGGACGAAGCCTCGCAAAATCCCGGCGACCATCTGACGGAAAAAATGATTGGCGGCGCCTATCTCGGCGAATTGATGACGCGGACTGTGCGCGGCGCCGTGCGCGAGGGATTATTCTCCGAGGCGCTTACCGCGGCGTTTGATATGACGCGTGTCTTTTCCATGGTGGAAATTTCCGATTTTGTGGAAGGCTCCGGCCCGCTCGTCCCGATTTTTCAAAATCCGGGAGACCGCGCGGTTTTTTTGGAACTTCTCGAGGATTGCTTTGACCGTGCGGCGCGCATTGTAGCCGTCACGTTTGCCGCCATCATGACCCAAACCGGCGAGGGACACGACGCCTCACGCCCCGTCTGCATCGCAGCAGAAGGCACAACGTTTTACAAGGCGCCGTTTTTCCGCCAGAAGCTGGAGCACTATCTGGATACTTTTTTACGCGACGAACTCGGATTTTACTGCAAAATTGTGCGGGCTGACGACGCTACGTTAATTGGCTCGGCCGTTGCCGCACTTTTAAACTCATAAGGAAGATTGGTGATAATTGTATGCTGAAAATTGGACTTGACGGCATTCGTACTTTTTTGCCACCGGAAGCGTTAGATTTTGGCGCTGCGCTCTCCTCTCTTCGCACGTTGAAATCGGGAACCGGCGCGGGAAATGACTACCTGGGCTGGGTTCGGCTTCCGGAAACCTATGACCGCGATGAGTTTTCGCGCATCATAGCGGCAGGGCGGCGTATATGGGAACAGGCGGAAGCGTTTGTGGTGATCGGAATTGGGGGATCCTACCTGGGCGCACGCGCGGCGCTGGAACTGTTGCGTTCCCCGCGCTGCAACGAGGCAAAAACATCCGGGCCGGCCGTTTATTTTATCGGAAATGGTATTTCAGCGGACGATATTTCCGAGGTTCTGGATCTGGTACGCGGGAAAAATCTCTATGTCAACGTAATTTCCAAGTCCGGCACGACGCTGGAACCTGCGCTGGCTTTCCGGATCTTCCGCGAATATCTGGAACATACTTACGGCAAAGACGGCGCGAGAGAGCGCATCCTCTGCACGACGGATCGTGCCCGCGGCGTTTTAAAAGGGATTGCGGACCGGGAAGGTTATGAAACCTTCGTCATTCCCGATGATGTCGGTGGACGCTATAGCGTGTTGACACCGGTGGGCCTGCTGCCCATGGCGGCGGCAGGGATCGATATTTCCCGCGTGATGGCAGGCGCCGCAGCGCAGATGGCGGAGTCTTTGGCGGAATGCGAAGAAAACCCGTCCGTCGTTTATGCCGCCGCGCGCCAGGCGCTTTACCGTATGGGCAAAAAGGTGGAGGTGCTCTCGTATCCGGGCGAAAACTCCCGCTTCCTCGCTGAGTGGTGGAAGCAACTTTACGGCGAAAGCGAGGGCAAGGACGGCCTTGGGATTTTCCCGGCTTCCTGTGAACTGACGGCGGATCTGCATTCGCTGGGCCAATACATTCAGGACGGCGAGCGAATCCTTTTGGAAACCATGCTGCGTTTTGCGCACAGCCGCCGCCGTGTGGAAGTGCCGCGTGTGGAGGCGGATGAAGACGGCTTAAACTATGTCGCCGGCCGGGACTACGATGAAATCTTTGCCTGTGCAGCAGAGGGTATTCGCCGCGCGCATATCTCAGGCGGCGTTCCCTGCATGGAACTTGTAGCAGACCGCCCGGACGAAGAGACGTTCGGGGCGCTGGTGTATTTCTTTGAAGCCGCGTGCGGCATTTCCGGATATATGCAGGGCGTAAATCCGTTTGATCAGCCCGGCGTGGAAGAATACAAAAAGAATATGTTTGCGCTGCTGGGCCGGAACTAACCGGGCCAAGTGGGGAAAGAAAGAGGTGCTTGACAATGGGCAATTATCGCGAAACATTTGAATATTGGAAAAACGACCCGTTCTTTGATGATGCGACGCGCACGGAGCTCGCCGCGTTGACGGACGAACGCGAAATTGAGGACCGTTTTTACCGGGACCTGGAGTTCGGTACCGGCGGTCTGCGCGGCGTGATGGGCGCAGGCACCAACCGGATGAACCGTTACACCGTACGCCGGGCAACCACAGGATTTGCACAGTTTTTATTTGATACATACGGCGACGCGGCCAAGACCCGCGGCGTGGCAATTGCCTTTGATTCTCGCAATCATTCGCGTGAATTTGCACGGGAAGCCGCGCTGACCATGGCGGCGGCCGGAATTCCGGCCTATCTGTTCACCATTTTGTCCGCCACGCCCCTTTTGTCCTTTGCCGTGCGGCACCTGGGCTGCGCGGGCGGCATTGTCGTGACGGCAAGCCACAATCCGAAGGAATATAACGGCTACAAGGCCTATGACGAAACAGGCTGCCAGCTCGGCCTTGAGGACGCCGCCGCCGTAATCAAACGCGTGGAAGCGGTCGACATTACGGCGACGCGCGCGATGGAAGAAGATGCGGCGCGCGCGGCCGGCCTGTACCATGAGATCGGCCGCGATGTACTCGACGCATTCGAGGCGGCGGTGGAGACCCAGGCGCATGAACTTCCCGCCGCTGCACGGGCGGCGCTCCGGATTGTGTATTCCCCGCTGCACGGCACAGGCAACGTGCCGGTCCGCGAGGTCCTGGCGCATCAGGGATTTACCGGAATTCAGGTGGTTTCCGCACAGGAACAGCCGGACGGGAATTTCTCCACGGTCCGTTCCCCGAATCCGGAAGAACGCGACGCACTGCGTCTGGCCATAGAACAGGCGGAACGCGAGGGCGCAGATCTGGTGCTCGGTACCGACCCGGACTGCGACCGCGTGGGCATTGCCGTACGCGGGCGCGATGGATTCCAGCTTTTCTCCGGGAATCAGACGGGCGCGCTGCTTGTCAATTATGTCCTGACCCGCCGCGCGACGTCCTTAACGCCGAAATCCACGCTGGTCAAGACGATAGTCACCAGCGAGTTCGGCGCGGATATTGCCAGAAAACACGGCTTGCAGGTGGTAGATACGCTCACGGGCTTCAAGTTCATTGGGGACCGCATGAACCGCTATGAAAAGGACGGTTCTCATGAATTCGTCATGGGCTATGAGGAAAGTTACGGTTATCTGGTTGGTACGCATGCGCGTGACAAGGACGCTGTGGTAGCCAGTATGCTCATCTGTGAAATGGCGGCTTACTATCTGGCCCAGGGCAAAACGCTCATCGACGTGCTGGAGGAGCTTTATCAGGAATACGGCATGTATCTGGACGCGCTGGACTCCTATACGCTGAAGGGCAAGGATGGCGCGGAGCGTATTCACGCTATCAGCGCGGAGCTGCGCCGGCGCGGCGCCGCTCTCATGGAAGATGTGACGGAACTTCTCGACTATACGCAGGGCATCGGTGATCTGCCGAAGTCTGATGTTTTAAAGTACCGCTTTGCGGACGGTTCCTGGATGGCGGTGCGGCCTTCCGGCACGGAGCCGAAAATCAAAGTATATTACTCCGTGCGCCGTCCGACGCGCGAAGAGGCGGAAAAAACGCTTGCCGGCCGCCGCGCGGTGATGAACGCGCTGATTCAAGCGTAACATGTTCTTTGATAAAAAAGACCGTTTCATCTGAAACGGTCTTTTTTGATTCTTTTATTCTTCATCGTCTTCGTCGGAAATCTGTGCAACGGCGCGCGGAACAATTTCTCCGGCGCGCGTCAGCGCGATTTTGGTCAGCAGCGGACCAACCAATTCATAAACCAATACCGCAAAGAGCGAAACATTCCGGATGAGCGATCCCTCCGCGCCCAAAGTCTGTGCAGCAGTGAGGGACATGCCCAACGCCACGCCCGCCTGG
This sequence comes from uncultured Clostridia bacterium, assembly GCA_944376195.1. GTDB lineage: Bacteria > Bacillota > Clostridia > Oscillospirales > QAMX01 > Allobutyricicoccus. Next base: position 10,398 of record CALWBW010000009.1, on the reverse strand, counting down.
GGCAGCAGCGTGATCCCTAGATATTTCACGATATTCGGCCCGCATTTCATGCCGCGGGCGGAAAAGTAAGCTCCGATGTATTTTCCGGCCGAACGGGCAAAAATGTAGGCAACGCCGATCAAAACAATCGCGATATCGGCAAATACGCTCAGTTCTAGTTCTGCGCCGCTGAGTACAAAAAAGAGGACGAAGAGCGGGGCGGTCCATTTGTCCGTTTTTTCCATCAGTTCCGCGGAAAAATCACAAATATTGCAGAAAATAGATCCCAGCATCATACACACAAGCAACGAGGAAAAGCCCACATGCACCACGCCGCCGATTTCAAATTCCATCATGGAAATCGCCACCGTCAGGATGACGAACGTCACGGAAAGACACAGGCGCTTGCTGTTGGAATGGAACCATTTCTCAAACCACGTAAACAAAAGGCCCATCAAGGTACCCAGCGCAATCGACGCCACAACCTCCAGAATCGGTTCCGCAAGAATGGAAATCAGGCTGAATTCCCCATGCACCATCGCCTTCGCAATTCCAAAGGATACCGCAAACACCACAAGGCCCACGGCGTCGTCCAGCGCAACGATGGGCAGCAGAATGTCCGTCAGCGGACCGCGCGCCTTATATTGCCGCACCACCATCAGCGTAGCGGCCGGCGCAGTGGCGGTCGCAATGGCGCCAAGCGTAATCGCCGCCTCAAGCGGAAGCTTATCCGGCGCCAGGAAATGGACCCCGGCCAGCACCAGATCAACCAAGATTGTCGCCGCAAGTGCCTGCACAATGGCAATTACCGTCGCCTGACGTCCGGTTTTTTTCAGTTGGGAAAGACGAAACTCGTTGCCGATGGCAAATGCAATAAAACCCAGCGCCACCTGGGAAATGATATCAAGTGAAGTGACCGCCTCATGGCTGACAAAGCCCAGGCCGGGTATTCCCAACCGTCCCAGGCAATACGGGCCGATTAAAATACCGGCAATCAAATATCCCGTCACGGCAGGGAGTTTAAAACGTTTTACAACACGCGAAAACAGCAAGCCGGCAGTAAGCGCCACGGCAATGCTGAGCAGAGTTTCCATACATTCATCTTCTTTCCCGGTTTTTCTTAATTCCACCGAGTCATCATAGCATGTTTTTACCGCTTTGTATAGGCGCGAAAATACAGAAATCTCATGCGGACGCATCCTTTCTTTTGTGGAACAGAGCAACTGATTTTCCGAAAGTTTTTCTCTTCTGCGGCAGGTATGAAATTCCTGCTTTTGTCCCATACTAGCAGCGAGGTGATTTTGACATGCTAACGTTTACTTCGAAAGAGCAGTCTCTTTTGAAAGACCTGATTTCCCAGGAACAGCTCTGCGTGGAAAAGTACAACAAATATTCGGCGGACGCCTGCGACGGCGGACTGAAAAATTTGTTCAGCGCCATTGCGCAGGTTGAACAGGGGCATTTGAACACATTGACCCAGATTTCCTCCGGCACCGTCCCGCAAATGGGCGGCGGCGGGACCCGCCCCATGGCGCCCACGCAGCCGGTCTCCTATCAGGCGGCAGACCGCAAAAACGACCAGTTTCTCTGTCACGACGCGCTTTCCATGGAAAAGTACGTCTCAAGTGCGTATGATACCTCCATCTTTGAATTCACAGACGCCGGCGTGCGTAACGCCTTGAACCACATGCAAAAGGAAGAACAGGAACACGGAGAACAGCTTTATACGTTCCTGTCTGTCAACCAGATGTATCAATAACCCCGAAAATTTCCCCTTTCCCCCAAAAGGACAGAGGACGGCAAGCAGTTGCCATCCTCTGTCCTTTTTTCCTGTTTCCAGCCAAAGAGTGGGAAACCGTCCGCAACATTTGATGTTTTTAACAGAAATCGACGGGCGCCACTTGATTTTTTTTGGCGATGCGTTACAATGTATCTTGTAATACGCTGTATATACAGCCGAACACAGAAAGGGGATCAAACATGCTCAGAGTCAAAATCCTCGGCGCGGACGGTTCTTATGTGACCCGCGACGAAATCGTGTCCCTGTACGCGAGCGACATGGATTATGTTCCGTACATCCGCAAGGCTTCGATTGATTATGACGCAACCATCAACCTGGAAGTGCCGCAAGGGCCTGTGATTCTTCACGCAAAGCTCCGCGTTCCCGGCTACGGCTACGGCATGTGGATCATGTCCGATAACTGCGGCGCGGGATACGGTCCGGACGCGGAAGTGGATTTCATCCATGACGCGGCGGAAAGCCGGATTCATGAGGTGGAAGTCGTGCTGGGGACCCAGGAATTCGACCCGTCGCCCAAATGCCTTGCCATGCTGCGCGACGCAAAAAGCCTTCTGACACTGGCCGGGGCCAATCCCGTGAAGGCGCCCGCCTACCATATGCTGGCTCTGGCCGCCGCAATGTGGAGCGGCGAGTTGGCCGTTGTGGAGCGCGCACAGGCCCGGATCCGCAAGACCGGCCGCCGTGACGATATTCTCTTCGGCGCGGGCGGGTTCAGCTATCCCTACACCGGCGCGCGTGAGTGGAACGGCCGCGGCGGAAAGTGCATCGATTACAAGGGTATGCCTTCCATGAAGGAAAACTTCGACAGCGTTTTCAACTATGCGACGCTTCCCTTCTATCTGGCAAACCTGGAACCGGAGTATGGAAAACCCGATTTTTCCTATCTGGATTATTTGCAGGATGAATTCGAAAAGGCCGGCATCACCACAAAAGGCCATCCGCTGTGGTGGGCGCATACCGCCGGTATGCCTGCGTGGACAAAGGGCTTAAAGTGGGAAGACGGCTCCATCAAACGCGAAATTGACCGGACGATCAGCCGTACCGTGAAGCGCTATAAGGGCCGTATCCACTATTATGACGCCATCAATGAAAACCATGACTGGTGTAATTCCTATAATCTCACGCAGGACCAGCAGACCATGATGACCAAATACTGCTGTGACGCCATGCATGAGGCCGACCCGGACGTGCATGCCGTTGTCAATACCTGCTTTATGTTCGGCGAAAACGCCGCCGACGGCCGGACGCAGTGGGGCCCGACGTGGGAACGCAATCTGGTTCCCTACACCGCGATTGAGCGTCTGGAAGAGCTCGGCACGCAATATGAGGCCATCGGTATGCAGCTTTACAACCCGGCGCGCGACATGCTCGCCATTGATAAGATGTATGACCGCTTCAAAAAGTTCGGCCGCCGCGTCCACCTCACAGAGCTCGGCGTTCCGTCTTTTGAAAAAGACGTCCGTCCCAATACCACGCCGGGCGACATTTACTGCCTGAAGTACATGTACTACGGCCTGTGGCACGAAATGGGCTGGAACGAACGCCTGCAGGCGGACTGGGTGGAGCAGTTCTACACCGTTACCTACTCCCACCCCGAAGTGGAAGCCATCACCATGTGGAGCATGGCGGATCCCGGTTATGTCCCGGCGTCCGGGCTGTTTACGGAGGACTTTGAACCGAAAGAGAGCTTCTTCCGTCTGAAAGAGCTTGAAAAATCCTGGGGCTTTGATTTCGGTAAGAAATAAAAAAGCTCCCGTCAAAAAAGAGGAAGCGTACAGCTTCCTCTTTTTTGCGGTTGTTTTTCCGTCGGTGCTTTGGGCAGTCCCATCGTAATATTTTCCCTAATTTTCACAAAAGAAAAGGCCTTTTTCGTCAGAAATATCGGTAGACAAGCGCAGAGATTGATGCTATTATATAGACAGTTTTTAAATTTTTTATGTATTTTGTAAACGTTTTATGGTTGAGGCTGATATGCGAATCACAAACCGCTTTATTTCGGCGGGATTTCGGCTGCTCTATCTCGCGGGCGCGCTGTACGGCGTCTTGCTCAGTTTGTTTGCCCCGGGCATGGAAATGCCGTCCGCGCTTTCTTTTTATACCATGCAAAGCAACTTGGTCTGCGTTGTCATGACGCTGGTGCTGCTCTCCTGCAACCTGGCGGATATTGAATATCATAAAAACCGCGTTTATTCGGTGCTTCGGTTCTGCACCATCGTCTGCATCTTTCTGACGTTTATCCTGTACCATGCCGTGCTGCATCCGCGCATGACGGCTGCGTATCCGGAATATTTCAGCCGGTTTTCCCTGACCGACGTCCTTTTAAATACCTATACGCCGCTGATGATGCTGGCGGATTATTTGCTTTTTGACGAAAAAGGGCAGTTTCGATGGTGGTACGCGCCGGTTTCCGCCATCATCCCCCTGCTCTATATTGGATACATCGCCATTTATACCGCACTGGAGGGCCGGTTTGTTTCCTACGATATCGCGCGGCGCGTACCGTATTATTTTCTTGATTACCAGGCGATGGGAACCGGAAAAGCACTCCTTTGGGGGACGTTGATTACAGCGGGTACCATTGTGGGCGCGTTGCTGCTTTGGGCGCTGGATCATGCCCTCCGCCGGTTGTGGGAAGCCTATCAGGCGCGTCCGGCACGTGACCGGGATCCGGTTTGACCACGTTCTGATTTTGCATACAAAGTCCCCGTTTTTACCATGTCAAAGTAAAAACGGGGACTTTTCTATATTCCTGCTACCGCATGCAGCGAGACGCCTTACCGAAACCAATACGCGGTTTTTGTTTCATAAACGTCGCCTTTTTTCAAAAGGATCGACGGGAACTGCGGGTTTTGATTCCAGTTCGGATAGCACTGGCTTTCCAGGCAGAAACTGTGGCGGTTGGAAGAGAAGAACTGCATCCCGGGCAAATCGGTCCAGGTCTCCATCGTGATCCCGCTCTCGTCTCCGGTCGTCACGGCGACCTGACGGAAGCCTTCGCCATCCAAGCAGAAATTGTGATCATAACCGTGCGGATAGGAAATATAAATGTTGTCCGCATCGATATCCTGACCGATGGGTTTCGGCGTGCGGAAATCAAACGGCGTGCCGGCAACGGGCAGCAGCTCGCCGGTGGGCAAAAGATCGGGGCTGCACGCAGTCATGCGCGTAGCATGGATCTGCATCTTGTGATTCAAAATCAGGCCCGCCGTCTCGCCCGTCGTGCCGTTTAAGTTGAAATAGCTGTGGTTTGTCAGGTTGCAAAGCGTGTCCGCATCGGAAACGGCATGGTAGGAGATGGTCAGCCGGTGCTCTGCATCGAAGGTGAACGTGACGCTGACGGTCAGCGTACCGGGATATCCCTCCTCGCCATCCGGGGAAACGCGGGAAAATTTCACGGTATGATCGTCCACGATTTCGCCTTCCCACATGCGCTTGTCAAACCCCTTTGCGCCGCCGTGGAGGTGGTTCGGGCCGTCGTTTGCCAAAACCTGATAGACCTTCCCGTTGATTTCAAACTTCGAGGCGCCCAGCCGGTTCCCCACGCGGCCAATGGTCGCGCCCCAGAAACCGCCTGCCTTCTGATAGGCCTGCACATCGGCATGGCCCATAACCACATCGCGGAGTTTTCCGGCCTTATCCGGCACCACGATCTCCGTAATGGTCGCGCCGTAATCCGTAATGGCGGCGTAAGAGCCGTCTGCCAGTTCAATTTTGTAAAGCGAAGCCGCTTCGCCGTCAATCCCTGTGCCAAAAGGAAGCTTTGTGACCATAGATGTCCCTCCTGATAAAAAAGTTTCGGTTACTGTCTTTCATTTTATCATCCGGCATGATAAAATACAAGTATCATTATCCGGGAAAAGGAAGGAGATCATTTTATGGAAATCAAATGCGTATGCGACAGTTCCTTTAAAAAGTACGGCCGCGTTATCAAAGGTTATGACTGGACGCCTTTACTAGATGCCATGAACCAATACACCCCCATTCCCGCCGACGTGGCTTATGTCCCGTCTGTCCGGGAACTGGAAGCCGTGGAATCCACCAAAAAAATCCTGGAAGACGAAGTCTTTGGTGAACTGCCGATTGAAATCGGCTATTGCAACGGCAATAACTACCGCATGGACGCGCTGGAGTATCATCGTTCCTCCGAAGTGGATATCGCGGTGACGGACCTCATCATCATGGTCGGCATGCAGCAGGATATCACAGACGACTATACCTATGACACCGCAAAAGTCGAGCTGTTCCGCGTACCTGCCGGCACCGCCGTCGAGCTTTATGCCACCTGCCTGCACTATGCGCCCTGCAACGCCAACCCGGATGGGTTCCGCTGCGTGATTGTTCTGCCGAAGGGCACAAATGTGGATCTGACGAAGAAGATCGAACGCACCGGCGAAAACGCGCTTTTGACCGCAAATAATAAGTGGCGTATCTGCCACAAAGATTCCGGCATTACGGACGAAGGCGCCTATTTCGGCATGATCGGGGAAAACATCACGCTCCCGCACTGAAAACGTGGAAGAAAAACCAGTCCGGCGCGGCAAAATGCCGCGCCGCTTACGTTATTTTTGAAAGTTTCAGGTGAAGTAAATCTATGAGTAACTCGCACAATAACACGGCGCTCTTTGAGCAAATGCCGATACCCAGGGCCGTTGGAAAGCTCGTCGTCCCGACGATTCTGAGTTCTCTCGTTATGGTTCTCTATAATATGGCCGACACCTACTTTGTCGGCCAGTTAAACGATGCCGTACAAAATGCCGCCGTTACGCTCTCGGCCCCCGTATTGCTGGCCTTTAACGCCATAAATAATCTGTTTGGCGTAGGCAGTTCCAGCATGATGAGCCGGGCGCTCGGGCAAAAAGACTACGACGCCGTCCGAAAGAGCGCATCTTTCGGCCTTTACTGCGCTTTCGGCAGCGGTCTGTTGTTTTCGCTTTTATGCCTGTGCTTTTTCCGCCCGCTGCTCACGCTGCTCGGCGCAGACGAAATCACGATGGAAGCAACTGCCGGTTATCTGGGTTGGACTGTCGTCTGCGGCGCGGCGCCGTCCATCCTGAATGTCGTTCTGGCTTATCTCGTCCGCGCGGAAGGGAATTCCTTACAGGCCAGTATCGGCACCATGAGCGGCTGCGTGCTCAATATGATTCTTGACCCCATTTTTATTTTCCCCTGGGGATTTAACATGGGCGCGGCAGGCGCCGGTCTGGCAACGTTTTTATCAAACTGCGCCGCCTGTATTTACTTCTTTGTGCTGCTCTTTATCAGACGCTCACAGACTTTGATCCGTCTTCATCCCAAATATTTTCGGTTTGACCGTAAGATTGCCGGGGCGGTTTGCAGCGTTGGCATTCCAGCCGCCATACAAAATTTATTGAACGTAACCGGCATGACCATCCTCAATAACTTTACCGCCGCCTATGGCGCCGCCGCCGTGGCCGCCATGGGAATCGCGCAGAAAATTTACACCGTTCCAATGCAGATTTCCCTGGGCGGCACGCAGGGCGTCATGCCTCTTGTCAGCTATTCTTACTCTTCCCGCAACTACGACCGTTTCCGTTCATCCATTTCATTCCTGGCCCGCCTGATGCTTCCCATCATGATCGTCGTTTCCGTGGCCGTGTGGATTTTTGCGCCGCAGTTGCTCCGTCTCTTTATTGCCGATACGGAGGTAATTGCCTACGGAACCGGATTCCTGCGGGCCATGATTATCGCCGTTCCGTTCCTGATTCTCGACTTCCTCGTTGTGGGTGTCTGTCAGGCGATTGGGCGCGGTATCACGTCCTTAATTTTTGCTGTTTTGCGGAAGATTGTCCTTGAAATCCCTGCTACGATTCTCTTAAACGCCGTATTTGGCATCTCCGCTCTGGCATACGGCGCATTTGCCGCAGAGGTCGTGCTGGCCGTTGCCGGAATCATTACGCTGCAACGCATTATGAAAACGTTTCGAGAATCCGTTGCCGGCCGCCGGGAGGAAAATGTCTGATGGAAATCTGTGAAATCCGCAGCCGGCAGCTCTCTTTCCGCTCCGGCACGCTTTCCGCCGAGCACGTCTCGCTGCGATTCCTGGACGAGGACATCGACTACGTCTGGCAGCCGCGCCCCGGCCACTGGGAACACGGCAGTTTCCTCTGCTTTCCGCTGCTGGGGCGTCTGCCGGAAGGCCGGTACTGCCTGGACGGACGGACATATGATATGCCGATGCATGGCTTTGCCCAGCATGAGGTCTTTGCCGTGACGGAGCGCCATGCCGACCGCGTCACCTATGAACTAACGGCAAATGAACGAACGCGCGCCATGTACCCCTTTGCGTTCACGCTGCGCATGCGGTACACACTCTCCGGCGCGTCTTTGGAGATTACCTATGAGGTGGAAAACCGCGACGAACGTGCGCTGCCGTTTTCCATCGGCGGACATCCGGGCTTTACCTGCCCGCTCCTTCCCGGCGAAGGCTTTTCCGATTATGAACTGGCGTTCGACCGCGAAGAACAGCTCTCCCATGTCGTCACGTTTTACAGCCCGATGGAAGTGCTGGAACGCGCCTTCGGCCGGTCGGGGAAAATCCTCCCGCTCTCCTATGATTTGTTCCGGGACGGATCGATCTGTTTCCGGCCGATCGCCTCCGGGCAGGTAACGCTCCGCAGCCGGAAAAGCGGGCGCGGCATCCGGCTTTCCCTGGACGGCGCGGACTGCTTTCAAATCTGGACGGCGCCCGGAAGCCCGTTCCTTGCCATGGAGGCCTGGCACGGCGCAATTACGCGCCGTGATCGTCCCCGTCAGGACGTCTTTCGGGAACGGGAAGGTACGCTCCTGCTTCCGCCCGGCGAAACGTACGTCTGCCGTCACACGGTTACGCCGCTGCGGTAACGTCCCTAAGATAGAAGATCAAAAAGGCCCCCGTGCTACAAAGCACGGGGGCCTTACCTCGCCGCATGGCGGTAAGCAAGGTTCCGCCGGACGGCTTTTCATTCCAAAAGTCCCATTTCATCGAGCGTCAGTTCAAACGACGGCAGAAAATGCGCCAGGAAATACGTCAGTTCCGGCAGTTCCATCGCGCGGATGGACGCCATAGTCTGCTCCGCCGCACGGCGGAACTCGGCATTTCCGGACTTTAACTCCTCCACGCACTTGATGTATGCCGCGAGACGGTCCGCCGCCTTGACCAGCGGATAAACCTCCGGATCATGCGCCAGGGCAAAGAGCGTACGATAGGTGCCGCAAAGTTCCTGCGGCAAAAAGGAAAGCAGCTTTTCCTCTGCGGCGTGTTCAATCTCCCGGTACGCACCGGTTAACTCCGCCGTCATGTATTTGACAGGCGTCGGCAGATCGCCTGTCAAGATTTCCGAGGCGTCATGGAACATCGCGGCGGCGGCAACGCGCTCCGGGTCGCATGGTATGCCGAGCACATCCCGCCGTATGGAAGCCAACGCGTGCGCCAACAACGCAACCTCGAGCGTGTGCTCCTCTAAATTTTCCTCGGAGGCATTTCGCATCAGCCCCCAGCGTTTGATATGCTTCATCCGGAATAAATAGGCAAAAAAATGGTTCACAGGCCACCTCCGCACGCAGTTTTCCTTATGCCGTCCTGTTTAGTTATATCATAGATTTTCTCCCGGCACAAGGTTTCGCCCCCCACGCATGGCCGTACATTCTGTGAAGATGTCACAAAAAGGCCCCGGTATTTGGAAAATCCTCTTGCATAGAATGCCCCGTTGTGATATATTTACCGTATTGAAAGCCGTTTCGCAGACAGAAACGAAGGAGGACAAGCTTTATGATGAAAGTGGCGATGATCGGCGTCGGCGCAATCAGCGGCATCTACCTGAAGAACCTGACGCTGACCTTCAAGGAAGTGGAGTTGATTGGTGTCTGCGACCTGATTCCGGAGCGTGCCGAAAAAGGCGTACAGTATGTCCGTGAAGAGGTCGAAAAGGGCGCAAAGGCCGTAATTCCGAAGATTTACAAGGATATGTATGAGGCGTTCAATGATCCGGAAGTAGACGTGATCTTAAACCTCACCCGTCCTTACGAACACTATGAAGTGACAAAGGCCGCGCTGCTTGCGGGGAAACATGTCTTCTCCGAGAAACCCCTGGCCGTCGATATGGAAGAGGCGGACGAGCTCGTCGAGCTGGCGAAAAAGACCGGCCTTCACATGGGCGGCGCGCCGGATACCTTCCTGGGCGCAGGCATCCAGACCTGCCGCAAGCTGATCGACAGCGGGATCATTGGCGACGTGATCGGCGCCAACTGCGCCATGGTCTGCCATGGCCACGAAACCTGGCATCCGGATCCTGAATTTTATTATAAGCGCGGCGGCGGCCCGATGATGGACATGGGACCTTATTACGTCACAGCGCTTGTACAGCTCATCGGTGAGGCAAAGGGCGTTATGGGTATGACCAAGAAGAGCTTCCCGCAGCGCATCATTACCTCCCAGCCGCACTATGGCGAGGTTGTGGACGTCGATATCGACACCTACCTCGCGGGCAATATTCTCTTCTCAAACGGCGCAATTGCCTCGATTTTCACCACCTTTGACGTCTACTACGGCCGCGGCGCACAGGCTCGGTTTGAGGTGTACGGCACCAAGGGCACCTTGGTAGTTCCGGACCCGAACACGT